>JBFHGS010000208.1:0-9044 GCA_041582995.1 Desulfopila sp. | reverse complement strand
GTGGTAGCCGCGTTAATTACGGATTTTTCTCAAGAAATAGACGCATGAGCGGTGCACTTGTGATGCTGGTAACAAGTGCCATTATAATCAGAGCGACAAAAACTGAGTGATTGATGAGACCTGCGTCATATGCGAGAGACCCAAGAATCATTTCCATGGCACCTCGTGCATTCAGGCCAAAAGCAACAGCTAAAGATTTTCGGCACGTCATTCCTCCCAAAGATGCTCCGATACCTGCACCTATAACCTTGCCCGAAAATGCCAGCAGCAATATCACCACCACTACCGTCAGATCAAAGTGCTCAATAAAATTGACCTTTAATCCAATAGAAACGAAGAATAATGGGGCAAAGAAGCTGGTTACGAACTGGTGCATGATTTCCCGGGCCTGTTCACGTAAATGCGCAGAATCACCAATGGCCAAGCCAGCTATAAACGCGCCAAGGATAGCATGAATTTTGATGAATTCAGTAAAAGCGGCACAGAGAAGACACAAGCTTAGGCTAAAAGATAAGACACCGCCGGGCCAGCTCAGTTTTGTTTGAATCCAGGGAAGAACGCGGTTAAGAACAAATCGCCCTGCAACCAGCATGAAAAGGGCAAAAGCAGCTATGGATGTAAAGCTCTGCACGACGCTCCCGCCACTGCTGTTAGTACTGACCAACGAAAGAATAAAGGAAAAAAAGATCCAGCCCACAACATCATTAAAGATTGCCGAGGCGATGATGACTACACCCACATCGCTTGTCAGGAGCTTCATGTCAAGCAGAATTCTGGCAATAACAGGCAGTGCTGATATTGACATGGCAGTTCCGAGAAATAAGGCGAAAAGCATATGCGACGAACTATTACTGACAGATGAAAACCATTCAGGAAAAAACCAGGCCGCAGCAAATCCAGATGAAAATGGAAGGACTATACTTCCTATCCCAGTGGATATCGCGGTTCTGCCATGCCGGAGAAAAAGAGAAAAACGCAATTCCAGACCGGCGATGAAGAGCAGTAATATCACAGATAATGAAAAAATTGCATCGAGCGCCAATGAAAAATGACTATTTTCGTTAAACGGGAAGAGTGCTTTATACATTCCCGGTGCAATTGACCCAAATACTGTAGGTCCCAGAACGACGCCGACAATCAGCTCTCCCATAACCATTGGAAGGCCTATTCTCTTGCCCAGTTCTGAAGCTATGCGGGAGAACACCAATATCGTGCTTATCGCCAGCAACAGAATTACCAGATCATTGTGACTGAGTTTATCCATAAAGCGAATCTGAGGCCCTAATCAGGTAATGTTAGTATTTCGTGAGTGGACAATAAGAATATTGCACGGCAGGTCTTCCAGAATATATTCCATGTCATGAGTAAAAATACGATCCATCAGCCCGTAACTGCTGTCAGGCGAATTGATGACAAGAAGGTCCGCTTTGCAGCCTTTCGCATATTTCCGGATCTCAAATCCTGGTCGCCCGAAGAGAACGGTGCCGTGCAGCGAAATATTGTCGTTATTCAGAGTTGATATTTTGGTTTGTATTGTCTCTTGAGCGTCTTTGGAAAGCTGTTCTCTTACACGATTCCTGTCACTGGTTGTACTGTCATCAGACAGGGCCATTGCCAGACCAACCTGATCAACCTCCTTGACAACCTGGATTTCGCGGCACCCTGTACAGTGGGCAAAATAGACAGCGGTGTTCAGAGTCGATAATGTTTTAGGATTTTCAGTGCAACTGACAACAATATTTTGAAAACTACTTCCATCAATTTCTGGTTCTGTAAGCATGAGAAGAGAACACTTGGCCTTTCTGCTCAGGCCGCGCGCCACTGAGCCCAGATAGTAGCGGAACATTGATTCGCGCTGCAGGGCCCCGAGTAAAAGGAGATCGATCATGTTCTCTTTGCAAGTCTCAAGTAGAACGGAAACGGGGTCACCGTCATGCCACAGTATTTCTGTTTCATGACTGATGCCGGCATGAGCGCATTTTTCCTTAAGGAGTTCTTCTTTTTCAGGATTTTTTCGACCAGCATGAATCAGAAATAACCTGGCATTAAAAATATTTGCCAATCGGCTGGCCTCAGCGAGAAGAGCATCAAGCCGTGGCGAAAAAGCAACAGCAACAGCCAGAGTTTCAAAAGGAAAAGGAGAACGGCCCTTGAGTCGATTATAATTCATCACAATGTCGGGAGAATGTGGATGAGGAAGGATCTGGTATTCAGACTGCATGAGAGTAACACTACCCGTTCAGTCTACAGTTTCATTCCGGATAACGTCGCCGTTTCCGTTGTGTACATATATTATAAGGGAAAATATGTTTTCCCGGTAACCGGTCTTGTTCTTCTCTGATATTTCCCAGGGTGGTTGATGTTAATCCCGAAACGTGTCTTTTAAGGGTTAGAAATGACAGGTATAATGAAATCTTATCCTATTTGCCGTCGCCAGTCCAAAATATTCAATGGGCATGTCGTAAATCTCTTCCTCTGTGCAAATTCCGAAAAGCATACAGCAACACATTGTATCAGATCTCGTAATCTATCATTCGACGGTCGCAGGTTCGTGGCCTGACCGTTTTTCCGACTTCAACATGAGCAGGATGGTTCTGATAAGCCAGCAAAGCTTCCTTCGATTCGAATTCAGTATATAGGACGATATCTCCAGCGGAATCTTTATCGCTAAAATCAAAGCCCAGTTCAAGATGCAGAAGTCCAGGGATTTCCCCCCGCAGACCTTCTAGCGCCGTTTTTATCGCCATCGCATCTGCATTTTCTTCAAGCGGCCTGGTTCTGTTAAGCAACCGCCAGCATACAATATGTTTGATCATGTTCTACTCCATTTTCAGGTGTGAGTGGATTGCGTCGTGCAAATTATCAGATATCTCAATCAAAAATACATAGAAAATGAAATGGTTGCAACGGACAAGAAAGTAGCGAATATCAGAATATTCTTTCAGACTGGCGTGTTTTAAAATGAGGAAGATGTGGAGGCTGTTAAACGTATTTTTTTACTATTGCATGCTCCTGCTTGTCGTTAAGACATGAACATCTGTTTGAGCATCATTTTCTATTGGCTGTACCCAGCTCGAAGCTGGGTACTAGCAAGTATATGTTTTGATCAGTCTTCGCATGTCAATGCAAAGACTGATCAAAACATGACCTCTTGTGCCTGTTATTCACTGTTTATCTCTAAGCAAACAACGCTGGAGAAGTTGGTTGTAGAGATACATCGCTTTTTCCAGAAGGACAGGATCAGTCACGTAGTCATTACTTCGGTTTGGCGGGGGAGGGCGAAAGAGAGTTGCTGCTTGGGTAATATCGCTCGCTGTAGCCTGGATCTCCAGGTGCTGACAAAGGGTTGCAAAACCATCTGCACCAGATGTGCAGAGCGATTCATAGGATAAAAAATCAATATTCTGCTGCAGGCTCAGGTGTTCAAATGCAGCTACCCAATACGCGAGCCAATAGTCAATAGAGTCCACACTCAGATTATCTGTTTTATCAGTAGTTTCTGCAAACAGGATCGGTCGATGTAATTCCCCGAATTCTAAGTGGCCGATATCGTTCATGTATTTACGAGCAAACGGCTCGGTCTTATGTTGAGCGGAAAAGTTTTTGTGTTGGCGCAAGAGGGAGATGGCGTGTTCAACAGGGTGACGCAAAGGAATTACAATACAGGCATCAGGAAACATTGCCTTCAACGCTTCTGTGCGTGCTACATTTGCATTGTTTTTGCTTATATAGCGCCCATTTTCTAAATTGAGAGGGCACCGTAAAAGCACAATCTTTTTCATGTGCTCACGAAAATAGTCTTCGAAGCATGAATTTACAGCCTTTTCATCCCATAATGAGATAAATTTGTCAGAATATCTTTCCGGAAAAAATCGGAGCCACAAGGTTTCTTCGAAAGCTTCAGGACTATCCTCATTCACAGTCAATCCATCCCCGTGAGCCCGCTCCTGTTGAGGACTGCTTTGCCGGCGAAAGGTAGATGCCAGCTTTGCCCACAAAACAGGAGTCTGGATGAAAGGCATATCACGGTAGGTATGGGTCGCAAGGGCGGGCAGACGATGTAAGGCCTCAAGGATTATCGTGGTTCCGGCTCTGGGCAAAGAAGTTATAAATATGGGTTTCTTTGCCTGAACGCCTGCCCACTGTTTTGAGCAGAGGCTTTTTTCTATATCAAGCAGTATTTCCTGGAGCGTTTTTGAACCAAATGCAAGGTTATGGATGGCTCTGTCCAACCCTGAGTATTGTGCACTGCTTAGCATTTTGAGATCTGTGAGGTTGTAGATGAGTGATGGGTTCGGAGTTTCTTCAGGATGATTATTGAGAGCATCATTGCCAACGTAGTGAGAATGAGAACATCCCAGCGGAGTGCAAATCGGCTGGTCTCTGCTATGCTTGCCAGATCCATCAGATCTGCCGACAAGAGAGGTATAGCAACTGCAGCGACCGTGAGGCCTCCTTTAAGAAAGAACAAACCGCAATTTTTCATCATTTCGGTTGCTGCTTTTTTAATCGATGTTTCTTTTGCAAAATCTTCAAGATCAGGGTCAGATATTATCTCAATTGCCTGACGAGAGATAGCAATGGATACGCGTGCTGTTTTAATCATGTCAGTCAAATAGAAGGCCAGGCAAAACAACGCAATGGTAAGTAGGTAAACGAGTATAATCATATCCGTGTACCTGATATTTCGTTGTTGCTGGTATGTTGCATTGCAACTGCTGCTTTTTCTTCACCTGTAGTCTCATGTACAGCAGTTTTTTTACCGAATACTCGTTTCAATGGGTACCAGATAAACCCAACAACAAGTAGCAGGAGAGAACCAATAAAAGCTAAAATAGTGCCTATAGCGGAAAGACCAGCTCCTGGCCCGACATAGGCGTGTGCTAGTGCCGGAAATAATACCACCGTTGTAATTATTACTATTTGTCGAGTTATGATCATTTGCGTATACCTTTGATTTTGTGTTTCTATTTGGTGTTGTTTTCTGCGGCCGATTTCAGTTGTAAAAAGATTAACCAGAGAGATAATAGGAAATTGTGCAATCAATACGTAAGCAATATGGCTTTTACATTCCGCAATCGGCTGCAGTCTGTGATAGCTGAAAGCCTGATGCATAGTACAGAACGATTTTGATACTGCTGGCCATGTGGTAGTGTTCACACCTTACACTTCACCATTCTTGCTGAGAAAAAGAGAAAATCAGATTTAATATTACGCTTGAGTTCGGTGAAAAGGCTTTCCATTACGATTTATGATATCTACTAATCTTTTGGACAGCTCCAATCATCAACGGTGAAATAGTCATACGTATATCGCTCAGCAACTTCAATTAATGCAGCGTAATCTTTGTCGAATGGTTGAATGAATTCCCAAACAACGTGGCCATCCTGATTGATTTCAAATACCCGGCCGGCGCGACTTTCATTGATTAACCAGTTCCCTTTAGATAATGCCTGCTGAGTTCCTAAAATATTACTATAAAACTCGTCACTGGAGAGGCTTGGATAGAGGACTTTGGATTCTCCTGTTTCCGGGTCAAATTCAATAATATTGCTACCGGGCTTTTGCCTGATACTCACAGGTTTATAACGGTTATTAAAGACTACTATATTCCCTTCGGGGGTAATGTCAGGATCATGTTGCCGAACCCATGGACCTTCCTGAAACCATTTTATTTTCCCGGTTTCCTGATCAAAGATAGCCAACATATGAAACTGTCGAATAGAGACCAGCAGATCTCCTTCATTCACCTGCTCAATTTTGGCAGCCAGTTCTGGTGTCACTACTTCGATATCATTTGCATGGGTTGGATCAAATTCTCTAATCATCATCGCATCAAATAACTGATGCTCAAGTCCTGCATCTACAATTGCCTGTAAAACAGAAAATTCCTTTTGTACCTGGCCATGAGCATCGACATAAAGCAGGAGATTCTCATAGCGGCCCAATGTCTCTTCTAATTTTTCCGAGGTCATCCCTGCAAACAACAGATCTTCAGGAATTTCTCTCAGATCATTGTTTGCAAGAATCCAGAACCCTCCTTCTTGTGTCAACGTGACAGAGTGATGGGTCATCCTATCTACAGTCCAGACGACCTGGTTGCATTTATCAATTTTTACGGTGCCTGTATTACCAATGTTGGCCACAATCGATCCGTCAGGAAGGGCGACAATCCCTTGAGAATGGTAATTGAACGGAGTTTTTGGAATGTTTTTTTCAGGGTAAATATGTTGAGGATTCGGCCAGATTTTGAAGAAATCTATCATCCACCGATGGATGATGGTGCCATCCATATCGACCAAAATTGCCTGAGGACCCTCCGGAAACCAACCTTGCATTAAGGTCAATCCCTTAGCGGTTTGTTCCGTCTCGTTGATGGTCACACCTTTGCCGGGATAGATGATTTTTTTCAGGAGTTCTGGGCGACGGCGGGTTTGCTCTTCTATCAGGGTCTTTGTTGCGATAATTCCCTGTTCAATAAAGGTAAATGGATACACTCCGGATTGAGCCAGAACTCCGCCCAAAAGAAAGATTCCTATAACAAGAGAAACCTTGAACGTAATGTGTGAAATGTCTAATTGTTTGATATTTATTGACATAATAGATGAGATATCAGATGAATGAGTGAAGTGTATAAAGAATATATTCTATATTGCTTGAATATTCCTGCGTTGTTGCTGGAAAGAAGGCGACGGATATGACGATTATTATTACTCAAAAATATTGGACAGATATTTAATGATGAAATGTGTAATCAATGCGGAGGGAATGTGTTTTTTTATCACACCTCACCTGATGAAACTGAAATTAAGGGATAATCAGATGTGTTTGTAACTTTTGCAATTGCTACTACTCAGGTTGATCTTCATCAGAAGAGAGGATTAGGACGCTTGAGCTCTTTATATGGGATTTAAAGAATTGTGTTGTGAAATTCTGGAAATGGTTCAAATAGATTTACTTCCGCTGACTTTGTGATATACTCCATCTTGTTGTAAGTAATTGAATTTAGATGGGTATGGAGCATTTTTTGCATTTTTATGTTTTTCGTTAATTAGCGAATTGGTTCGTTACTATAGGTAGTTGCGAATAATGCCTGCCCCAGTGTTCTGTTGCAGCTTCCTGAAGTTTTATAGCGTTTTTTACAGTTTGTGCTGTAAGCAAAAAGGCAGGAAAATGATACGTGATTGTCGTATGAACCGTATGAGATAACTTATGAAACGCGTTGCCATATTACAGTCATGCTATATCCCCTGGAAGGGATATTTTGATATCATAAACTCAGTGGATGAGTTTATTTTGTACGATGACATGCAATACACGAAAAGAGATTGGCGAAACCGCAATAAAATTAAAACAGCCAACGGCTTGAAGTGGTTGTCAATCCCCGTGCATGTGAAGGGGGCTTTTGCTCAGAAAATATGCGAGTGTGCAATCGTTGATAATGCATGGGTCGATGCTCACTGGAAAACCATAGTTCATTCATATGCGCGAGCCCCTTTTTTTAGGACACATGCCCCGTTTTTCCAAAGTCTCTATGAACGATGCAGAAACATATCTCTGTTAAGCGAAATAAATTATATTTTCATACAAGAAATATGTGCTCTGGTCGGTATCAAAACCGCCATTACCTGGTCGGGGGCGCTTGACGTAGAAGGGAAGCAATCTGAGCGAATTCTCAATATTTGTCTCAAAACAGATGCTCAGGAGTATTTAAGCGGCCCTGCAGCTCAAAACTATCTTAACGTACAGCTGTTTCGCGAGAACAATATCCAAGTTTACTGGATGAATTATACTGGATATGCGGAATATGATCAGTTGTCTTCTCCTCCATTTATTCATGAAGTAAGTATCATCGATCTTATCTTCAATGTAGGTGCTGATCAAACGAAAAATTACTTTGCAGGTGTGGCCGATAGAGCATAAGGGAAGACACGAAAATGAAAAAAGGAAAATTCATTCTTAACTTCACTCCTACCGGTTTAATACCAACAAAAAGAATGACGGAAAAGGTTCCTGTTTCGTCTGCTGAGATTATAGAGCAGGTTCTGGAGGCATCCCAGATGGGTGCGAACATGGTTCACCTGCATGCGCGTGAACCTGAAACGGGAATTCCAACGTATCGAAAAGAAATTTATGCAGAAATAATCGGTGGTATCCGTCGCCAGAACCCAGACCTGATCATCTGTGTTTCAACAAGCGGACGCGATTTCAATGAATTCAATAAACGCTCCGAAGTTCTTGAGTTGAAAGATAAGCTGAAGCCTGATTTTGGCAGTCTGACTTTAAGCTCCCTTAATTTCAACAATCAGGCAAGCATCAACACCCCGCAAATGATCAAAGATCTTACCATCAAAATGCAACAAACAGGTATTCGACCTGAGTTTGAGGCTTTTGATCTGGGAATGATTAATTATGCGAAATATCTTATTAAAAAAGGTTATGTTTCTCCTCCGTACTATTTCAATCTCATCTTAGGAAACATTGCCTGTGCCCAGGCAGATATGCTTTCTCTTGGTCTCATGATCAGAGAATTACCGGAGGGCTCTGTGTGGTCGGTTGGTGGTGTGGGCGATGTGCAACTTCAAATGAACGCCATGTCAATTATTGCCGGTGGCGGGGTAAGAGTCGGCCTTGAAGATAACATCTGGTATGACAAAGAACGAACGAAACTGGCATCGAACAAAGAACTTATCGAGCGGATACTCGGGATAGCAAATGCGATGGGCTTTGAGCCATATTCCCAGAGCGAAGCCCGGCAGCTCTTAATGCCATAGGGGTTATTCATGACACCGAAACTTTATTCTGTTGTTGTCCCGGTATATAGAAGTGAATCATCCTTGAAAGAACTGTACGAAAGAACGTTTTCTGTTTTTGAACAGATTGGTCTGCCTTTTGAATTGGTTCTGGTTGAAGATGGTGGTGGGGACAATTCCTGGACAGTTATGAAATCTCTCAGGAAGCAGGATGAGCGGGTGAAAATAATTCGTCTCACAAAAAATTACGGTCAGCATAATGCTCTTATGTGTGGTTTTTTTCATGCAACC
>JBFHGS010000207.1:0-9058 GCA_041582995.1 Desulfopila sp. | reverse complement strand
TGGCCGGACCCGCCGCAACCGTCGCATTTTTTCCGATCTGATTGTTGGTTTAAAGGGGTATCTGACATGTCGATGTGGTTGTCTGCTCCGGACTAGGTTTGGGTTCTTTCTGGTAAAACAGCAGTAACAATGGTGAGCCAGATTGTCCCGACAATATATCGTAAGTGGTCTTTCGCTACAAGGAGAGGTTTTACAGGACTTTGTATTTCTTCATCTCGGCGACACACGTTTTGCACGAAGTATTTTCCATGCTTACAATGGTTAGAACGATGCGACACTTTTTTATGGAATCTCGAAGAACTACAACTTTTACCGACTGTTACAAAAAGGAGATGTCTATGGTGAAGAGAGAGAAAAAAATGGAGATTTACCCGGTTCTCATACTGATGGTGGTTCTGCCGCTTTTGCTCAGCAGTTGCGCTGATACCTATTACGGAGCGATGGAAAAAGTCGGGGTTCATAAACGGGATATTATGGTAGATCGTGTCGAGAACGCACGGGATGCTCAGGAAGAAGCTCAGGAGCAGTTTACATCGGCGCTTGAGCAGTTCAATTCAGTCGTGCAGCTTGAAGAGTCTGACCTTAAAAAAGCATATGATAAACTCAATAATGAGTTTGAAGAGAGCAAGGATGTCGCGGAAAAGGTCTCCGACAGAATAGATAAAGTTGAAGCTGTGGCTGAAGCGTTGTTTGAAGAGTGGGAAGATGAGTTGGAACTCTATCAGAACAAAGAGTATCGCAGGTCGAGCAGGGTAAAACTTGAGAAGACAAAAGTGAGGTATAAGGAAATGGTCTCCAGTATGCACAAAGCTGAAAAAAGCATGGATCCTGTGCTGCGAATTTTTCAGGATAACGTGCTGTACCTCAAACATAATCTCAACGCACAGGCTATAGGTTCCCTGCGGGGAGAGTTTGCGTCGTTAAAAGGTGAGATTGAGCAGCTGGTAGCCCAGATGAATTTGGCTATTGAAAAGTCGAATAGTTTTATAGCTGATATTAAGTAGCACCAGCAGGATTTCTTATGAGAAATCCCGGCTGAAAAGGGGAGTCGATCGCCTCTGTTCTCAGGAAAAGTGAGGAGGCAAGAGAGGGTAGTGGCGGAGACAATAGAGCATTCAGGTCTTTTTATCGGGGGAATGGGATCATGGTGTGAGAGGTGAAATATGCGCTGGAAATCGGGACGGAGAAGTTCAAATATTGAGGATAGGCGTGGCAGAGTTTCACGTGGTGCAAAAGGCGGTGGAATTGGCATATTGCTGCTTGCGCTGGTAGGATTGTATTTTGGCATAGATCCATCAATCATTCTTCAGTCCGGGGTGACCGATGGTCCTGCCGTCTATCAGAAAAGCAATAGCGCTCAGGAAGGTGTGGAAAATGACCTGGCGGATTTTGTCTCCGTTGTTCTGGCTGATACCGAAGATACCTGGGATATTCTCTTTCGGGAGATGGGGGGCAGGTATCAGCGACCGGTTCTTGTACTTTTTTCGGATAGCGTACAGTCCGCATGCGGCAGTGCCAGTGCGGCAATGGGCCCTTTTTACTGTCCAGCTGATAAAAAGGTGTATATTGATCTCAGTTTTTATCGTGATCTGAAGAATAATCTCGATGCGCCGGGTGACTTTGCTCAGGCTTATGTGGTGGCCCACGAGGTCGGTCACCATGTCCAGAATTTACTGGGAATAAGCAATAAGGTTCAGGCCCTGCGCAGTCAGCTTTCAGAAAAAGAGTATAACCAGATGTCGGTGCGGCTCGAGTTGCAGGCGGATTGTTTCAGTGGTGTCTGGGCCAACCATGCCAACCGGGTCAGAAATATTGTTGAACCTGGAGATATTGACGAAGCACTGAACGCCGCTTCCATGATCGGAGATGACAGGCTGCAGAAAAAATCCCGTGGCTACGTTACCCCCGACTCCTTTACTCACGGCAGTTCAAAGCAGCGCGTGCAATGGTTCCGTGAAGGCTGGCGGACTGGTGATGTGCAGAGTTGCAATACCTTCGGGGGTTAATGAGGTCCTTTAGCAGATTTTTTTAAGTTCCGGTTCAAGGATGAAGAGGGCTTTTATGCTGTTTTCAAGCATAGACTTGACCTGTTGCTGACAAAAGTTGTCATATGTTGTCTGTTCGATAAGGTACGAATTTCCACCGGCATTAATTGTTTCAGTTTTTCCGAAATTCTTCCCGAGTGGTCCGAAAATGCCGAATCCACCAAGGTTGCATTCAGAGGGATGAGAGCCGTTGTGGTTGGTTTTCCTGTCTGACCAGAAGTAACTCCACGGAAGATTGAGTTGTGTACCGTTCATCTCGCATTTGCATGATGAGTTTTCAATTTTCAATGTACCGAGTGTGGTTTCGGCTGCCTCTTCATAGAGGTGGAGGATGGTTGTCTCGGCTTTTGGAATAATAGTCGATGAATCAGGGTTGAGTGTGTTGGAAATTTCCGAAATCTTGCTCTCATTTGCAAAGTAGTGTTCGCGCAGATATATCTCGAAACTATCTTCGACCAGTTGTCCGTGAAATATCGGGACAACGTGTGCAGGGATCGACATATCCTGAATATGGTGAAGAATTCTGCCGGTCAGGTTACAGGCGTCTCTGGTTGCTTTCTTTGTTGTTTCTTCTCGCAACTGCTCATAACGTTTCAGGAGAATATGTTCAGAAGAGAGGTGAAAGGTAAGAGGTTCCATATAGGACCAGACTGGCTCCCGGATGATATCCTGATCAAGATTTCTTTTGTAGAAATGCCAGTTGGTTGCGCGGGTATAGAGCGGACTTTGATCGGTATCCTCAGAACCAGCCTGCACAAGACTACTGTACTGAAGAAGCATAGGAGCCACCGGCCCCTGCGAATATTTGATGAACTGGCGGATTGCCTCGGCGGTAATACGGGTATGGTCTAATGCCTTCATCTGTGACGGTAACTCCCATGAAAGAACTATTTCAAATGTGCTGATCTCCTCTAGGTGAGAAGCGGTTTATCCACTCCGTTCATCGACTAATGAAGTGTACCCACAAGTTCTTACATTTTTCTGGTATTCTTGTCACTTTCTATTGTAATATTAGGTCATTCATCCATATATACAACAGCTTTACGGGTGCTTTTCAAAGACGCAAAGGACATTACTGAGATTTCCTGTAATGGCTGTGGATTATTTGATAACTCTTTCTTGGGGGGGAACGAAGAGAGAGGTGCACGGAACTCTGCCGGAGAATGTTAGAGTAATCCGGCAGAGTCTTTCATGAAGAAGTATCATGTGGCAAGCTGTACACCTATCATTGCAGCACCAATGGCATTGCCTACTTCGCAGTTTTCTGGAAATGAGATAGTGGTGTTCAGTTTCCTGGCCACTTCTGGCAGCAGGAGTCTGGCAGCGGCGCCAATGCCGATCAGCGGGATTTTCAGGGAGAAGTTTACTCCGAGCACCGGGTGAGCGTTACGCTCCGAGAGAAAACCGGTAAGAGAGTTTCCCCAGTAGTGGCTGATTACGTAATCGATAATCAGTGTTTCGATCTGTTCCTCGGCAGTATGCACTACCATGCGGCTGAATTCCTCGCCACTCATGCTAATTGCTGCACCGAGAATATCTGCCGCTTTTTGCGCAACCTGTTTGTCACCGATATCAAGTTTTCCCAGAACATGCAGGGCATCTGTCGGAGTAAAGCCGCACTCATAGATCTGTTGGCGATGAGCCATTATTTCCAGTTGTTTCTCTAGAGTAATCCCTGCAAGTCCAGTTGCATGACGTAACTGGTGAGGTGTCGCGGCCGAGACTTTTCTGAGGTATGCGGTTATTTCATCGTCGGTGTCCGCAATATTTTCAGGATAGCAGACAATCAGCTTTGCCTGTTCTTCCACCCCAAGCCAGCTTTCTACATCGGTAATATCTTGTGCCATGGAGACTGGCATAACCCGGTTTGGTCCTAGACGGACATTTCCTTTACGGTCGATGAAGGTGTGGCTGTCGCCACCGATCCCGCCGGTCACCATGTCAACAGCTTCGACATGGGTGCGCCAGCCACCGATCTGGCAGCCTTCTTCGGCCAGCAGCGGAGCTCCTTCCCTGATCATGGCAATATCAGTGGTGGTGCCGCCTACATCTATGACGAGAGCATCTCCACGGGTCTGCATTGCGCCGAACTGTGCGGTGCAGGCAGGGCCGCTGGCGACAGTACTGCCTGCAAACTGAGCTGCATTTTCTGCACTGATGGTCTTGCCGTTACCGCTGACAATAAAGACCGGACAGTCGAGTTTCAGCTTCAGCATTGCCTTTTCGATACCCTGTATATATTCCTGCATAACCGGCATCAGTTTGGCATGGAGCCCGGCTGTGGCAGCGCGCTCTTTCATACCGGCAATGTTGCTTGTGCGGTGTGAGCAGAAGACCGGCTTCGGGTCGAGCATCGATATCGCTTTTTCAGCAACAAGTTCATGAGCAGGGTTTTTGATCGACATTGCAGAACAGACGCCATAGGCATCCACTTCATTTTTCAGACCATGGACCATCTCTACCAGATATTCGAGTTCCAGTGGCTCCTCTTCGGCTCCGGTTATGGTATGACCTCCTTTGAGGTATATCACAGCTTTGACCGGCAATTTAAAATGTCGAACATAACCGATAATAAGCAGAGCCACCCGAGCACCTTTATTTTCCACCACAGAGTTGGTGGCAAGGGTTGAGGAGACAACCAGTGAATCGATCTGCTCAACAGAAATTCCTGTGTCGTTGAGCAGTGCCGCTAAGGTCTCTCCAGTACCAATAGCAAGCTGCTGGTGGGTTGTTGGCTTTTTGGCAGAAGCAATAAATTTTCCGTTTTCTTTTTCCAGCAAAACGGCGTCTGTAAAGGTGCCACCTGTATCAATTCCGATTATATATTTACTCATCTCTGGTATCACTCTGTGGGTGTTTATTTCGTTGTTCAACTGAGCCTGAATCTGTTTTTTTCTGCAGTTCATATACTGTAAACCGTATTGAATGAACAGGATAAAAGAAAATGAGGCAAAGCACTATTAACTAAGAAAGCCGTTGTGAAACGGCTGCTATTGGTTCTTGTGGTGGAGTTTTTGGTAGTGTATTCTTCGCGCAAATAATACGTGATATCAAGATTAATTTAAATTTTGTGGGATTATGAGTTTTCTGGATGTAGCTGGCAAAAAGTATATCGTTTTCGGGTTGGCAAATAAAAAGTCAGTGGCCTGTGCTATAGCCCGGACGCTGGTGGCGGAAGGGGCTGAACTGATACATGTTGTGCGTTCTGAAGAGCGCAGAACAAATGCTCGAAAGCTATTCCCGGATGCGCAGGTCTTTCTCTGTGATGTGGAACAGGAGGAGAATATTATCCGTGTTCGTGATGAGATTGCGTCGCATTTGGGTGACGCAAAGGTTTCAGGTCTGGTACACTCTATCGCTTTTGCAAATTATTCTGAGGGATTGAAGCCGTTTCATGAAACGCTTCAGCAGGATTTTCTGCAGGCAGTGAATGTCTCGTGTTTTTCCTTTATCAGTATTGCCAATCATTTCAAATCACTCCTGGCTGAAGATGCTTCGGTAGTTACCATATCCATCTCGACAACCAGGATGGCTGCTGAAAATTACGGATATATGGCTCCCATCAAAGCGGCGCTGGATTCCTCACTCTGTTTTCTGGCAAAAAGTTTTTCGGCATTTTCCAGAGTGAGATTCAATGCGGTTGCACCGTCCTTGTTGAAAACTTCAGCTTCAGCTGGAATTCCTGGCTATATCGATAGTTATCTCTTTGCGGAAAAGGCAATACCCCGCAAGCAGGCACTCACTACTCAGGAAGCAGCAGATACAGCAGCTTTCCTCCTTTCCCCTCGATCCTCCGGGATTAACGCTCAGGTTATAGTGGTCGATGCCGGCATGGCGGTGAACTACTTTGATAAGGAAATCATACAAGGAACTGTTGGTTGATTATTTGATAACGGTGAGAAATCCGTGTTAGAAATTCCAGACCGCTTTCAGGTATATGCCACGTTCGATTTCTGTTGGTGGCATAAATGATTCTGAAATAAACTCAAGATTTTCTGATTCAAGCAGATTCTGACCGACGAGAGATATCTTCAGATTTTTACTGGCCTGGTAGGTGATTGTGATATCCGCATCAACGTATTCATCTATGACTATTTTCTGGCTGGCTGCTGTGAAACTGGCTGCATCAAGTTTGTCAATGTAGCTGAGCCATATATTCAGGACCCAGTTCTGGGCTACATCAAACTGGGAAAAGAGTGACATCATGTGCTGAGGAACAGATCCTTCATACACCGCGGGGTTATTGGTTGGATTTAGAGTGGTAGTTGACATCTCAAGCTGGATAAAGGAATAACTGAGATTAAATCTGGCCCATTTTTCAGGCTGCCATCGGAGTGCCAGCTCTGTCCCATAACTCTTTCCGCTGACATTGTTGTTAAGTGAAAGGGTAGACAGGTCCAGTGGGGAACTGAAATCGGCATCGAGCAGGTCTTTGTAGTCATTATAGAACAGTGCCAGGTCGAGGGAGAAGGTTTCTGTCGGAAACCAGCGATACCCTGCTTCATAGCTGATGACTTCTTCTGATGTATAGTTGTCAGTTCCGACGACCCGTATAAATGCCGGGAAAGGTGGCAGGGTAGGGTCCACCCGACTTACAACGGATCCACCCGCCTCAAATTCTGAAGGTACCTTTACTGCTCTCGAAACTGCTCCCCAGAATGAATGTTTCTCTAGAGGTTTCCAGAGAATTTTAGCGCTTGGTTGTAATTCGTTACCTGTATAGTCGTTATGTTCCCATTTGGTACCGAGCGTCAGAATGAGGCTGTCGGGCACCAGGGATATTGCGTCCTGGATAAATCCGGAAAAGATGCTGTTTTCCTGCTCAGCAGGTGTAATCTCAGCATGAAATGATGGTTCGAACTCTGCATCTATGAATCGGTAACCAAGTCCCAGGGTCAGGTCATGCTGGTTGGCTACCTCTGTCTGATACTGAGTTTCGACGTCGAAAGTTCCGTGTTGCTGCGGTAGAAAGACTTCCTCACGTTTGTTGAAATCATAGTAAATCTGGGCGGAAAATGTGTCGCCAGATGTTGTTCTTTTTTGCCATCGCGTAAGCAGGTTCCAGCCGTTTGTACAGAAATTTTCGTTGCTTTCATTCATGTAGGGAAACGTTGGCAACCAGTTTGGGCTGACGATCTGGTCGGTATCCGTTTCATAGATGTTTCCCAGGACTGTCCAGTTGGTGCGGTTGTCAGGGGCTGAATCAAGCCGGAATCCTCCACGAATACTCTCCCAGCTGTCATTTGCATCAGAACCATCACGGAGCAGAGCTGAAGAGCCTTTTTCCGAATAACTGAGCCAGCTGCGTCCCCAGATATTGGTGCCGAGTTCCTTCCCGTAACGCAGAGCTGTCTCCATTTCTTCCTCTGTTCCTGCTGTCAGCGTAACCAGGCCGCCGGTTGTATCTTTGGTATGTTTGGTAATGATGTTTATAACGCCATTAACAGCATTTGCTCCCCAGAGTGTTGCGCCCGGGCCCCTGATGATCTCGATTCGCTCAATATCTTCCAGCATTGTGCCCTGGTCATCCCAGTATACTCCGGCAAAGGAAGGAGAATAAACAGTTCGACCATCTATCAGCACCAGAAGTTTGTTAGAGTACTGGCCGTTGAAGCCACGAGTGGTAACCGCCCATTTGCTGGAAGTAATGCGGGCAACATGGACTCCCGGAGCGAGTTTGAGCGCATCTTGGATGGTAGTTGCTCCGGAACGCTGAATATCCTCCTGGCTGATCACGAAAATTGCTGCTGCAGCATCGGCGAGTTTTTCAGGTTTTTTAGAGACAGAGGTAATGGTTACCTGCATGAGTTGTGTAATGTCGAGATCGAGAAATTCATTATATTCATCACGAGCTTGTAGGCCAAAGCTATCGGTGCAGAGAATTACCAGAAGAGAGAAAAAGGCAACCGAAAATCGAATTTTATTGAACAGGCTCATCGTGTAGCTCCAGTATTGAGCGGGATAACTCATTCGAGGGCAAATGATGTTCCAGAATCCTGCTGGAGAATGGCTTTTGCCAAAACTCGTCGGAATTAAATAAAATACTGAGTGCAGATACATGAAGACTCTGCAGAAAAGGTGCAATTTGATAAACACCTGTCAAATTTTAGCAGCAAACAGTGCGGATATCCAGCAACACAGGAAAGAAAAAAAGTGTTCAGCAAAAGTTGAATGCGGGAGCGTTGGACAGGATTGTGACTCCGAAGAGCTACAATCCTGTCCGGAATGCAGGCGAAACTGTTTTCGCCGCTTAAGATAACGTTGAAATCGAACTCTACAGCTTCCAGTAGTCCCGGTTGACCGGGCTTTCGGTGAGATAGCCCATCATGTTGTAGACAAGCTGTGCTGCAGTGAAGGATGGTCCGTGCAGAATGTCAATTGGTGCCAGTTCGACGACATCAAACCCGATACAGACTCGACTGGCCATTATTTCCTCAATAAGCCACATCGCCTGAAACCAGTTGAGGCCGCCAGGGACAGGTGTTCCGGTGGCAGGCATTACTGTGCTGTCGAGGCCATCGATATCAAAGGTAATGAAAACCTTCTCCGGAAAATCATCGGGAAGCTGCAGGGATGGACCGTTACGCCAGATATTCTCACTGTCGCGGTAGGGAATATTGTGTACTTTACGATAGTCACGCTCTTCAAGGCTGTAACTGCGGGTACCGAGCTGGTAAATTGGAATATTCTGCTCGTGTATCCTGCGCATCACACAGGCGTGACTATAGGGTGACCCTTCATAACTGTCGCGCAGGTCGGCGTGGGCATCAAACTGAATGACGCCGAAATGCTCATGATGTTTCTGCAGAGCAGGTATTACTCCGCAGGTCACAGTATGTTCACCACCCAGAATAACCGGCAATTTTCCGAGTGCGAGTGTTGTATTCACCCGGTGTTCAATACGTGTAAGTATCGTTTCGCAGGAACCGTCACAGTTCACAGGTGGAGCCGTATAGATGCCGTGATCGGCAGGAACGCTATAACCCGTGAAGAGTTCAAGCTGCTCAGATGCC
>JBFHGS010000206.1:0-9114 GCA_041582995.1 Desulfopila sp. | reverse complement strand
TGCCGTTGTTATCAGGTGCTCTTGTGTTGATTGCAGAGGGGTTGGCGGATTGTTTCCCGGGTGTCATAGGCCGTAAATATCCTGAGTAAGCCCTTAAATAGGCAGGTAAACTGATAGATTACGAATGCAAATGCGTATGAACTGATACGCTTCATTGTGGCGTTATTCGGTAGACTTGTCAAATACACCCAGGACAGAGTTTTGATAACAATCGATCGATCAGAAGAGTTTACGGGCTGAAGGCATACATTTACCCTGTTATTGCTTTACAGCAAAAAATATCAATAAATCTGTCCATGTTACTATGCACGAAAAGATACATTACGTTAACGTAAGTATAATTTGTATGTGTTGAGTAGTGCCTATTAATATGAATCAAATTGAATTTAATGTGATGTATAATTTAATGTTAACGTAAACATTAATGTTGATTGAGGGCATAGATTACGCTACTGTTGGTCAATTCGATTTTCAGCATGGTCGCCTAACCGGGAAGGGCTTCAATATGGATTTCAGCATATCAGGCCCAACATGCACATGCGGTGTTGATTATCTTCTACGAGATACCCGCATGGAGCAACATGCAGATATGCCTGATATCGACTATGCCGAATGGAGAAGTCTCGGAATGAAAAACGCTTTTATATTCATCATCCTCAACAAGGAGAAAAAGGAGCCTTACTTTCGCGTCAGCTCAATTTAAACAAACAATATTGCGCAGCCTCAAAATGAATTAACCCATCGATCAGTCGGGTCACCTAGCAATTAACATAAATTTTTACAGGTGAATGATGAACGGAAAGACAGGTGTGATTTACAGTGACGTGCAGAAAAGTGTTGACGATGTCTTAGATTACATGGGTAACGAGATTAATTTTGCTATGACACTTGCCCTTGGTAAACCAATTTTATTCATCAATGAGTTGTATAAACGGGCTAAAGCAGACTCCACAATTAAACTTAATATAGTCACAGCACTTGCTCTGGAACGACCAAGAATCAAAAGCGAAATAGAGAAAAGGTTCATGGGGCCTCTTGTCGAGCGTATATTTAAAGGGACACCTGAATTTGATTATATGCACGATTTCCGCGCAGGAAAACTCCCGAAAAATGTCGAGATATATGAGTTTTTTAACAAAGCCGGAGGGTACATGGAGACACCGGCAGCTCAAAGAAACCATCTGAATTCGAATTACACGCATGTTATCCGGGACGCGATAGATTTCGGCTGTAATGTATTCGGTCAGCTCATCTCATGCAGGGAAATAAACGGAGAGACGATGTACTCCATGGGCTGCAATACCGACATATGCATTGAGGCTATAAAAGAGCTGCATAAAATGAGGGCTATGGGCAGTAAGGTTGCGATTATTGGTGAAGTAAACACCGAGCTGCCTTTTATGTATGGCGATGCTGTGTTCACCGGGGAACATTATGACATGCTTCTGCATGGACCTGAGTTCAACTATCCTTTATTTGGACCGCCTAAAGATTCTGTCAGTCTCAGAGACCATGCAATCGGCCTTCATGTAAGCGCATTGGTTAAAGACGGCGGAACCCTTCAGGTCGGGATCGGCGCTCTTGGTGACGCAATTGCTGCAGGCCTGAACATGCGACAGAACGAGAATGAAGAATATAACAGAGTGTTGAAGGCAACAGGCGTAACCGACAAGTACTCAGAGTTGATAAGCAAGATAGGAGGAACAGGTAAATTTGAGGAAGGGCTTTACGGTTCCTCAGAAATGTTTGTCGATGCCTTTTATCAACTTTACAAAAGTGGCGTCCTGAAGCGGAAAGTTTTTGACAGTATACCTGTCATGAAGCTGATGAATGCGGGGAAACTTGCTGCCGACAGAATACCGGCGGATATTATCGAACTTCTTTTAGAAGTTGAGGGGATTCAGCCGATATTAACAGCTAAAGATTTCAAAATGCTGACGGAATACGGCATTCTCAAAGATGGGCTGACATTCAGAGATGGTTATATTGTCGATGGCGATATCAGATTCTCTGCAGATTTAACCCGTCCGGATAATGTTACGGCCTTAAAGACTCTGGTGGGGAGCGAACTGAAGCACGGTAAGGTCATACTCGGTGCATTTTTTATCGGTCCCCGTGCATTCTATGACGCACTCAACTCTATGAGCGAAGAGGAGAGAATGCAGTTTGATATGTCCGGTGTTGAAAAGGTCAATCAGCTGTATGGCAATGAAGAACTCCGTTCGCTGCAGAGAAAGGAAGGGCGCTTTGTCAATGCCGGGATGATGGCGAGTATTTTTGGCGCCATAACCTCATCCGCTCTTGAGTGCGGGCGGGTTGTCAGTGGTATCGGAGGACAATATAACTTTGTGTCTATGGCCCATGCTCTTCCGGACGGCAGACTGATCATGATGATACGAAGTACAAGAAATTCCTGTAAGAAGGTCAAGTCCAATATCGTGTATAATTATGGCCATACTTCAATCCCGAAGCATCTCAGAGATATAATTGTAACAGAGTATGGTATTGCCGATGTGAGAGGTAAGCCTGATTCGAAAATAATTGAGGAAATATTGAAAATAACAGATTCACGCTTTCAGGATGATCTTATCAGCGAAGCAAAACTGCATGGGAAATTGGCTCCAGATTTTGAACTTTCTCCCGAATACAGACAAAATTTTCCCTGGAAGATCGAAGCGTTGTTGAAACCATTTCAGGCTGATGGGCATCTGGCACCATTTCCATTCGGAACTGATTTCACAACTGAAGAAATAGCTATCGGTGGCTCGCTCAAGGCTTTAGCAGCAAAGAAAAAGCCGGCTATATTAAAAGGCCTTGTGGCAGAACTGTTCAGACCTGTACCTCCGCAGGCAAAACCGTACCTGGAAAGAATGCAACTTGATAAACCTGCAACGGGAAGAGAAAAATTACTGCGGAAAGTTGTTCTTTCAGCCATGAGGGCTCACGGCAAAATCTAATCGTGAACATGTCGGACTCAGCAATCAATCTACCGTGAAAAAGGGAAATTAGTCCATTTTTCTCGAGATGATTCTCTCAGTCCGACTGCTCATTTTGGCGTTCAACTACAGTTGTTTACTTCAGCTTTATCTAAGATATTAGTTACATGCGTTTTTTTCGGCCCTGCCGGTTCCCTGTTCTTTCGTTCAGTTCAAACCTGATTGTAAGGCTTGTACATAATCACTCTGTTCACTCATCTTCTCAATTTTGACTGAATCCTTTATTCCCGGAAAACCTTCTGACGTGAAAAGAGCTTATAGTAATTGGCTACCATTACGTTTTTATAGCGGTAGTTTGATAGCCAGGTTCTTCATTTTTTTCAGTATATACGGTCGGACTGGTTCTGGTAATCACCGTGGCTGGTTGAGATAGGAGTCTGACTGACTTCTAGGTTGTTGACATGTCAAAGGGTTAAAGAATAAATGTTCAATACGAGATAGCAAAAAATACGTTGAATCCTACATTCAGCCGATGTCTTTGCTGTCTCAGTAGAGTATAAAACTTCAAAAGAATATGAACGCGATGCATGCTTGTTGATCGTATAATTTCAGCCCGTAAGTCGTAACGGTATTGCGGGCAAGATACAAGGAGGTTCCATGTCCACATTCAGTAATGCTTTGGAAGTGTTTCGTCTTTTACCAAAGAATAATTGCCGCGATTGTGGGGAGAAAACATGTCTGGCTTTTGCCGGTGCTGTGTTTCTCGGACAAAGGCAACTTCGTCAGTGTCCCTATGTGGCTGCAGATATCGCCGAAAAATATAGTTTCCAGTACAAAAAGACCTCGATTCAGGAAGAAGAGTTTCAGCAGAATATAAAACAAATGAAATCAAAGCTGAAAGAAATTGATCTTGCTGAACGGGCAAAAACAATCGGTGCAAGCTTTGATAACGGCAAACTTTCATTAAATATTCTGGGGAAACCTTTTAAGGTTAACCAACAGGGTGATATCTTTACTGACCTGCATGCCAATCATTGGGTACTGGGGACCGCGTTCAGTTATATAAACCTTTGTGAGGGGGTACCGATTTCAGGCAAGTGGGTGCCTCTACGTGAGTTGCCGAGTGGCAAGGACTGGTACCGATTATTTGGCCAGCAGTGCGAACAGGTTTTAAAAAATACCGCAGACACATATTCGGATCTCTTTGCAGACCTTGTTCGCATTTTCAGTGGCAAGCAGGTTGCAAAACAGTTTGACTCGGATATCGCTCTTGTCCTTTTACCCTTTCCGTTGGTGCCGATGTTGATCTGTTATTGGCAACCGGAAGACGGCATGGAATCATCGCTCAATCTTTTCTTCGATGATACAGCTGAGCGTAATCTGGGTATTGACGCGCTTTACTCTCTTGGGGTAGGGATTGCTAAAATGCTGGAAAAACTTGCTCGACAGCATGGTGGTATGTGAAGTATGACAGACATTTCAAACCATCTATCGTAACGTACGGCTTTGCAGTGCATCAGTTGCAGTCAGAGGTGCCGACTCTGGAGAATGATGCGAGACCTGTTGGAAGTTCCCGTCGCTGGAATGCAGAGCAAGAAAGATATTCATTCAAAATGCTGTAGAGCAGGGCAACCGGGTACGCAAGATGGAAAATAACTCTATGCTCTTTTCTCAGGAAAAACCGATAGTAGAAATACTCTATCAAGATGAATATTTCGTTGCTGTCAATAAACCGGCAGGGTTATTTGTCCACCGGAGCTATATGGATAAACATGAAAAATATTTCGCTCTGCAACTGGTCAGAGACCAGATTGGTCAGCATGTGTATCCGGTGCACAGATTAGATAGGCCTACCTCCGGAGTCTTACTTTTTGCGTTAAACCCTGAAATCGCGCGTATGATGGCGAAGGCTTTTGTCAATAAAACCATACAGAAAACATATTATGCCTTAACCCGCGGACATGTGTCGGGCAAAGAGACGATTGATTATCCACTCAAAGAAAAGCTCGACAAATTAGGCGACAAGAATGTAAGCCGATCTAAAGAACCTCAAGAGGCTCAAACCGATTACGAATCGCTCTTAACTGCCTCATTACCGGTTTCTGTTGGTAAATTCGATACCGTTCGCTATTCATTGATAAAGCTGAATCCCCGTACAGGTCGTCGGCATCAGATTAGACGCCACCTCGCTCACTTGCGATATCCAATAATTGGTGACATTAATTACGGTGATAGCAAACAGAATCCTTTTTTTCGAGAGTATTTCGGTTTCAGGCGTTTAATGCTGATTGCTAAAAAGCTTGCTTTTGTTCATCCCATAACCAATGGCAATGTTGTGATCGAAGTGGAATTTGATCAGCAATGGTTGGATGTTTTTGAAAAATTAGGCTGGGATTCAGCTGCTATGACATCCGAAAGGGAATAGGTATTGTAATCTTCCAAATTGATACCCATTTCTTTGCCAATCTGGAGAGTCGTAGCTGTTTCTTATAGTCATTCAAACTAGTGCTCTGTAAAGCGTAATTTATCGCATATTTCCAGCCCTTTTGTCACATTGACTTCGTTTCTCATTCAGTTACATAGCGTTGCTATGCTCCTTCATTCGTGCCTTGCTGTGTGCCGAAATTGCTAATAAATATTACGACATCTTAATGTTTACAGAGCACTAGAGTAGTTCTCAACATTCTTTGGGGAGAGATTTTTGTTAAAAAAAACGATTCGAACCTCTCAGGAGTAATGAAGAACAATTTGTAACAATTCCTCTGAAAAAAACGTGTACCTCAAACTGCAGTATCAAGATCACCGTGCGGAGTGTCAGGGGACATCCTCTACGCAATTTTCGTATTTCACTATTATTGAGAAGAGTATCGAGCTGATACTTGTCAATTAAGCAAGCGATCCGGCTTTTCAGTTGTTTTGCTTCTTGTTGCACCAGGTATTGTTTGGTAAGAGTTATTCTTGCTCTTTAGCGTGATATTATTTTTTTGCAAAATAAATATATCACGTGAATAAGGACGCATACCGTCTAATGTCTATATTTTCAGCTGGTTGAATAAATATTCCTGCAAGCATATTTCAATCTGGAAAGCTGAGTTATTATATGAAAGGTAATAATTGATGTTTTGGGCAAAGACACTGCACAGTGATGTATTCAAAAGTATTGGAAAGAAAAAAATTTTTCCTCCTAATACCGAGTTAGCGATTGGAAATGATGTGGCGTATCTTGAAAGCGGTATCTGTGCTGTGGCAACCGTAACCCCTGAGGGTAATGACCGAACCTATCTCTATTTCAAATCCGGAAACCTTATGGGATTCCTGCGTCATATTCTTCCTGCTGAGACATTTGCCAATAGTCATATCCATAAAGTCAGGAACCGGATAGTTTCAAAAACAAAAGTAGAAATCTACACTATAAAAAAGGACGACTTTTTTCATCTCCTTTCAAGTAATCCCGAATATTATGAAGTGTTAACTTTAGCGCTGGCCCAAAACTTATCAAACGTTATGGAGCACTCTGCCTGGCTTGCATGTGAGAATGCACCTGTTCGTATATGCTCAATGTTACTTGAGTTTTCAGAATGTGTCGGAGGGATTCATCTCATGCCGCGGTGTTTCATTCAGGCGGAGATGGCGCATTTTCTTTCACTGCATAAGATTACAGTGGCAAAAGTGTTGAAATCACTGCGTGAAGCAGACTTTGTACGGAAGGATGGACAGCTTCTTCGTCTGATAGACAGGGAAGCCTTAATCAAAATAGTAAATCGTGAGCTGTGTATTCGATACTGAGGCCTATGCGCAGCAAAATATTTACACCACTATTGAGGGACCTGCAGAAGGTCCCTCAATAGCGATTTCAATCAATACCTTAAGGGAATGTTATTGTAATTCCCGTATTGAATTTCTTGTCATCGAGTATGTACTTAACTGTAAATACGCCGGAGAAACCAAGCTTGCTGACATTCAGAGACAGTTGTCTGTCATCAGCAGCCATGAAAGAACCTACACACATGGCGAGTGCAGGCCGTGCTGTTGTTGATATGTAGTAGTTATGTGATTCCTTTTCATTTTCAAGGCAGAGCATTAGCAGGGTGCCCTTGGCAAAACGTCCATGAAAAGTAAAGCGGTCTTCTTCTTCAACAATTTTGATCTGGTTCCATTCTGATGGAGCTTCAGAAACTTCTTCAGAATCAGGAATGGTATCGAATTCAGGTGTTACATCCAGAGTTCCTAATACCTTACCCTCTCCTAAAAAGAGATTGTCGCCACCGTGATAAAGCGGAAGTTTTTCTGCTCTGTAAAATTGGGTGGGGATGTGCATTTCATACATAACCACATCGTCTTTTACTTCTACAGTTATACTCTTTTGAACATGGGTAGGATCTTCCGGATCCAGGAAAGCGGGAAGCAGGTGCTCTGATGCACGTCCATCCACATAGCCGATTCCACCGGAATGTACCATATAATGTCCATCAGCATAATATTCAACATTACAGATATATGGTGAATAGAAGTGCTGACCACGTTCTTTACCAAACTGCCATACCTGCTCAATGGTCATTTTTTCGGTATCAATTTTGTATCTGACACCACGTGAAAAGTTATCTTTATTTAACAGGTAGTTCTCTTTTTTCTTGGCACGCCAGTGTCCGTTATCAAAACACATAACATCACCCTCGGGAGTGATAAGACAGGCATGTTGCTCATATTGCCAATCAAACTCTCCGTTACCGACCGGGGTAAAAAAGTATTTGTCCACCAGTTCCTGCGGCCAGCCTTCAGGGTCTCCCAGCATCCAGCGCAACTCTCCCGTCTCATAGTCGATATTGATGATAATATCCTGATGACGGCCGGACAGGCTGAGTGAATGTGTTGCTTTGTCATACCATACGGCATTGCAATGGAACCAGTCATGCTCACTCCAGCTGCCGGATTTGCCGACATCCATCGGGAACAAGCCCCTGATATCCCAGATACGAAGAACATCGCCGGTTTCTCTGTCGATCAGGGCAAGTTGATCTTCTACGGTATCTCTGTGGAAATCCTGGGTCAGAACAAGCAGGTTACCGTCTTCCATTTCCCACTGGTCATGATGGTAGTTGCCCGGCATGCGGTATTCTTTGACGATTTTTCCTGCCATGGTGATCTCGCAGATACCGACCGCATGATATGGAACGCGGGAATATCGGTAAGAACCACAAAGAAGATTGCCGTTTTTTGCTCTTTTCATGTCGAAGACGAAGTTTTCGGCCAAGGTCCAGCGACAATCACCTTTATGGTCATATCCACCGGGAAGTGATTTACCTGCAGCAGAAACAAACATGAGGTTGTCTGCCATGTACTCAGGCGAGGTGAAGACTTTTTCGACTTGCTGAGTCAGGGCAGGCAATTCGCCTCCTTGAACCATTACTGTTGTTTTTCTGCCATCGGAGAGTTCAATCTCAACAGTATTTTCATAAACAGCATAGAGACCTAATACAGGTATGATATGCTTTTTAGCGGGTCCAAAAGAAAAGGAAATGTCCGCTGTTGAATCCAGCTTCCCTTTTACTGTAATGGTTGCATTGACTTCTTCCTCGGTCTCAAACAACACCATTGCTGCCAGCGGGTTGATAAGATACGGGTTCTCAACAATAAGCGGAGACTCAAACGTGTAATTTCCCTGCTCGAACTGACTGAGGAATTCTTTTTCTTTTCTGTTTTGCTGGGTAACAAGATGATCTATTCGCAGGTATTGTACTTTAGGTACATTGTAATTCATTGATATCTCCATTGTAATTGAAGGTTACGGCTGTTTTATGCGTTTTCAATCATCTCGATGATTGCTCTTTTCTGTTTGAGACCCTGCATACGTTGGATCTCCTGACCGTCTTTGAGCATGAGCATGGTCGGAAAACCTTTTACATCGTAGCTTTCTTTCAAGTCGGTATACTCATCAAAATCGACTACTACGATAGTCGGATTATCCAGTGTTTTATCGACATCTTTGAGGACGAAAGAAAGCATTTTACACGGGCCGCAGGTCTTTGAATAAAATTCAACGAGTGCTTTGCCGGATTCTGTCAGTGTCTTAAATTCTTCACGGCTTTGTATTTCAGTTATCATGGGAGGCTCCTTACAGTGTTTCTATATATTTTGAGGCTTTCTGTGCAGCAATGGCACCGTCGGAACAGGCTGTGAC
>JBFHGS010000205.1:0-9170 GCA_041582995.1 Desulfopila sp. | reverse complement strand
TTCATGTCTTTTTTTCTAAGGCATAACAGTGGAATCTCTTGTCCACATATTGATTTTTCTTTGTTGTTTTTTTTCACCGCCTCACATTACCATGCCTAACATGGATATTAAAGAAAATTTCAAACCAAATCGTGACTTTAAATTGCTTGCTCAGGTGCGTGAGACATTGAGGTACTACCATTATGCTTTGTCTACGGAAAAAAACTATTGTCAATGGATCTTGCGGTATATTTACTTCTATAACAAAGAGCACCATCCTCAGGATCTGGGTGCGCTTGAAGTCGAAAGATATCTATCACGTCTTGCCTCGACGTATAAGGTTTCAGCCTCAACCCAGAGGCAAGCGCTAAATGCGCTGGTATTTCTGTATAGGGAAGTGCTGCAAATTCCTTCCGAAGACAAGATCCTGCCAGTACGTGCAAACTGAACTCCTCGTCCACCGATAGTTTTAACGACAAAGGAAGTCGGTGATCTTTTATTTCATATGAGAGGAACTCACCTGCTGATGGCAATGCTCATTTATGGTTCGGGTCTGCGTCTGATGGAGTGTATTCGTCTCCGTATCCATGATATTGATATGGGACAGGAGAAAGTGTTTGTTCGAGGTGGTAAGGGTGGAAAGGATCGGCGTTTCTTCCCGATTAAGTCCGTGATGAATTGATTAACTACATACAACGAGGAAAGGACCTTCACTCTCTCGACCTTGCTCTTGGCTTTGGTGAAGTGTATTTGCCAGAAGTTCTTGCCCGGAAATATATAAACGGTGCTGTTCAGACTGGTTGGCAATATGTTTTCCCTTCTCAACAACGCTCTCGAGACGACCCGAGAACAGGTACGGAACGAAGGTATCAGGTACTGCTGTCGGGGTTGCAGAAAGCAGTGAGAAAGGCAGCCCGAGATGCAGGTATGGATAAGAGAGTTACTGTCCATACGTTAGGCCATTTTTTTGCAACGCACCTGTTGGAAAAGAATGGCATCAACATTCGCGTTCTTCAGGAACTGCTTGGTCATGCAGATGTCAAAAACACTGAGATTTATACTCACGTCATGAAAAAAGACATTGATACGGTCGGGAATCCCTTAGAGCTACTGTATTCCCGTTGAGCCCGGGCCGCAGTCGCAAATTATTTCCGTGAGTAATTACCTTTCTTTTTTGCTATCTAATAAATCGAAAATATATGAAATATATGATGGTTCATTTTGATTGAAATGGTAACTGATTTGGGAAATTTTCGGTTCGTTTCTTCAAGTTATACCGTGTATAATTAATTCTCTGCAGAGGCTCTGCTGAATCTATAGAAGGATGGCATCATGACCAGAAAACCAACCACCTGTCGTTATAAGCTTACATTAGAATATGACGGGAAAAACTTCAGCGGCTGGCAGAAGCAGAAGGACGCCAGAACAGTACAGGGCGATTTGCTCAAAGGTGCGGCACGTGTTTTTGGCGAGGATAAAGCCATTGATATTCAGGGCTGCGGTCGTACTGATGCAGGCGTGCATGCGCTCGAATATGTCGCGCATCTTCAGGTGGCAAGTGAGTTAGAGGCGGAGGTTGTGGAGCAGATGCTGAACGATACCTTGCCTAAAGATATTGCTGTGATGGCTGTTGAACTTGCTGATCCGCAATTTCATGCCCGGCATAGCTGTGTCGCCAGAAGTTATGTCTATCAGCTACGCAGCAGAAAATCGGCTTTCGGCAAGCGGTACAGTTGGTGGATACGTGAAGCTTTGGATATCCCTGCCATGCGGCGCGCGGCTTCTCTTATGGAAGGTATGCATGATTTTGCCGCATTTGCAGAGAAGAAGGAACTGAAAAAATCAACACAAGTGTTAGTACATAAAGTTGATATTGAAGAGGAACAGGGGGCGGTCAGGATTCGGGTTATAGGTTCCCATTTTCTTTGGCACATGGTGCGGCGAATGGTTGGTGTGCTGGTCGAAGTGGGATGTCACCGCTTAACGGATGAAGATATCCGTGGGTTGTGCAACGGCAGTGTGTCCGAGATTCCGGCCCACAATACTGCTCCGGCAGCCGGGCTCTTTTTTGAAAAGGCCTGTTACAATAAACAACTGCTGGATGATTTTGTGAGAGGCTGAAGTTGGCATTTTGTTAGGGTAAAGCTATCTTTCGATTTTTAAAAGTGGATGATAATGAAAAAAATTGAGTACCGCGAACAGGCGTTGAAAATTCTGCCCTGGGTTTGTGCCAGTTGTGGCCGTGATTTTACCGGCAAGAAACTGCGGGAGCTGACCGTTCATCATAAGGATCATAATTATAAGAACAATCCACCCGATGGCAGTAACTGGGAACTGTTGTGTATTTACTGCCATGATAACGAACACTCCCGGTCTATTGATGCCGAATGGTTACCAACGCATAACTCTGATGGTGATAAACAGCCGCTTTCCACGCATACTCCTTTTGCAAATCTGAAGGAAAAAATGAAGGGTAAAGAGCGGAAGGGCGGGAGCGAATCTGATTGAGTATTGCTAAACCGTACTCACTTCTGCAGCAAAGTTTAGTCGTGAATTGCCTGCAACTGACAGCAGCCAGGTATGTGTTTATTGAAGATGTATGCAGACTTAGTAGCTGCGCGCCAACGAAAGCCGGCACAGGAAATCCGAATCTTTTGTCACAATGCGCCCGGCTACAGGGGGTTGCTGTAAGTGGATTACGACCGTGAGTAATCTGCGGATCGGCAACTCAGACAATGCAGAGAAAAGTGTTATCGGCATACGGTTGATTGTGATCGATCAGCTCTCGCGTATTTTGTCCTTGCCCGAAGGAGGGCAACCGTCACAGAGCAGACCTTGTTTTTTGCGTTTCCCCATCAGGTAATATGTCCGGTTGTTATAAACCCGGAACCCCCAGTGACTGAATAATAAGCGCGTTGTTTTCTTCTTCGTATGCCAGAAGTTTGCCTTTCTTCTGCTGGATACGAAATGCCAGGGCGTAGGAAAGTACCCGGATGGGATAGTCGCGTGGTAATTCCTTCAGGTAGGGCTGGATGGTGATAAAGTCGGTCGCTCCGTACTGTTGCATTATGAAACGGAGACCGCCGTTGGCAGGCCCGATATTATACGCGAGAAGTCCGAGAAAAAGATCGTCGTTCATCTGGGAGAGATAATAGCGCAGGGTGGCTGCGCCGGTGAAGGCGTTATATCTTGCATTGTTCATGTCCCGGCTTTCAGTCTTGAAAAGTGTATTCACATCCTCTGTAACAGCAGCCGGTGCACGTGTGATCTGAAAAAGGCCGTGGCCACCATCAGTACTTTTTCTCGGCAGATACGATGACTCTGCAGCAGCAAGACCTTTCAGGATATTGATATTAATATCGTATTTTTCTGCCGCATCTTCAATATCCTGCACAAATGGTTCGGCGCGGGTAATCATTACATCGAGTTGCCCCGTAGGCATTCGGCGGTACGCGGCAAAGACCTGATGCGCGAGGGTAACCCGACCTGCTTCTTCCTTGCCGCCCACCAGGGTGCGATAGTAGCCGAATGCCTGGGTGAAGAGTCCGTGTGGAACGAGGGTACCTGCAATAATCGTCAACCCGACTACTATGGCTGATGGAAGATAGGGCGAGAAATTACGCAACCATTTACGAATCTTCATCCAACCGGTCAGCAACAGGGTTGTCAGCAGGATAAAGCCGAATATGCCCACAGCAAAAGGTAGCAGACTGCTGAGGATATCAGTCCCGGAAAAACGATTACCGAAATGACCCAGTAACAGAATAAGAGCGGCCATGCAGCTTATCATCAGGCTTAATACTTCCAGGCTGATGAGGGCAAAATTGCGTGCTAAATTCTTGGGTGGTTCTTTCTTTTTTTTCTTCCGGCCGGTGCTCTTTCTGGTAGTGGCGCGAGGAGTTCTGGCGCGGGGCGGGGTTGTCTGCCGTTTGCTCTGCGACTGTTTCGTTGGAAGTGGTTTGCCCATTCTGCAAGTGAAATAGAGGTTGTTACCGCAAGGCATACCGATATTCGGCATGCATGAAAAGACGAGTAGTTGACCGGCGGGTTCTTATAATTTTGTGCTACCTGAGGCAGTACGGGCCGGAGCAGTGCAACCTTATTCCACGACGGTTTTGCGGTCAATTACATTCTGTTCTCTTCATCCTCCGGCGAACGGCTAAACACTCGCTGGTGCTGATTTTATTCAGGGGAGGCGGATCTCTCTTGCTCTTTCATAAAAAGTCATATACATATCCTCGGCCTTATGCCCTCCGTTGGGCATGTTTGCCCCGGAAATCTCCGGAATATTTATTTTTTTATGGATTAACGTGTGACGTCTTATGCTGCAGGAGTTGGAGTTCCAGGTTCTGGATGTGTATCAGGGTATTGATGAAGTGGTGACGGCGTATAAGAGTCAGACAGGTCTGGCCTGTCCGGATGGCTGTGGTCATTGCTGCAATTCTGAAAAGGTGGAGGCTACAGTGCTCGAGTGTATCCCGCTGGCTTTTGAGCTTTTTCGCACTTTTCAGGCAGAATTACTGATGAAACGGCTTGAAAGAGATCGCGGTGAACGAAAATGCGTTCTTTATCGGCAGGATTACACAGCGGCAGGTCTCTGGGGCTGTTCCCAGTATAAATATCGGTCTGTGGTCTGCAGGCTTTTCGGTTTTGCCGGCAATCGTGACAGGAACGGAACGCCGAAACTTGCCAAATGCCAGATAATGAAAGAGCATGAAACTGCAGCATCAGTTCAGGAACCAGAAGATGCAGCTGCCGGAGTTATGCCTCTTTTCAGCGAAGCAGGAATGCGTATAACAGCACTTCATCCGGGGCTCGGCTCTCATCGCAGGCCAATCAACGAGGCATTGCTCGAAGCCTTGCAGAAGGTCGGAATGCTACTTGATATGAGCGCATCCGGACAGCAGGATTCCAGGAGCGCTGTTGACTTTCCGCCTGATGATGAACCCTTGTTTCCTCTGCCACCGCTGAAAAAACATGCAGCCTGATCTTATAGTTACAGATCAAATACAGATGGCAGGGCCAGTAGGGGGATGCCATCTGTAGCCGTTAGTCTGGTTTGTGTAGTTGTTGCTTTTCCTGTGTGTACGGTACTGGAGAAGTACAATTCATCTGTTTCCTGATATGCACTGCACTGGCCATGTCTCCTTACGATAACGTCTTCTTAAATCTCCCAATTGCGATAGTTAAAAAGGTTACAGTTAAAGCTGTCTGAGCTGCGATTGCGGGCCACAGAGCAGTTACACCGACATCCTTCATCACGATTCCTCTCAATATGTCCAGATACCAGCGCATCGGGTTGCAGATGGTAGCAAAACGAACCGGGTCGGGCATATTAGAGACGGGAAACATAAAGCCGCTCAGCATAACCGAAGGCATCAGCACCAGAAAGCTGGTGAGCAAGGCCTGTTGCTGTGTTGAAGCGCTGCCACTGATGATCAGGGCTATACCCATGTTGCCTGCAAGGTAAATTCCGGTAAGGCCGTAAAGGAGCAGCAGGCTGCCGCGTACATACACGTCGAAAACGAAGAAGGCGATACAGAGCATGAATGACATGCTGATGTAGCCGGTTATCATGTAGGGAATGGTTTTGCCGAGTATGAATTCGATACCTCGTATCGGTGTAACCATCACCTGTTCAATGGTGCCGATTTCTTTTTCCCTGACGATACCGATACTGGTCAGCAGGAGGCTGAAGATAAAGAGCATGGTCGCAATGAGGGAGGGGACATAATAAAAATGACTCTCCTGATTGCTGTTATACCAGGCGCGACTCTTGGTGGTTATCTGCAATGGTGAAAGAGTGATACCTTTTCTTGCCAGACGTTTGGTCAGCATCGTGTCGTTGAAATCATTGATGATATAACCGGCATAGCCCTGGACGATGGCGGTGCTGTTGCTGTCGGTGCCGTCTGTTAAAAGCTGTACGCCAGCCGTCTCTTCGGTCAGGATATCTTTGGCGAAACCTGAAGGGATCTGCAGCACAGCCTGAACTTCACTGCGGTCGAGAAGTGGTGTGATTTCATTTTGCGAAAAAAGCGAGTGGGTCACGCGAAAATATCTGCCGGCGGTAAAGGCGCTTATCAGTTCTCGGGAGGCTGGTGTTCTGTCCATATCGAGTACGGCCAGTCTGATATTGGTGACATCTGTAGTGAGCGCAAAAGCCATAATAGTCATCTGGATTACCGGTATACCAAAGATAACTACACGCATCCGCGGGTCGCGAAGCATCTGCAGAAATTCCTTAATGAGCATATGATACAACCGTTGCAGCATCTTCTACTCCAGTTTGAAGGAAAATTTGCGGTTGGCGACCATTATCATGATCATCGCGTAGATCGCCAGAAAAAGCGCATTCAGCCAGAGTATCTCAAGACCTATCCCTTTAAGATAGATGCCGCGCAGGATGGCGATAAAATAACGGGCCGGAACAATGTAGGTGAGAAACTGCAAAGGCATCGGCATATTCTCGATGGCAAAGACAAAGCCGCTGAGCAGCAGGGTTGGCAGAAAACCCGCGATAATAGCGAGCTGGTTAGCCAATACCTGCGATTTGAGTTTGATACTGAGCGTGAGCCCGAAAAACAGTGCGCCGGCAAGAAAGAGTGACGACATGCCGAAGAGCAGGGCTGTATTGCCGACTATGGGCACATCGAAGATCCATTTGCCCATGATGACAGCGAACGCCACATCGATCATACCGATACAGAAATATGGGACAACCTTACCGAAGATCAGCTCCGGACCGCGCAGCGGTGTGCTGATTAACTGCTCCATGGTGCCGGTTTCCCACTCTTTGGCAATTGTGGTGCTGGTGAGCAGGGCGGCGACAACTATCATGACCAGAGCGATGATGCCGGGTATGAGTACGTTCTGACTTCTGAGGCCGGGGTTATACCACGATCGCTGAATCAGCTCGATTGGTTGCTTCAACTTGCCTTGTCCTTTCTGCTGCATCTGTTCTGAAGTTACTGCCAGGCTGTATATTGCTCCGATGTTGGCAGCATAGTTCATGGCCAGCCGTGAAGTATTGGCGTCGCTGCCGTCACCGAGTATCTGGATGTGTACCGGTTTGTTGGCGTGCACCTTGGCTGAGAAATCACCTGGCACAACAAGTGCAATCATTGCTTCGCCCTGATCGAGTGCCTGCTGCAGGCCTGCATAATTTTCATGATAGCCCTGTACCGTAAAGTAGGGTGAACTGTGAAAGAGGCTGAGCAGTTCGCGACTCTCCGGGGTGCGGGACTGATCCCAGACTACGGTCGGCACATTGCGCAGATCAAGGGTCAGAGCGTAGCCGTAGAGCAGTATCAGCAGCAGGGGGATGGCAAGAGCAAGGGTCAGGCTGCGCCAGTCGCGCAGCAGGTGCAGGCTCTCTTTTCGGGCGACGGCGGTGAGGCGTTGCAGGTTCATGAGGCGACTACCTCTGTTGTCGTGCGTGCAGTCTGCCTATCCACTTCTTCGATAAGAGAGATGAAGACATCTTCCATACTGGGCATGATGGTTTCAAGCATGATGTCGGTCAGGCCTCTGTCGGCAAGCAGTTTACGTACCGCGCGATGTGCAGCACTTTCGTCGGTTGCGACCAGATGCAGGCCGGAACCGAAGAGAGAGGCATCCCGGATTTCGGGCAGCTTCCTGAGCGGTTCAATCAGGTGCTGAGGATCTGCGCAGCGCAGGTCGATGATCCTGTCATGCATGAAATGGGTTTTCAACTCCATAGGTGAGCCGGTGGCGATCATCTTGCCGTTATAAATAAGAGCGATACGGTCGCAGTACTCGGCTTCCTCCATGTAATGGGTGGTGACAAAGACGGTGATACCCTGTTCGGCCATCCCGTAAATGAGATCCCAGAAGCGGCGTCGGCTTACAGGGTCGACCCCGCTGGTCGGTTCATCGAGAAAAATAATAGGTGGCTCGTGCAGAATGGCACAGGCCAGAGCGAGACGCTGTTTCCAGCCACCGCTCAGAATGGCGGTGATACTTTTCTGGTGCTCGCGCAGGCCGGCCATTTTGAGAGCCCACGTGCGCCGTTCTTCAAGGCGATTGCCGCTGAGCCCGTAAATACCACCGTAAAAATCGATATTCTCGTTGACCGTAAGATCTTCGTAGAGCGAGAACTTCTGGCTCATATAACCGATATGCAGTTTGATCTGTTCTGTTTGGGTGAAGATGTCGAAGCTGCCAACGGTCCCTGTGCCGGATGTCGGACTGAGCAGGCCGCAGAGCATGCGGATGGTGGTACTCTTGCCGGCGCCATTGGGACCAAGGAAGCCGAAAATTTCCCCCTTTTTTACCTGAAAACCGATGTTGTCGACTGCTGTGAAATTGCCGAACATCCGGGTGAGATGTTGTACCTCTACAGCCGGTGCATCATCTTGAGGAGCTACGTGTAAAGCAAAGCTCTGCTGCTGGTCAGCCGGTGTCTCGATGCGGTCGCCGGTGTCGAGCAGATGGACAAAAATATCTTCAAGAGATGGCTGGATTTCGTGTACCCGGCTATGATCGACTCCGGCCTGATCGAGTACGTGCACGACCTGTGACCCGATCTCTTCACCCGGCTGGCAGATAACATGAACAGTATCACCAAAGAGGTTGGCTTTTCTGGTGAAAGACTGTTTTCGCATTAGGCTGACAACTGCGCGTGCAGAGTTGCTTCTGATGGAGAGAATCCGCCCGTCGATCAGTCGTTTTATATCATCTGGCGTGCCTGTGGCGAGCAGTTTCCCTTTATCGACAAGGCCGACTCTGTCGCAACGTTCAGCCTCGTCAAGATAGGCGGTTGTGATAAGGATGGCCACTTCCTGTTCACGCAATCGATGCAGGATACGCCAGAAATCGCGACGACTTACCGGGTCAACACCGTTGGTCGGTTCATCGAGGAGCAGAACTTTCGGGGTGTGAATGAGGGCGCAGACCAGCTGCAGCTTTTGTTTCATACCACCTGAGAGATCGCCAGCTTTGCGACCGATAAAAGGCCGCATATGACTGAAGTCGAGCAGATCCCCGATCCGTTCTTTTCTTCCTTTTCGTTTCATGCCATACAGATCGGCATAAAAGTTGATATTTTCACCAACCGTAAGATCCTGATAGAGACCGAACTTCTGGCTCATATAGGCGAGCTGATCTTTAACGTACTCCGCTTCATTCACCGTATCAAAGCCGGTAATAGAGGCCGTGCCTGAATCCGG
>JBFHGS010000204.1:0-9205 GCA_041582995.1 Desulfopila sp. | reverse complement strand
CGCAATATTGGCTGCTTTAACTTTTTCAAGGTTTACCGGAATAGAAGCAGTGCGTGTATGTGTTTCTGATGCCTCAATAACCGTTGCGGCTTTAGGAGTACCAAGAATATCTGATGAGACATTCTGTTCTTCAGTATATACTAGGTATGGATTAATCTGAGAGAATTCTTTGTAAATATTATTAATTTCTGCCCGTTTAGTCGGAGAATCCATATCATCCTGCAGGTTCAGCACCAGAATGATGAGAGAACCGCTCGAAGTTGGAATACGAACAGATTCCGCCATAAAGCCAATCGACTCCATCTCAGGAATAACCAGGGCCAAGGCCTTAGCTGCACCCGTGGTCGTCAGGATGATATTATTTAAAATCGAACGATTCTTTCTCAGATCGGTAGCACCAGCTCCGGGAAGCCTGTCAAGCACCTGCTGACTGCCGGTAGCCGCATGAACTGTCACCATAGACGCACTCAGGATTCTTTCAGCGCCCAATCGCTCCATAAGGGGTTTGATCATGTATGAGAGGCAGGTTGTGGTGCAGGATGCTGCAGAAATAAGCGAATGCTTTTCAGCGTCATACATCTCATCGTTAATGCCCATCACTGTAGTGATAGCATCATCCGGCATATCCAAACCCTTAGATTTAATCTTGAAAGGTGCAGAAAGAAGCACTTTTTCGGCACCTGCCTGTAAGTGTCCACGCATCGCCCCCCGACTGTCACTTGCATCAGCTGTCGGATCTTTGAACACTCCAGTGGTATCGACTACAAGTTTAACCCCATTCTCACGCCAGGCGATATCTTTGGGGTTGCGTGCTTCACGAAGAATTTTTACCGGGATACCGTCTACCAGCATAGTTCCGGCGGTTTCATCGAGTTCCTGTATTATCCGGCCTGCTTTATGCCCATGAAGATAGGTGCCCAGGCGCCCATAAGTCGAGTCCCTTTCAATGGCAGCCGCCAGGTCAGCAAGCCCGCCACCAACATCCCGGCCAATATTAACGACAAGTCCGGAAAAATGCTTTCGTGATACATGATGCCACAATGAGAGCTTTCCGATACGTCCAAGACCGTTGAGACCTAAATACATGGCAGTGCCTCTCCTTTATGAGTAAAGTGTCATTTAATTTTAAGCTGTATTTTTCATCACCCAGTTGAGTGAGTTATCGTGGGCCGAAATACAGCATGAGCGGATATATTCACAGCGCTAATGCGCAATCACTGTTTCTCTTAATAAAAAACCGGCATAATTACCACAATTTGATATAAAAAAACATGATTTTCACCCCACCTCTTACGACAGCCACCCTCATAAAACGATACAAGCGTTTTCTTGTCGATGTCAAGCTTGCAGATGGTTCCACGCTTACTGTGCACTGCCCTAATACAGGTTCTATGCGATCCTGCTCAAGCCCTGGGAGTCGTGTTGCCATTTCAGAATCCGACAATCCTAAACGAAAATATCCCCATACCCTGGAAATGGTTCATAACGGGAACACCTGGATCGGTGTCAACACCTCCCGCACCAATGGAATTGTAGCGGATGCCATCAATGATGGATGCATTGAAGAATTCAGGCAGGTTGAATCAATACAAAGGGAGGTCAAAGTTTCCTCCGGCAGCAGACTCGATCTGGCGGTTACACATCAAGGTGCAGTGACCTATGTTGAAATAAAAAACTGCTCACTTGTAGAAGATGGCTGCGCCATGTTCCCTGATGCAGTAACTGCCCGAGGAACAAAACATCTCCAGGAGTTAATGACGCTCGTCGAAAACGGTAAAGGCGGATGTATTTTTTTTCTGGTGCAGCGTATGGATACCGATATCTTTGCCCCAGCCACACATATCGACCCACTGTACAGCTCAACATTGCAGGAAGCAGTGAAGAAAGGAGTAACAATGCTGGCTTACCAGGCGGAAGTGACCCCTGCAGGGATTAAAGTTATACGCAATCTTCCGTGCAAATTCTAACTGCAGTCAGTTTGCAGCTGCCATTATGTTATGCACGGAACAATTGTGAGCCTGAACACGTTCACAGGATATTATGCTTAATCTCTCCCGCGACAAGGGTCATAACTGCCCTTCCCTGTAGCTCCCAACCGATAAAAGGTGAGTTTTTCCCCTTTGAATAACTCTGTTCAGCAGTGAAAGTATATCGTACATCAGGATCAATCACCGTTATATCCGCCACCTCACCAGCGGAGAGGGATCCACCGGGCACTCCAAGAATGCGCGCAGGGGCAACACTCATCAGCTCAACCAATCGCTTTTCATCAATCACTCCATCGCGCACCAAGGCAAGTGTCAACGACAATGAAGTCTCAAGACCTGTTATGCCATTTGCCGCCTCATTGAACTCTACGTTTTTCTCCAGAATTGAATGCGGGGCATGATCTGTGGCGATCACGTCAAGCGTTCCATTTTGAAGTGCCGATCGAATCGCCTGCCGATCTTTCTCTGACCTTAACGGAGGATTCATCTTGGCATGAGTGTCATATCCTGTGACTGCCTCTTCTGTGAGCGTAAAGTAATGCGGAGCTGTTTCGGCGGTTACCTTGACACCTCGCTTCTTAGCCATAGAAATAACTGCAAGAGATTCTTCAGTGCTGACATGGGCGATGTGAACATGCGCACCAGTCAGTTCGGCAATTGCAACTTCACGATAGACCATGATGGACTCAGCCGCCGCAGGTATACCTCGTAGACCGAGCTTTGTTGCGGTTATGCCTTCATTCATACAGCCATTGTGGCTGAGGGTCGCCTCTTCCGAATGAGACATAACAACCAGATCATGGCTGATTGCATATTCCATTGCACGACGCATGAGCTGACTGTCGAGCACAGGCAACCCATCGTCTGTCACCGCCACGATTCCGGCTCGTTTCATCTCACCAAACTCGGCAAGCCCCTCACCTTTACTGCCTTTACTTATTGCACCAACAGGATATACACGTGCATGACACCCTTCTGCCTTTTCCAGAATATACCGTGTAACAGATTCACAGTCATTAACCGGAGTGGTATTAGGCATACAGGCTACACCGGTAAAGCCTCCAGCAGCTGCAGCCCTCGTGCCGGACTCAATACTCTCTTTATATTCCTGACCAGGCTCTCGAAGATGAACATGCATATCTATCAACCCGGGAACAACCCATTTGCCCGAGAGATCATGAATAAGAGTATTCTCGGGGATCGTACTTTCAGCAGATATTATTTTTCCATTCCGAATCCAAAGGTCACTCTTTCCATCTCCACCACTCAGAGGATCAATGACCCGACCATTTTGTAAGATTATCGTCCTGCTCATGATCGCCCCCCCTGCTCCTCATCTGTCTTATCTCCACCCAAAACAAGGTAGAGCAATGCCATACGCACAGCAACACCGTTGGTAACCTGATCAAGAATAACCGACCTCTTGCCGTCCGCAACGTCCGGATTCATCTCGACACCCCTGTTAATGGGACCCGGGTGCATAACAATCACATCATCCCTGGCAAGTTCAAGCAGTTTATTATTGATTCCGTAAAAAGAGGAATATTCCCGCAAGCTCGGGATCAAAGGATCATTCTGTCGTTCCTTCTGTATCCTCAAGGCCATCACAACATCGGCACCATCTATTGCTTCGCGTATATCCCGGCATACAGTAACTCCAAGCTGCTCGACACCAGCAGGAATATATGTGGCAGGGCCGGCCAGGAACACCTTTGCGCCTAAACGATTGAAACCGATAATGTCGGAACCGGCCACTCGACTGTGAGCGATATCGCCAACAATAGCGATTTTCAAACCATCAAGACTGCCCTTGTGTTCGAGTATCGTCATTATATCAAGAAGCCCCTGACTCGGATGCTCATGTGTCCCATCTCCAGCATTAATGATGGCAGCATCAACATTACGGGCCAGGAGGTGCGGTGCACCTGAGCTGGAATGCCTGAGGATAATGATATCAGGATTCATTGCCTGCAGATTCTTTGCAGTATCGATCAGCGTCTCACCTTTCGTCGCTGAACTGGTGGAAGCGGCAATATTAAAGGTATCCGCGCTCATCCGTTTGGCCGCGATCTCAAATGACAACCTGGTACGGGTTGACGGCTCAAAGAAAAAATTAACAATAGTTTTACCACGCAGGGTAGGAACCTTCTTGATGGGTCGCGTGGAGATCTCTTTAAAAGAACGGGCAATCGTTATGATATGCTGAATATCCTCAGCACTCATCTGTTCCAGCCCCAGAATATGTTTGTGTCTGAATCTATAATCTGCCTGCAATGCTGTTACCCGTTACCTGAGATGAATGATCAGTGAATCAGATTCCCTATTCGACCCCAGCGAACTGATGTCACTCTATCCAATGAAAAAAGCGGTTTTTCCAAATCCCATGACCAGTACAGAATAAAAGCCTTACCGAGGACGTCCCTCTGGTCAACAAAGCCCCAGAATCTGCCATCATAACTATTATCCCGGTTATCACCCATCACAAAAATATTGCCTTTAGGTACAGTCACCGGCCCAAAATTATCCCTGGGACTCGCCTCACTGCCAAGCATCATGGTTGAGGTAAAATGAGCGTGTGGATCAGCGACGGCTTCGCCGTTAATAAATACTTTTTTATTTTTAACAGTTATCGTATCTCCCGGAACACCGATTACCCGTTTAATATAATCTACTGAGCGATCCTTAGGGAATCGAAAGACCACAACATCACCTCTGGATGGGCCATCCCAGGGAATAAGTGTGGTCCCTACAAACGGTAATTTCAAACCATAACTAAATTTATTAACCAGAAGATGATCACCGATTTTAAGCGTCGGCAACATGGAACCGGAAGGTATCTTAAATGCCTGAACAATAAATGTACGTATAAACAATGCCAGTAGAATGGCTATAACTATTGCCTCTACATATTCTCTGACAAGAGATTTATTCTGAGTATTGGTATTCAATCCAGAGCCTCATTACTGTTATAAAATTGTTTTTTTATAGAGGGATTTAAACATGGCAAAGCTACATTATCTCGAATTGAATTACAAGCAGCATTGCTTCCCTGTCCAGAAATCGCCATACTCCGCATTTTTACTGGGAAAACGGGCGATCACTACTATATGAAGAGTAATCAGACAATTGAGTGACAATATATTGTAGAATACAATTCAACCAACACACCTAAAGGGAATTAACATCTTGTTTAAAAAAGAAAACAAAGCATTTCTTTATTGCTCTTTCCCTTGACAATTCCAAACAATTATGTCCTAAATAGTATTTAAGTATGAAAAATCTGGACCTTAGCTTTATATGGTTAAGTCAGATCAATCGTTCGTTAACAATTTGCCATCTCATTAACCATGAATTTGCCGTTCTTGTCAAAAAACAACCTCGTTGTGGGTGTGGATATAGGCTCCCATGCGATTAAGGTGTGCCAGCTCAAACGAACTGACAAGGGTTACGCTGTAATTGCGCTTGGCAGTGCCGTGCTCCCGGAAGGGGCAGTTGACGACGGTACTCTTGTTGAACCTGAAATTGTCGCCAAGGCAATATCAGGCCTTTTCTCCAATCTGAAGATCAGCAACAAAAAGGTTGGCATCTCGATCTCCGGTTATTCCGTCATCGTCAAGAAAGTCAACCTCATAGTAATGAGTGACGATCAGATGGAAGAGCATATCATGGCAGAAGCTGAGCAATATATCCCGTTCGATATTGAAGATGTCTATCTCGACTTCCAGAGTCTCAAACCTACCAGTGAAAATGCTGATCGTACGGATGTAATGCTTGTGGCAGCTAAAAAAGAGGTCATTGACGACTATCTTGAGATGCTTGAAAGCATAGGCCTTCAGCCGGTACTTGTTGACGTAGATGGTTTCGCTCTGGAAAACACCTATGAATGCAGCGGCGCAAACAGTGAAAATGTAGCACTGGTAGATATTGGCGCTTCAAAAATGAATATCAACATTCTGTCTAAAGGAATGTCTGTAGTTGCACGAGACATAGTAGTCGGCAGCAGACAACTTACAGAACAGATCAGTGCTTCTCTTGATCTTGATTTTGAGGAAGCCGAAGCTATAAAACTGGGTCAGAACCCTGCTGGTGATAATCAGAAAACGATTGAAGATATCTTTTCTTCCACCTGTACTCAATGGGTTCTAGAAATCAAGAAAGCAATTGACCTCTATCATGCAAATAACCCGGATGCACCACTGCAGAGACTTATACTGAGCGGCGGCGGATCAAAAGTAGTCGGTTTAAATGATTTTCTATCACGAGAGACAGGGTTGGAGGTCGAACTTTTCAACCCCTTTAAGCAAATGAGTTCCAACCCCAAGAAGATTGATGCGGAATATCTCAACAGCATCGGACCTGAAATGGCTATAGCCACCGGCATTGCTATCAGGCCATCTGTAATTTAAGGGCCAACAGGCCCAAGCATGGAAAAGATATGATCAAAATTAACCTGCTCCCTGTTCGGCAGCTTAAAAAAAGGGCCAAGGCCCGTAACCAGATTATCGGCATAATCACAGGGCTTATTTGTCTTGTTGCTATTTTAGGGCTGGTTTCATATCTGCAACTTCAAAAGGTTACAGTTCTTGAGACCTCTATTGCTGATCTCAACCAGGAAAAACAAAAATACACTCCGATTCTGGCGAAAATTAAAAAAATTCAAACAACGAAGCAAGAACTTGAAAGAAAATCAGCAGTTATTGACCAGCTGAAATCTGATTCTTCTCTTACTGTACGTGTTCTTGATGCTGTGGCAAACACTATTGACAATGAACGAATGTGGCTACTCTCTCTGAATCAGCAGGGAGGATCACTTCAACTCGACGGTGTTGCTCTAGATAACCAAACTGTTGCCCAGTTTATGGATAATCTTATGTCTTCACCTATCGTCAACTCTGTTGACCTGACAGATTCATCCTTAAAAAAGGTAGCTGGTAGAGATCTGAAAAGTTTTTCCTTGAACTGCGCCGTTTCACAACCCGCAACTCAAGAAGTCGCAAAATCAGAATAGCACTAACATATTCGCAGAATAACCTGACAACCGGACGGCATGAAAAAGAACGAAGCATTCACTAATTTTCTGGATACAAAGTATATTCCGCTAGAGCGGAAGTATAAGCTGCTACTAGTCGTTCTGATTTTCGCATTGCCGTTAGCTGCGTATTACTTTCTCTTCCTGCAGAATAACTTTGATACATTAGAGCAACTTACTTCTCAAAAAACCAAAATAGAGAAGGAACTGCAAAATGTTAAGGTCAAAGCTCAGGATCTGCCCCGACTTGAAGCGGAACTTGTTGCAGCCGAGATTGAATTTAACGAAAAAGCGGCCCTTTTGCCTAAAGAAAAAGAAATCCCTCAGCTTTTGCGCGACATTTCATCGCTGGGCAGAAACGCGGGGCTTGATTTTTTAAAGTTTAAACCATTGCCAAGCGTTCCTAAGGATTTTTACGCTGAAATTCCCGTAACCATCAATGTTCGTGGTCCCTATCACAACGTTGGTTTTTTCTTTGATCGGGTAAGTAAACTCGAGCGCATCGTCTCTGTTTCAAATGTAAAGATGAGCTCACCTAAATTTGAGGGCGGTGAAATGCTGCTCAATTCTGACTGCCGACTGGTGACATATCAATTCACCAACGTAGAGCTTCCGAAGAAGAAAAAATAATTAACCGGAAGATGTATTTTATGAAAATTTCAGCTGCCAAATTCATCCGCCTTATGCGACAGAAAACATGTTTCAATTGCTGCGTTTACATGTTTTCGGTGCTTATGATCATACTCCCCGGAGTATGTCTTGGAGCCGAAACAACCGCAGCTGACCCTGCTGCACCTGTTGAAAATTCACAGCAGGGTCTCTTCGAATATACAATTGAGGACAGGAAAGACCCGTTCATACCTTTTATTACCGAAAAGGCCACTACGAGCGATGTCAATATGGACGAAATTGTAGAAACCAAAGCGGTGCTTACCGGGATGCAGTTATTTGAGCCTGGACAGCTTACTCTTGTAGCTCTTATGAAAAAAGAGCAGCGGGACTTCGCCATGGTCGAAGATTTCACAGGTAAGGGCTACATAATTTCTGTAGGTACTAAAATCGGCAAACGAGGTGTTGTGAAAGAGATTGTTCCAAATCAGGTGATAATTGAAGAGATCGCCGAAACCCGAGCCGGCAAACAATTGGTTAACAAAATCGTGATGGTTCTCAAGAAAGAGGGAGAAGAGTAAAAAATGTACGAGAGGTCTACAATTTCCCAACTGGCCATTCTTTCTGTGCTATCGATCCTTGTTGCGTTGTACAGCACAACTGCATTAGCCCAGCAGACAGGGAGTAACACCGCAGGGCCGGTGTATAACATCTCAGCACTGAAATCAGATTTTGAGAAAAATACTCTCTCAATTGAGATTCAAGGTGAATCTGTTCCGGCCTATACGGTTTCGGAACGCTTTGCGCCTTTCAGAGTCATTGTCGATATTGCAGGTGCTGTGTTTAACAAAAAAATCGATCCGGCAACGCCTTTGATCAGTGACAACCCGGTTGGTAAGATGTCTGTATCCGAATTACCTGACCAGCAACAACAAATCACCCGCTTTGAAATTGAGATCGCTGATACTCATGATTACAAAGTGGTACGCAGCGGCAATAATATAGATATTGTTATTGCGCCAGCAGGTGAGGGAGCTGAAGATATTTCTGTTCATCCCGGCACATCTGCTCCGGCACTCACTGATTTCCTCGTTACCACTGAACCCGGTGAAACGAGTATCCTGCTAGCCGGTACTGCCAACCTGAAGGATTACAAAGTTGCAACAATTGGCGGAGACAACAAAAATCCCGCAAGAATGTTTATTGACATTTCGGATGTCTCGATCAATGAACTTGTTCGTGAGAAAAAAATTGGCACTTCACTTGATAAAATACGAGTTGCACCACGTGGCACCGGAGCACGGATAGTTTTTGATTCTGCTTCAGAAAAGCTTTTTGACTATGATGTTGTATCAACAGCCGGCGGTATACAAGTCGTTATTGACGAGAAGACTGGTCCACTGAAGCCAATTTTACAAAAGGTTGCCGATACCGTACTTAGTGGTCCAAGCGACGCCACACTTGATGAACTGATTGAATCTTCAAGCGACCTCCTCTCCAAAAGTCAAGCTGCTGTCACTGGTGAAACGGTTACAAGTGACAACGTAACCTCATTGCAGGATAGTTTTGCTTTCTCAGG
>JBFHGS010000203.1:0-9287 GCA_041582995.1 Desulfopila sp. | reverse complement strand
CATTTCAAGCAGTCAGAGAGTTGGAGTGATAGCCTGGATTTGCCTGCCAGACTCGCCGAGACTGAAAAGCGCTGCCTGCAACTGGCAAAAAGTCAGTACTCAACCACCAGAGAAATTGCCGCAGTTCTTGGTATCAGTCAGCCATCCGTGGTGCGCAAACTTAAAAAATATAAGATCTCATGATGTTCATTGTATTCAACACTGATTCATTTTTGAATCAGTGTTGAGCTGCATGCAATATTATTCCTGTAAAATTCTGTTGTTTTTCTGCTGATTCAATATTTGATCACGTTTATAATATTGAAAATGCACGATATTTAATCGGTTATGATTCACAATTGAATCGTGAGCTGGTTTTCTGAATTCATTTTAACGGAAATGTGTATCGTTCTTCTGCAAAAAAGAAACATTTGGTTAGCTGATTGCCACGGAAACTCAGACTGCAAAGGTGAGGGGGGAGAAGTGCGGTCTGAGGCGTCAACTGCTCATGTTGAATAAGTATGGTTAACGTGCTGGATTTAATTAAATTCTGATATCTGTTTTTTGAACAGGTTGTCTCCTCTTACCCCTAAGCCTTACCACTTCATTCCTCGTGCTTGACTCCTCATTCCTGTCCCTTCGTCATGTAGATTCAGTTGCATGATAATCAACTGTAGTTATGTGGACTGAATTTTGCAAAACCAGTCACCATGTTATCTATTTTCTCTGTTCACCTGCTTTTTTTGTGAACTGCACACCTCAAACCAGAAAGGAAACGTCATGGAAAAGTCTCTCACCAATGCTGCACTACAGGACCTTCGGGGTAAAGTTATAGCCAAGGGAAATGCCAGCGGTACGGCAAACTACGTCGCGCATGCAAAAGGTGCTGTTATTGTCGATGTTGAAGGTAATGAGTTTATAGACTTTGCTGGTGGTATCGCCGTTATGAATGTCGGCCATTCACACCCTAAGGTGGTCAAAGCGATACAGGATCAGGCAGAAAAATTTACGCATACCTGTTTCATGGTCTCGCCATATGCATCGCCGGTGAAGCTTGCAGAGAAAATCTGCGCAGCTGTGCCCGGCGACTCACCTAAAGCTGTTATGTTTGCCAATAGTGGTGCAGAAGCAGTTGAAAATGCGATAAAAATAGCACGATATTATACTCAGAAACCTGCTGTTATTGCTTTCGAGGGCGCATTTCACGGTCGAACGCTGATGGGTATGAGTCTGACCTCCAAAGTAAAACCGTATAAATTCGGTCTTGGGCCTTTTGCGCCGGAAGTGTATCGGATGCCGTACGCTAACTGTTACCGTTGTCCATTCGGCCAGGAATATCCGGGTTGTAATGTTGAGTGTGCCGATCATCTCAAGGATTTTTTCATCAATCAGGTCGCAGCCGAGCAGACCGCTGCAATTATTGTTGAACCGGTACAGGGTGAGGGCGGTTTTATCGCACCACCAAAAGAGTACTTCAAAAAACTTAAAGCAATTTGTGAAGAGAATAACATCTTGCTGATTGCCGACGAAATCCAGACCGGAATCGGCCGCACAGGCTATATGTTTGCTATGGAATATTATGGTGTAGAAGCAGATATAACTACTACAGCCAAAAGTCTGGCAGCAGGTATGCCTCTCAGTGCAGTAGTCGGCAAAAAAGAAATAATGGACTCTGTACATCCTTCAGGCATTGGCGGTACCTATAATGGTAACCCGCTGGCATGTGAGGCTGGCCTGGCAGTTTTCGATATCTTTGAATCAGAGAACCTGCTGGAGAAAGCCAAACAGCTTGGTGAAACGCTGCAATCTGCTTTCATGGGTTTTCAGGAAAAATATGACATCATTGGTGATGTTCGCGGAATAGGTCCAATGATAGCCATGGAACTGGTTAAGGACCGTCATAGCAAAACGCCGGCACCTGAAGAGACCAGAGCTCTGGTCAAATACTGTTTCGAGCGGGGATTACTCATTCTGGCGTGTGGAACCTACGGTAATGTACTGCGTTTTCTGATGCCGCTTGTCATTACTGATGAGCAGCTCCAGCGTGGTCTGAACATTTTAAATGATGGTTTTGCTGCAATTCGTCAGTAAGGTTTTTCTGATTACCACTGGGCTTAGCCTGTATGTCTGTAAGGGGTGAGGAGAGGAGTAGCTGAGGTTAAAAACGTTTGTATATTCAAAGCTTTTAACCTTTATCCCCTTACGCTCATCGTTGCACTGTGCCAGCTGAGTTTTCGCGGTAATGAATGGATTTTTTTGTCACAATCACACACAACCAGCCGTTACCTATACCTCAGGTGACGGCTGGCAGCAGGAGAAATAATATGCAAGGGTATTACAAGCGCATCCTGACCATCAACCTTACAAACCGGACTTTTGAGATTGAAGCTGTTGCTGATCAGACTCTGGCCGAATGCGTCGGAGGAAAGGGACTCGCTACCCGTCTCCTGCTGGATCGCAATGAGCCCGGAGTTGACCCACTCTCTCCCGGGAACAATCTGATCATCGCAACCGGACCATTTTGCGGTGGCAGACTTTGGGGCGGCAGTCGCTACGGCGTGTATACAAAATCACCGCTTACTGGTTTTTATGCCGAATCCTATTCCGGCGGCAAAGTTCCGGAGGCAATTGATTCTACGGGGTTTGATGCCATTATCGTAAGCGGTAAAGCTGAAATTCCGACTGTTCTCACTGTCACACCTGAGGGTGCCGTGTTTCACGATGCAGGAAACATGTGGGGGATGGAAACCTTTCAGGCTGAAGACGAGGCGGTTCAGAGATTTTCTGCGAACCGTGAAGGATATCGTAAAGCGGGGGCAATTACCATAGGCCCTGCCGGAGAGAATCTTGTTCGTTTTGCTATTATTGCCAATGACAAATGGAGATGCGCAGGTCGGGCGGGCGTGGGGGCTGTGCTTGGCTCAAAACTGGTAAAAGCCATTGTCTTTCAGGGTGATTGCAAACGTGAATATGCAGACCCGGAAGGCGTTGCCCGATATGCTAAGGAATTTTCTGCAAAGAATATTGATCACCCGGGGGTAAAAGCATACAAGAAAATGGGCACAACCATGATGGTGTCGCTGATGAATAATGTCGGCGCATTTCCTGCCCGTTACTGGAGCCAGGGGTCGTGTGAGCATGTGGAGAAGATTAACGGTGAAACTTTCCACGCAGAGCATGAGGTAAAGCCCCATGCCTGTGCAAAATGTTTTATGGCCTGCGGCCGGATGGCCCGAATCAGCAAGGGGCGTCATAAAAATCTGCAGCTTGAAGGGCCGGAGTACGAGACTATTTATTCTTTCGGCGGCCTGTGTATGATCGATGAGATGGAAGAGGTCGCCTACCTCAATGATCTCTGTGACCGATTAGGCATGGATACTATCACTGCCGGTAATCTCTGTGGCCTGGCTATGGAAGCCAAAGCTCAGGGACGGATTGAGTACAATATAGATTATGGTAACGCAGACCAGACTGCGGAACTCATCAGCAAAATTGCAGCGCGTGAGGATGTCGGTGATATTCTTGCCGAAGGCATTAAACGTGCGGCTGGTTACTGGCAGCTGGAAGATCTTGCTATTCATGTGAAAGGCATGGAGCCTGCCGGGTACGACCCGCGTAAACTCAAAGGGATGGGTTTAACTTTCGGTACTTCTGCCCGGGGAGCCTGTCATCTGCGCACAACCTTTTATAAGCCGGAACTTTCAGGGATGATACCGCCCGACCAGATCGAAGGAAAAGCGGAAATGCTTATCGAATATGAAGATCGACTGAATATTTTCGATACTCTTATACTCTGCCGCTTTTATCGCGACCTGTACACCTGGGAGGAATTGCAGGAATCTATTACGCTCGTGACCGGTGAGGCTGTAGATACAGATTCTCTCAGAGAAAGAGCTGCCTATGTCACCAACATGACCAGGACTTTCAACCTGCGTGAAGGGCTGACAATAGACGATGACCGACTGCCGAAACGATTTTATAAAGAGTCGCTGCCTGAAGGAGGTTCCCTGTCAGAAATCGATATGGAACAGCTTCTGAGCGATTACTACCGACTTCGCGGCTGGGACAATCAGGGCATACCTGTTGAGTGATCTTGTCCTGTGAGTGTTGGCCACGGAAGATTTTGATCTGGTCATCAGCCTCAAGCTTGATCATCTGTGCCAGCGTCAGATGTTTAATCTGTCACTATTGTTGAAGGAGTTTATATGTTGACTTTACAGGACAAACAGCTGTTGCATCACCAGGCCTTTATTAATGGTGAATGGGTTGATGCTGACAGTAAAGAAATTCTTGAAGTACTGAATCCTGCAACCGGAGATGTTGTTGCTACTGTTGCAAAATGCGGAACACAAGAGACCCGTCGGGCAATTGAGGCGGCAGATGCAGCGTTGCCGGGCTGGCGAGCACGGTCGGCTAAGGAACGTTCCAGCCTGTTGCGCAGATGGTTTAGCCTGATAATGGAGCACCAGGAAGATCTGGCATGCATTCTTACAACGGAGATGGGGAAACCTCTGGCTGAAGCACGGGGCGAAATAGCCTATGGCGCCAACTATATCGAATGGTTTGCCGAAGAAGCTAAACGTGTTTACGGAGATATCATTCCAGCGCCGGATAACAGTAAACGTCTGGTATGTATAAAACAACCGGTTGGAGTTGTCGCCTGTATTACACCCTGGAACTTTCCCAATGCAATGCTTACCCGTAAGATCGCTCCTGCGCTTGCTGCCGGATGCACAGTTGTCTGCAAGCCGGCGAATGCGACTCCACTTTCTGCATTTGCTATAGCTGAACTGGCAGCTCAGGCCGGGATTCCTGCAGGTGTCATCAATATGGTTGCCGGAAAAACAGCAGAAATCGGGGCTGAGATGACCAGCAATCCGATTGTGCGAAAATTAACCTTTACCGGTTCAACAGAGGTTGGAAAACAGTTGATGAAGGAGTGTGCCGGAACCGTAAAGAAAACATCAATGGAACTTGGAGGTAATGCGCCGTTTATCGTTTTCGACGATGCAGATCTGGATGCAGCAGTGCAGGGCGCAATGATATCAAAGTACCGTAATGCCGGGCAGACCTGCGTCTGCACCAATCGTATTCTGGTACAGAACACCGTCTATGAACAATTTTCACAGAAATTGGTCGCAGCGGTAAAGAGTAATCTTATCCTTGGAAATCCTATGGAGGATGGCGTCACTACCGGTCCGCTGATTACGGAAAAAGCGGCGCAGGATGTGTTGGCGATGATTAATGACGCAATTGCCAAAGGTGCCAGGGTTTTGACGGGTGGCGGGGTGTCGTCGCTCGGCAGTTCCTTTGTCGAGCCGACAGTTCTGGCCGGAGTGGATGAAACGATGCGGGTTTATCGAGAAGAAATATTCGGACCTGTAGCGCCAATTTTTACCTTTTCCACTGAAGAGGAAGCGGTCGCCATGGCCAATGATACTGAGTTTGGTCTGGCAGCGTATTTCTATTCCCGTGATATCGGTCGTATCTGGCGTGTCGGTGAGGCGCTGGAGTACGGAATAGTCGGAATTAATGAAGGAATTATTTCAAACGAAATGGCACCGTTCGGTGGTGTGAAAGAATCCGGCAACGGACGGGAAGGATCCAAATACGGAATGGATGATTACCTCGAAATCAAATATCTCTGCATGGGTGGTATTGCCAGGTGACGGGAGTGTAAGAAGTCGGATGTCAGTGAGGAGGGGATTTTGTCTCAGTTCTGGAGAGTGTTGAGTTGACAGTTCCGGTATACGCCGGAATTGTCAACTCAACAGAGCTTATCTGCGATCAGGCACGGAACTGTTCCTGCTGTTGCAGTACACCCGGATCCGTCAGGTAATCGTCGTACGGCAGCATCTTATCAACTACTCCGCCAGGCAGAATTTCAATGATTCTGTTGGCAACCGTGGCCATGAGTTCATGGTCATGGGAAGAGAAGAGAATGATCTCGGGAAAAGCCTGAAGGCCGTTATTGAGTGAAGTGATAGACTCAAGATCCAGATGGTTGGTAGGTTCGTCAAGAATCAGGGCGTTGGCATCACTCAGCATCATCTTTGAGAGCATGCAGCGCACCTTTTCTCCACCGGAGAGCACACTGGTTTTTTTCAGTGCTTCCTCGCCGGAAAACAGCATTTTACCAAGAAATCCTCTGGCGTAGCTCTCACCTTCGGTAACCGGTGTATACTCACTCAGCCAGTCAACAAGAGTTTTGTCGCTGCTGAAAAAGGATTTGTTCTCCTTGGGGAAGTATGAGGTAGACATGGTCTGTCCCCAGCGGAAGGTACCGCTGTCTGGTTCAAGTTCTCCGGCCAGAATTTGAAAGAGGGTGGTAATTGCTACGTTATTGGTACCGACAAAACCGATTTTTTCACCCTTGTTCACTTCCATTGAGAAGTTGTCGAGTACTTTTGTGCCATCGACAACCTTGCTGATATTCTTGACCTCGAGGATGACGTCTCCGCATGGGCGGCCAGCTTTGAACAGAATGTATGGGTACTTACGGGATGATGCCGGCAAATCATCCATTTCCAGCTTGTCGAGCAACTTCTTTCGTGAGGTTGCCTGTTTGGCTTTGGAAGCGTTGGAGGAGAAACGGGCGATGAATTCTTTCAGATCCTTGGCCTTGGCGTCAGCTTTACGGCTGGCGTCCTGACGCTGAACTTTCAAGAGCTCACTTGCCTGATACCAGAAATCATAGTTACCGACGTAGACCCTGATCTGGCCATAATCGATATCGGCCATGTGGGTACACACCTGATTGAGGAAATGCCGGTCATGCGAGACGATGATAACGGTGTTCTGAAAACGCTCGAGGAAGCCTTCAAGCCAGATGATGGATTTCCGGTCAAGGTTGTTTGTAGGCTCATCCAGCAGCAGGATATCCGGGTTGCCAAAGAGAGCCTGAGCCAGAAGTACGCGAACCTTCTCACCACCTTCAAGCTCTTTCATTTTTTTATCGCGAAGTTCCTCGCCGATACCGAGCCCACTCAACAGTGTGGCCGCTTCAGATTCTACTTCGTAACCGTTCATCTCGGCAAATTCGGCCTCGAGTTCACCGCTGCGGATACCGTCTTCTTCTGTGAATTCAGTTTTCGAATACAGAATCTCACGTTCAGCCATGATTTCATGAAGGCGGGTGTGAGCCATGAGAACGGTCTCGGCAACGGTACTTTCGTCGTAGGCAAACTGATCCTGGCTCAGTACGGCGATACGCTGCTTGCCGCTGACGAAGACTTCACCGCTGTCCGGTTCGAGTTGTCCGGCAAGAATCTTCAGGAATGTTGATTTTCCGGCACCGTTGGCACCGATCAGACCGTAGCAGTTGCCAGGTGTGAACTTGATGTTGACGTCTTTGAAAATAATGCGTTTGCCGTATGCAAGGGCAATGTTCGATGCTTGTATCATATATATCTCAAGTGAAGAACAGCCGCCGGTATAGTCGCGGCGGCGTGTAATGATCGGTGTAAGGGCCTGTGCCGCCTCTTAATGAGCAGCAGTCTGACGAAGGTAGTAGTCGTAATCCCCTTCGTAGGTGCGCATCTCTCCATGATCGATCTCAAATACCCGGTTCACGAGTGAGCGCAAAAAATGACGGTCATGGCTGACCAGTAAAATAGTTCCCTCAAATTTCTGCAGAGCTTCAAGCAACACTTCCCGGGAAAGAATGTCGAGATGGTTGGTAGGCTCGTCGAGTACCAGAAAGTTCAACGGGCGGGCAAGCAGTTTCGCCAGCACAACCCGGCTTTTCTCCCCGCCGGAGAGGTTGGCTATACGTTTGTCGACATCGTCACCCTGAAACAGGAAGGCGGCGCAGAGGTTACGTATAACACCTATATTTTCAAGCGGCAGAACCTCCTGTACAGCTTCAAATACAGTATGTTCAGGATGGAGAATGTCCATAGAGTGCTGACTGAAGTAGCCCACGGTGACACCTGCACCGGTGATAACATCGCCAGCAGTTGCTTCAGTCTGACCTGTAATTACTTTTAAGAGAGTTGATTTACCCGCGCCGTTGACACCGACAAGGGCAATTTTTTCAAGTCGCCGTATTGTGCCGTTAAGACCGCTGAAGACCCGCTTGATATCATCGTTAACGGTCCGGTATTCTTTATCGAGTTCGTGTAAATGCAGCACGTCCTCCCCGCTTCGGGGAGGAATAGGAAAATCGAACTTCATGACTTTCTGTTCGGGAGGCAGGACGATACGTTCTATCTTCTCCAGCTTTTTGACCCGTGACTGAACCTGTGCAGCGTGGGAGACTCTGGCTGCAAATTTTGCTATAAATTCTTCTTCCTTGGCCAGCATATCCTGCTGGCGGCGGTAGCTGGCCTGTAACTGTTCACGGCGAATTTCGCGTTCACGCAGATAAAAGTCATAATCTCCGTTGTAGGTCGTGGCCTGACCATTGGAAATTTCAATGATCCGGGAGACAATGCGGTTCATGAAAGCCCGGTCATGGCAGGTCATGAGCAGGGCGCCTTTGTATTCGGTACTGAGCCATTCCTCGAGCCAAAGGATAGATTCGATATCGAGATGGTTTGTCGGTTCGTCGAGCAGCAGGACATCAGGATTGATGGTCAGGATTTTGGCCAGGGCAATCCGCATTTTCCAGCCACCGCTATATGTCTCTACAGGCAGGACGAAATCTTCCTCGGCAAATCCCAGACCGCTGAGAATAGCTTTTGCACGTGAGTCGAGATCATAACCACCCCGATGCTCAAAAATTTCGGTTATGGTTCCGTATTTTTCCAGCAGATCAGCGAGTGCATCATCTTCCATCGGCTCACTCATCTGTGCTTCCATCTCGCGCATCTGTTGACCAAGTTCAACCACTTCACCAGCGGCTGACATGACTTCTTCGAGAACAGATCTGCCGGACATCTCGCCGACATCCTGAGAAAAATAACCGATCACTGTCTTTTTTGAGCAGGAGATATCGCCTTTGTCCGGCTCTTCTTCGCCGGTTATAAGGCGGAAAACAGAAGTCTTTCCGGCTCCGTTGGGGCCGACAAGACCGTTACGGGACTGGGGGAGAACCTGCAGGCTGGCATCCTGAAACAGGATCTGGGAACCGTATTGTTTGTGAATTGAATTCAGATGTATCATGGCTCAAGTTGTTTGTTGGAAAAATGGTGCCGAGCGTACCACAGGTAGGAAACGGACGCAAGGATATTTTGTTTTTTGAATATATCCTGAATAATGTGTGGAAATAGCCGGACGCTTCCCGTGGAATTGTGGAACGTGAATGAGCTGTTGATTTTCGAGGATTATCGGCAGGTGAGAGAGGATAAAAAAGAATACCGCCTGTT
>JBFHGS010000202.1:0-9299 GCA_041582995.1 Desulfopila sp. | reverse complement strand
GTTCCGGACTGGGTGAAAATGAAATAGATATACCCGGCTTTACGGGTAGCTTCCTTCTGATAGTCATGCATAACCAGAAAGAAAGAGGAGAGCGACATGCACTCCCAGACAAGGGCAAAACTGATCATATTATCAGCAGTGACCACCAGTGCCATGGAAGCAATAAGCAAAGTAAAAAAGAATGAGTTTACCCCAATCCGACCTCGCTGGCTTTCTTTTCCCAGGTAATGGAAACTATAAAGAGCAGCGAGTGGACAAACGACAAAAATAGGGATGAGAAAAAAGGCTGAAAGAGAGTCCAGAGAAAAAGACAATGTAAAAAGATGCAACCAGGGTTTTGAAAATGTTTCAATTCCTCCCCCTTGCAGGGGCGCTACAATTGAGTATAGCCCTATCAAACAGCCTGCGGCAGTGATAGCGATATAACCTGCTTTCATCAGCCTGAACAGTCGGTGAAAAAGTAGTGCAAATACTCCACCGGCGAATAAAACAGTAAGTGAAAGTAAAAAGGTGTCCATCGTTCCTCGTATGAATAAGTCGTAGATCACTATGGTGAGTGCTGGGTTGCCTGTGCGACCCATTGCGTCAGCATGTTATGGTCATGTAACCTCCATTTATTTTCTCTGAATAATGTCATAATATGTATATACTTTTAAACGTTATAATATAGTGTAGCTATTGCTCACAAATTCCTGCAATTACGTCATTATCAACAACAAGTCATCCATGATGCATCGTTTCGTGCAGGCTACGTGCCGGCCGCAGTGGCAGCCATTCTTTTCTATGAAAAAATCGGGAATTAATGAGCTGATTCAAAAATCTCCGCCAGTGAGTCAATCAGGTCGCAGGTGAAGCCATACCAGTAGTCATTTTCAGAACCATTTGAAGCAACAGGAATTGTCTCATAGTCTTCTGTACGTTTCATCATGAACTGCATCCAGCTGGAAGCATCATCCGGGGATCTGAAGGGACCAACGATTGCTTCTATTCCTAATCCAGTGAATTCTGATCTGAGATTTTTTACTGCTTCTTCTGGGGTCTGTGTGATTCCAATCAGTACTGTCATGATAACTTCCTTTTTCGAAGAGTTTTATTCTAGAGGAATATCGTTCACATCAGTGGCGAATGATTTTGCAGCACGTCCTGATTTTCCCGCATTGATAACAGATAATGCTCCAATATCCTGCTTACGCCTCATACGGTCGTTCATAGGTAAACCCTGACCAGATAGCGTCCTTGCCGGATTGAAGGTCTGGAATGATTTCTTCAAAGTCTCCAATGAGACTTTTCAGATAAACCAGCCAGTTCAGCGCATCTATCTTCGACTTGAAAGGGCCGACTTCTGTCAAGGTACCGGTTTCCCCGTATTGCAGGGTTACAAATTCCTTAAACTTTTCTGGTTCCTGGGTAATACCTATGATAATTTTCACGTTCAACCTTTCCAGAAAGTAAAGATATTGAGAGTTGAGATTCACGCACTTACAGCAACTTACGTGCCACACCCCTAACAAAATTATAACAAATTGATTTTATTAGTTTTTTTTCAAACAACATCATTTAATACACGCTATAACCTGTAGAGACTTCCCTCATCAGGCTGACTGCATCACCATAATCCCGTAAAACAACAAAAGGACGGGGCAGTATGCCCCAAAAGAAACGTGACTATGCAATAATCGAGAGAATATGTGAAAAAAGATGGCTGCGATCAACAGCCTGGAGACAGGGGTGCAGCGAAGAAAAGCTAAAAAAAAGTATACTTCAGAGAGTAACGAAGATATTCGGGGCATTTTACCCCATAGAGGCAAAATGCCCCGCCCAGGACTAGAGAGGCATTCAGTTCAGGCATGAGTCAAAGCTGGCAGAGATATCTCTGGATCTATTCCTCCTCATATCTCTGTAATTTTCGATAGAGAGTTTTTCGATCAACCTGTAAAATTCGGGCGGTTAACGTTCTGTTTCCACCTGTCGTTTTCAAAACATGCATTATGTACCGTCGCTCCATCTCTTCCATGGATATGAGTTCCATAGGGTCCTGATCACCAACGAGAATATAGTCTTTTTTGAAAAGGCGTATTTTTTCCGGCAGGTCTTCAGGCACGATCTTGTCGAAATGGGTCAGCGCCACCGCATGCTCGATAGCATTTCGCAACTCCCTGACATTTCCCGGCCAGGAGTATTCCAGTAACTTTTCAGCTGCTCCTCCCGAAATACCGGTAACTGCTTTATTCTGCCGTGATGAAAAATGTTCTACAAATGTGCGCGCTAATAACAATATATCAGCTCCACGAGAACGCAGAGGAGGCATCTCGATCTGTATAACATTCAGCCGGTAAAACAGATCCTCTCTGAAGAGACCATCTTCAATGGCAGACTCCAGATCACGATTAGTCGCCGAAATTATCCGCACATCAAACGGTCGCTCTGTTGAACCGCCTACCGGTCTGACACAACGTTCCTCCAGAACCCGCAGTAGTTTTGGTTGCAGATCAAGCGGGATTTCACCGATCTCATCCAGAAATAACGTGCCGCCGTCTGCCTCAAGAAACAAACCCTTATTATGGGTTTTAGCATCGGTAAATGCACCTTTTTTATGACCAAAAAGTTCGCTTTCCAGCAGTTGCCCTGGCATCGCCGCACAGTTGATCGTAACCAGCGGGTGATCTTTTCGACGGCTATGCATATGCACTGCTCTGGCAGTAAGTTCCTTACCAGAACCGCTCTCTCCGGTGATCAAGAGAGAAGCTTCAGAGTCAGCAATCCGGCTCAATTGTGAAAACAATTCTTCCATTGCCGGACTCTCACCGTGAAGCTCATCAAAGCGTAATGGTTGTTTTGCCGCATTACTCAGCATCTTCACTGTCTGCTGAAGATTTCTGTAGCGCACCGCCCGCTCAAGTGACATGGCAAGAATATCGAGATCCAGAGGCTTGGTAACAAAATCATACGCCCCTGCCCGTATTGCTGCTATTGCCGTATCCATACTTCCGAAGGCGGTCATGATAATCACCGGAATGTCCGGTAGATTAGAAACAACAGTTTTACAGATATCAAGACCGTTCATGTCTGGAAGATTGATATCAGCGAGAACAACATCAGTGGAATGAAGATCAACAGCCGCCAGCCCTTCTTTTCCTGAAACGAAAGTGGTAACAGAAAAATCGCGCCTGCCAAGTCCGGCCGTTAAAAGATCACACATGTCCTGGTCATCTTCGATGACAAGAATGTTGCCACTCATTACTCAATCTCCTTCATTGGCAGATACACCGAAAAGCATGCTCCATTGCGCAGAGTGCTCTCGACTTCTATCCAGCCGCCATGTTCTTCTACAATTCCATGAGCAATAGAAAGTCCGAGACCGGTGCCCGTACCGACAGTTTTAGTCGTGAAAAATGGTGTGAAAATATGTTCAATATCTTCTGTATTAATGCCTTCACCCTCATCCACAATGCGTATTTTAATATAACGTTGCAGTTCTTTACCTATAAACTGAGGTCCGGACAACATTTCATTGCTGAGACTGACGGAAACAGTCCCTCCATCAGGCATGGCCTGTACACTGTTCATCAGAAGATTGATCAGCACCTGCTGTACCTGAGAACCATCAGCTTTCAATACTACTTCAGCATCTTCATCTCTGTTCAGCTGAAAGACCACATGTTGTCTGCTGGCCATGGGATGAAGTAACTGAAATATCTGCTTAACCAGAAAAACTATATTTTCAGATGCGATCTGCTGCTTCGGGCGTCGGGTAAAATCAAGAAGTTGCCGAATAATAAGCGTCATACGCTCGGCCTGACTTTTGATAATAGTGGCACACTCATGTATTTCTTCAGTGTTCAGCTCTTCATTAATGATCATTTTTGCCCTGCCGTCGACAACGTTCAGCGGTGTACCGATTTCATGGGCAATACCCGCAGCAATCAGGCCGAAGGTCGAAAGACGTTCAGTGTGCCGGAGCTGATCGAGTGTTTTGAGCCGTGCATCATATTCGAATTTAATTTTCTCTTTGGCGATAACCAGACTGGAACACATATCATTCATAGTCATTGCAAGATCAGCCAGTTCATCATTACCGGCCACCGACTGATCTGCCTGCAGATCGCCCTTGCCTATTCGCTTTGCTCTCTCAGTCAGCCTGGTTAAGGGTATTCGGATTTTATAATTGATAAAATAATAGAGAATCGCACCACAAACGAGGGCAAGCAGGGTGGTAACAGTTACAGCTCTAATCAGCATTCTCTCTGAATATACTCTCAAGGCTGAGAACGACTGACTCAACTCCAACGCGCCAGTCCTTGATTGATCTATATCAACCGGCACATATGTGTAGAGCAGGATTTCGCCATTTTTATCTCTCATCTTCAGGGTAGATGCTTTCTCAAAAGAAAGATTTTTCAATACTTCTCTGTTATTGACTGCAACCAGAGCATCATCCGGGAAACTGTCTTCCCATACCCAGCGAATCCTGATAGTTCCTGCATCACTCGCATCCTTGATTAAATCAAGAGCCTTTTCTTCACCGCTTTCCTTCCAGGTATGTGCAATCATTCCTGAAATACTCCTGCCATTCTGCAAAGCATTGGTAACCATATCATTCTCGAACTGTTCAATTTCAGCCTGAAAACTCAAAATTTCGTCAGTTCCAATAAGAAGGATCATGCCAAGAAGGAGGTAGCCAAACAGATGGTAAAAGAGTTTCATGAGAGGAAGTACGCCTTGAGTGGTAATAGATAGTTTTGATTGAAAAAAAGGATGGGATGTATACCAGCGCAAAATCCATTCCACATTCTGCACATTAATTGCTCGTTTTCACATTCCAAAAACTCAGGGATTGTAGCATACCTGATATAAAAAATCCGTCGAAGTTGGTATTTTAGACCAGGCTATTTTTCAGGAAGGAGTGAATCCTCTACAGATCACATGATACCTTCCTTATCTGATTAAGCAGTATTCTGAAAGCATATTTCAAAAGTCAACGATGGCATGTATATCATGCTGTCACCGCAAAATGCCATTGCCAAAGTTAACGCTTAGGTGTAAAAATCGGTACTTTCCAAAACAAAAGAAAATGAGTATCTCTTTTCTTCACTCATTGTAGTGTCATTCGGCACCATTTCCAGAGTTTTCTTTTCTCCTATCAGTGCGTTACAAACGTATTATTATTGAATTGCCTGTTTTTTTTGCATGCAGGCGTTGCTGATGGAGTTGAGTACATGATTTCAAAATGTTCTTTTAATAGTTTCAGTGGTAACCTTTTCGGCGGTCTCACTGCAGGCATCGTCGCTCTGCCTCTTGCTCTTGCCTTCGGCGTAGCGAGCGGCGCCGGTGCTGTCGCAGGACTATACGGTGCAATAGCACTCGGATTTTTCGCAGCAGTCGTTGGCGGAACACCGACGCAGATTTCCGGCCCTACCGGACCGATGACCGTTATATTCGCCGGCGCTATTACAACTTTTCCGGATAATCTCCCGGCAGTGTTTGGTGTGGTCATGCTTGCCGGTATCATCCAGATTATCTTCGGGTATTGCAGGGTAGGTGTCTTCGTCCGCTATATGCCCTACCCTGTTATATCAGGTTTTATGAGCGGCATCGGTGTCATAATCCTGCTACTGCAAGTACACCCGCTGCTCGGAGCACCAACCGTCAATTCTCCTATAGAAGCAGTGATAAAGTTACCTGCCGCCTTGACCCATGCAGGCTTTCAATCCATTTTACTTGCACTGATCGCCATGGCCGTCGTATTTTGCACTCCTGCACGAATCTCTGCCAAACTCCCATCCCCTCTGCTTGCACTGCTCGGCGGAACGGCAATAGCCGTTCTCTTCAATATGAATGTTGCGACTATCGGCACCATCCCTTCCGGGCTGCCTGACTTCGCGTTGCCAATGTTCTCCCCTGCCCTGATCCCGAAGATCATTCCCATGGCACTCGCACTTGCTATACTGGGAACTATTGATTCGCTGCTGACATCCGTCGTCGCCGACTCGATGACCAAAAGTCATCATAACTCAAATCGTGAGCTTATCGGCCAGGGCATCGGTAATATTGCCGCCTCCCTTGTGGGAGGTTTACCTGGCGCCGGCGCAACCATGCGGACCGTCGTCAACATAAAAGCAGGTGGAACTTCGCGCCTCTCCGGAAGTGTACATTCCATTCTCCTGCTGGCTATCCTGTTGGGACTCGGCCGCTATGCCTCCCAAATTCCATTACCGGTATTGGCCGGGATACTCATGAAGGTAGGTGTAGACATCCTCGATTACCGTCTGCTGCGAATGATCCGGCGTATTCCAAAACACGACCTTATGGTAATGCTGGTGGTCTTCCTCATGACGGTATTCGTCGACCTGATTGTTGCCGTCGGAGTTGGTGTAACTCTTGCCTCGTTGATGATCACCTACCGCATCGCCAGTCAGTCACAGATTGACGTGCGTGGGTTGCCCGAACCGGAATGGCATCGTGATATGGAGCAGGTACTCCAGAGTGAGACTGAATACGCTATCCGTACCCTCTCTGTATCAGGTCCGTTCTTTTTCGGAACTACCGCAAGTATGCAGGAACACATAAGTAAACTCATGGGTACCAAGGTGGTCATTATCAACTGCATGGAGGTTCCTTTTATGGACTTGTCCGGGTACTATGCACTGAGTGAAATGATCGACAGACTCAAGAGCGAAAAAATAAAGTCCATCGTCGTTGTACCCGAAGGGCTCGGTATCCGCCAGCAGATGATGGATATGGGATATGGCGACCTTCTTGGTGTGGATGGTATCCATACTGATTATAACAGTGCCCTGCAACTCGCATGGGAATATCTGGATCATTAGTCCGATGCTCCTGCTCGACTTCAGATTCATCTTCTGAGGGCGCTGTACTTCCTGAAGTATATAAAGGCAGGGTTAATGACGTAGAGTATGGCGCCAATCCAAATAGTGCCAGCGAGAATAGCCGAAAAAATGTACTGCCCTGCCTGAAAAGGCTGGATAGTTTTTTAGATAATACGAAGCATACAGTACTGAATCATGGCTTGCACTGTATGCTCCGATTGACAGAAGAGAGCAGCTGTATTTACTTGTTCAGTATGGCAGCACCTGCCATAGCTACTTCATTATCATTTTCAACGCTGCTGCCGCTTACTCCGATTGCACCGATAATATTCCCATTCTTGTCAGTTATAGGCACTCCACCAGGGAAAGTTATCAAGCCACCATTGGAAAACTCAATATTGAATAAAGGTTTTCCTGGCTGTGCCAGTTCTCCGAGCGCCCCGGTAGACATATTGAAAAATCGGGCGGTTTTTGCCTTTTTTATTGATATGTCTATACTGCCGAGAAAGGCATCATCCATACGGATAAAAGCTTTTAGATTTGCTCCGCTATCAACAACCGCAATATCCATGAGTGTACCTTGCTGCAAGGCTTTCTCATGTGCTGCGTTGAGTACAGCCTGGGCCTGCTCCAGTGTTATATCCGAATTATTTATTGCAGATGCCGTACTTGCAACAATGCAGCAACCCAGTAAAAAAAACGTAGAGATGATTCTTTGTAACATTGAGTGAGAAGGTCGTTTTTTCATAGCATTGTATCCTTTTCTAAATGTTGAAAGACGAATACCGACAGAAAGTCATAGATTTTCACGGACAGTTTTCTAGTACTGGATATAAGCCACATGAGTCTGCAGATATTCCATGAGACCATGTTTGCCGTCTGCTCCACCGATACCGGATTTGCGCCAGCCTGCATGAAATCCCTGCATGGCCTCGAAGTTTTCACGGTTCACATATGTTTCCCCGAACTTCAGTGTGTTAATAGCTTTAAACGCTTTGCCCACATTTGAGGTGTAGATGGATGATGTCAGTCCATATTCGCAATCATTTGCCAGAGCAATGGCCTCGTCCATATCAGAAAAAGAAAGAACAGGAAGAACAGGACCAAAAACCTCCTGCTGGACTACCTGCATATCCTGACGGCATCCCCCGAGGATGGTAGGCTCAAAGAAATATCCAGTTGCCATCTCAGGTTTTTTACCACCACACAACACCTCTGCGCCTTCCGCTTTTGCTTCCTCGACCATGGCCTGGATCTTATTAAGCTGGTCAAGGCTGACCTGACAACTCATATCAGGCGTCGGGTCTGCAAAAGGGTCGCCATATGTTACTGCTTTCATGGCATTGACAAGCTTTTCTGTAAACTCTCCGATAATCTGCTTTTCTACATACACGCGTTCAGCGCAGTTGCATACCTGACCGCTGAAGATGACCCGGGATGCAACCACTGCTTTAACAGCAAGGTCAAGGTCGGCATCAGCACAAACAATAGCTGGAGCCTTACCGCCGAGCTCTAATGAACATTTGGTGATATTTTCTGCTGTTGCGGCGATGATCCTGCTGCCAGCCTGTACACTGCCGGTAAGGGTTACCATGCCGGTAAGTGGACTGCGGACCAGCGTTTCACCCAGGGTAGAGCCCTTGCCGGAAATGATGTTCAGCACTCCTTTCGGAAGGTCGAGACCTGCAACCAGTTTTGCAAATGCGAGGGTTGTAGCAGGCGTTTCGCTACTTGGTTTGATGACGATGGTATTGCCGGTCAACAAAGCCGGAGCCACTTTTCGGGCCATGACAAACAATGGAAAATTCCAGGGACATATGCCGGCAATAACACCAATGGGTTGTCGGTAGAGGAGAATATTTTCGTTTTCACGGTCACTCTGAATGATCTCCCCCTCATAAATTCTTGCCCACCCAGCATAATAATCAAAGTAATCAGCGGTGAAGTCCACTTCGACCTGAGCCAATGTGATGATCTTGGCCTGCTCTGAAGCGAGAATTTGAGCTAATTCAATTCTATTTTTACGAATCACCTCTGCCATCTTGTTTAAATATACTGCCCTCGCAGCAGCAGGTTTTGCGGCCCATGCTGCTTGTGCTTTATTGGCAGCATCAAGTGCTTCCAGAGCATCTGTTGCGTCTCCCTGAGGAGCAAGAGCAATGATTTCACCTGTATAAGGATTTTCCACTTCAATCATCTGATCGGAATGAGATTTTACCAGGGAACCATTAATAAATTGCTGATACTCGTTCATGACATTCTCCTTTTAAAATGTGTGGTTGTTGCAAAATGCACATATGCATTATTCAATGCATGCGTCATGCCACACGCTTAAGAGGCTGTATTGTCGTCGTATTATTATCTAAAGAGGAAAGAGTCACGATCTGTATTGTCGTAAAATCGGACATCAGGAGAAAACACGGAAACTTCGTTTACAATATTTGGGATTATTGAAAACCTGCTCACCCCTCC
>JBFHGS010000201.1:0-9348 GCA_041582995.1 Desulfopila sp. | reverse complement strand
TGGTCGGCAAGGTCAACAAAGAGATTGTTGGTCTTATTAATCATTGTGGAGGGAAGGCAGTTGGCCTCTCCGGTCGTGACGGGGATCTGGTCTGTGCAAAGAAACTGACGATGAATGCCAAGCAGTCCAGTGCAGAGCTTGCGAATAAACCTCCCGAACTGATCGATCTGGGTCGAGTGGGGCAGGTGACGAAAATTAATGCCGGAGTACTTGAAAGTCTGTATCAGGGCGATTTCATACCAGTAATTGCCCCGGTAGGAGTTGGTGAAGACGGGCAGGCCTTCAATATCAATGCGGATCTGGTGGCCGGTGCTATCGCAGGTGAATTGAATGCCGAGAAACTGATCTTGCTGACTGACGTTCCAGGTGTGAAAGATAAGCATGGTACGCTCATCAACAGCCTCTCCCGCCAGGACCTGGAGGCATTGATTGATGATGAGACCATTGTCGGCGGAATGATACCGAAAGTGCGCTGCTGTGAGGATGCTCTGAAGCGCGGAGTGTCTAAAACATATATTGTTGACGGGCGGGTGGAACATTGCATTCTCCTGGAGATGTTTACTAAAGAAGGTGTGGGTACGGAGATTTACTGATGCAAACAGGAAACGAAGAGTGGAAGCAGAAAGGCGATCAGGTATTTATCGGTAACTATGCGCGATATCCGGTGGCAATGGTTAAAGGGGATGGCTGCAGACTGGTGGATGCTGATGGTCGCGAATATCTCGACTTTCTCGCAGGCATTGCTGTGGTGAGTCTTGGCCATTGCCATCCTGCGGTGACAGAGGCTATCTGCCGTCAGGCTGGTGAGCTTGTCCATGTTTCCAATATTTACTATACCCGTCCGCAGACAGAGCTGGCTGAGCTGCTGGTTGCCAATACCTTTGCAGAAAAGGTGTTTATGGCCAACAGCGGAGCAGAAGCCAATGAGGCTGCAATCAAACTGGCACGTATCTACAGCGGTGAAGGTAAGTACAAGGTTATTTCGCTGGATGGTTCTTTTCATGGTCGTACTCTGGCCACAGTTGCCGCCACAGGCCAGCCAAAATTTCACAAAGGATTCGAGCCATTACCTGCAGGATTTGCCCATGCGCCTTTCGGTGACCTGGCAGCGCTTGAAGCAATGATCGATGACACTACCTGTGCTATACTCTGTGAGCCGGTGCAGGGCGAAAGCGGTGTCAGGCCTCTGGATAAAGAATATCTGCAGGGAATTCGCAATCTCTGCGATACGCACGGCCTGCTGCTTATTTTTGATGAAGTGCAGACCGGTATCGGACGTACAGGTTCACTTTTTGCCTACCAGCAGTTGGGCGTGGTTCCGGATATCATGACTTCGGCAAAAGGGCTGGGTAATGGTTTGCCCATCGGAGCAATGCTGACCACCGCAAAGATTGCAGCAGCGCTGGTGCCGGGGACCCATGCATCCACCTTTGGTGGTAATCCGGTTGCTTCGGCAGCGGCAGTTGCAACGTTGAAAGTGATGCTCGAAGAATCGTTTTTCCCTGAAGTACAGGCAAAAAGTGAGTATTTTCAGGCGGGGTTACGGCAGTTGGCTGAAAAATATCCGCAGCTTGCCACCACGGTGCGGGGGAGAGGCATGATGCTTGGCCTGGTGCTCACTGCACGTGGCGCGGAGCTGGGAACGGAGATTGTCAATCTGATGCTTGCCAAAGGTATGATTATCAATTTTGCCGGTGGGGCTGCGTTGCGTTTTGTGCCGCCGTTAATTGTGAGTAAAGAGGATATTGACCTGCTGCTTGAGGCGCTGGATGGTACACTCGCGCAGTTAATTTAGAATATTTCAGCCAGAGGGCTGCGAAATAGCGGGGAAAATGCTTTGCAAATCAGTACATTTTTATGTAATGATATTTCTTTTCTCCCCATAATATAGACAGTGTATCAATGCGGGGAGGTAACCCCCCCGCAAAGCAGGTACCGGATAGCACATCATTCAAAGTTGTTTCTATACCACTCGGGCCGGGCTTTCACGTTGATATACAGGTGATAATATCATGCAAAAACACTTACGCGCTTTAGAGTATTTTACACAGGAAGAACTGCTCAGCTTCATTCATCGGGCTATGGTACTGAAGAAAGAAAAAGCTGAAGGAATTATCCATCAGCATATGGTCGGAAAAACAGTCGGCCTGATTTTCGAAAAACCTTCAACCCGTACCCGGGTATCTTTTGAGTCCGCGATGTATGGACTTGGGGGCCAGGTGATTTTTCTTTCAGGACGCGATACACAGCTGGCTCGGTCGGAACCGTTGAAAGATATGGCACGGGTAATGGCACGGTATGTTGACGGTATTGTTGTGCGGACTTTCGGCCAGAATGTGGTTGATGAGTTAGCTGACTATTCTTCTGTGCCGGTTATTAATGCCCTGACAGATTTGCACCATCCCTGCCAGGTTTTGAGCGACGTGATGACTGTCATGGAAAAAAAGGGTGATATCACGAAACTGCATGTCGCCTGGATTGGTGACGGCAACAACATGGCAAACTCCTGGATTCAGGCTGCGGCCAAGCTTGGCTTCTCTCTTACTCTTGCCTGTCCTGAGGGATATGAACCGAATCCTGAGATTATGGCGGATGCGATTAAAGTTGCTGCAAAGCCGATTATCCTTGTTCGTGATCCTGCAGAGGCTGTAAAAGGCGCTGATGTGATTAACGTTGATGTCTGGGCTTCCATGGGTCAGGAAGAAGAGCAGGCTGAACGGATGAAGCTCTTTGCCGCATATCAGGTTAATACTGAGCTCATGCGCAAGGCTCCGGCTGATGCAATCGTTCTGCACTGCCTCCCTGCGCACCGCGAAGAGGAGATCACCGAAGAGGTGCTTGAGTCAGAGCAGAGCGTGGTCTGGGATCAGGCCGAAAATAAGATGCACATTCACAAAGCTATTCTCGAAATTATGCTGAGTGCTGAGTGAATCACTATTAAAAAATGTTGTAAACTATACTGAATCTGAGGTTTTGTGATGGATGTGAAAAAAATAGTACTCGCCTACTCCGGCGGGCTTGATACTTCGGTAATTCTGAAATGGTTGTCCGAGGAATATGATTGTCCTGTTATTGCCTACTCTGCTGATATCGGTCAGGAAGAGAACTGGGCAGCGGTGGAAAAAAAAGGTCTGGCCACAGGTGCTGAAAAAGTTATTATCTCTGACCTGAAGAAGGAATTTGTTGAAGATTATATTTTCCCTGCCTTCCGCGGTAATGCTATCTATGAAGGACAATACCTGCTTGGTACCTCTCTTGCGCGTCCGCTTATTGCCAAAGAGCAGGTGCGTATTGCTCAGGCAGAGGGCGCCGATGCAGTGAGCCACGGTGCTACCGGTAAAGGTAACGATCAGGTCCGTTTCGAGCTTGGTTATATCGGTCTTGATCCTTCTCTGCAAATCATTGCCCCTTGGCGAACCTGGGATCTTACTTCCCGTACCAAGCTTGTTGAATTCGCCGAAAAACACAATATTCCGGTGCCGGTAACAAAAGAGAAGCCGTATAGTTGCGATGAGAATCTGCTGCATATCAGTTATGAAGGCGGAATTCTCGAAGATCCGTGGAACGAGCCTGAAGAGGCGATGTTTCAGATGACAGTTTCCCCGGAAAATGCACCTGACACACCGACCTATCTTGAGGTAGAGTTCAGAAACGGTGACCCCGTTGCTCTTGATGGTGTGGCAATGGAGCCGCTTGCACTTTTCACCAGGCTCAATAAAGTTGCCGGTGCCAATGGTATTGGGCGCCTCGATCTCGTTGAGAACCGTTTCGTCGGTATGAAATCTCACGGTGTGTACGAGACCCCGGGCGGAACGCTGCTGCGCGCTTCACACGTGGCGCTTGAGGCTATCACCATGGATCGTGAAGTTATGAAAATTCGTGATTCTCTGATTCCGCGATACGCTGAACTGATCTATAATGGTTTCTGGTTCTCGCCAGAGCGCGAACTGTTACAGACCACTTTGGACGCAGCCCAGAAAACCGTGAACGGTACTGTTCGCATGAAGCTGTACAAGGGTAACTGCTTCCCGGTTGGCCGCAAGTCCGAGCAGTCTCTCTATCAGGAGAGCTTCGCGACCTTTGAAGCTGACACAGTATACAATCAGGGCGATGCAACAGGTTTCATTCGTCTTAACGGACTACGTCTGAGAATTCAGGCTCTGCAGAAAAAATAAGGCTATGACTGAGCAGAAAAAAAACGGTTCAGATAAACTCTGGGGCGGTAGATTCGCCGAGGGTACAGCCAGTTCGGTGGAGGCGTTTACCGCCTCCATCCACTACGATTCACGGCTGTATAAATACGATATAGCGGGTTCTAAAGCGCATGCGACCATGCTCTCGAACCAGGGCATATTGTCGAAAGACGAGTTGAAAGCGATTATCGATGGTCTCAGCTCAATTCAGCAGGAGATCGAGGCTGGAACATTTGAGTTCAGACGTGAACTTGAAGATATTCATATGAATATCGAAAAGGCCCTCGTAGAGCGGATTGGACCGGCTGGGGCCAAGTTGCACAGTGCCCGTTCGCGTAACGATCAGATCGCACTCGACTTCAAGATGTACCTGCGTGACCAGTGCGATATCCTGACCGATCTGCTTGATGCTATCCGTCGTTCGTTTGTTGTGCTGGCCAGAAAGTATATCGGTCATGTGATGCCTGGATATACTCATCTCCAGCGCGCGCAGCCGGTGCAGATTGCGCATCACATGCTGGCGTATTTTGAGATGTTCGGCAGAGACAAAGATCGTATTATCGATTGTCGAAAGCGTCTCAATCTCTCTCCGCTCGGTTGTGCGGCAATGGCTGGTACGGGTCTGCCTATTGATCGTGAGCAGGTTGCGGAAGCGCTTGGATTTGACGGCGTAACCGCCAATTCAATGGACACCTCCGGTGATCGCGATTTTGCCATAGAGTTCGTCAGCTGCTGTACCATGATTCAGCTGCATCTTTCCCGGCTTTCTGAGGAGCTGGTGCTCTGGTCATCGAGTGAATTTGCGTTTGTCGATATTTCAGATAAGTTCTGTACCGGTTCATCCATCATGCCGCAGAAGAAGAACCCGGATATCCCGGAGTTGATTCGCGGTAAGGCGGGTCGTGTAACCGGCAGCCTGATGAGCCTTATTACGCTTGTAAAAGGGTTGCCGCTCACCTACAATCGCGATTTACAGGAAGATAAAGAGCCGGTGTTTGACACTGTTGATACAGTTACCGCTTCTGTTGCGATTATGGCAGAGCTGCTTTTAAACTTAAAATTTAAGACCGAACGGATGGAAGAAGCTACCAGAACCGGCTTTATCACAGCAACTGATCTTGCCGATTATCTGGTGCTGAAAGATGTACCATTCCGTGAAGCCCACAGCATCGTTGGCCGGGCTGTTGCTTTTTGCCTTGGCAAGGGCTGTGAGCTGTATGAGTTGACCGTTGAAGAGATGAAGCAGTTCTCCTTGGCGATTGAAAAGGATGTTTTTGAAGTTTTGAGTGTTGACGGTTCGGTAAACAGCCGTATCTCAACAGGCGGAACAGGTCTCGCGCGTGTAGAAGAGGCCCTCCAAAATGCTGAAAAAAAAATGGGGATATAAGCATGATATCAGTGCGCGGAGCACGAGTTGCAGGGACAATGGTCCTAGGGGCTGCCCTTCTGGTGAGTGGGGGCTGCGGCTATAAAAACCTGCCTGTTCCACCTGAAAGTGTAGTACCTAAAGCAATTGAAGATCTGCGGTACACTCTTCAGGATGGCGGTGTCCGGATGACCTGGTCGTATCCAATGGAAACTATTCAGGGTTCGGCTATCACAGAAGTTGCCTCATTCGATCTTCTCCGTGCCGAGATTCTCCTCGACGATTACTGCCCGACCTGCCCGGTTCCTTTTACGGAACCTATTCAGGTAAATGGCGGGGTCAGTGTTGTTGATGGTAAACGGCGAATAGCAACCTATGATTACGGGATGTTGCGAACCGGGCATAAATATTTTTTCAAAGTTCAGTCCAGAAAAGACTGGTGGGCTTCAAGTGCTGATTCTAACATTATCACTTTTGTCTGGAACGAACCGCTGCCAGCTCCGAGTGGGCTGTCTGTGACAGCAAAAGATTCGAGTGTAGAACTCAGATGGCAGCCAGTAGCTGCTTATGAGGATGGTCGTTCTGTTGAGAGCGGAGCGCAGTATCAGGTGCTTCGACAGGTCGGTGCCGGTGCCTACGCTAAGCTTGGCGAGCCGACCAGTGCTACTGCGTATGTTGACAGCACCGTGAAAAACGGTCAGAAATATTCGTATCAGGTTCAGTCTGTTATGCTCTTTGGTACAGACCTGGTTGACGGTGGCAAAAGTGCAGCAGTCTCTGCAACACCCGTAGATACGACTCCGCCTCCGGCACCTACAGGGGTTATGGCGGTTAGAACAGGCAGTGGTATTCGGGTAATCTGGGACGGCTCCATGGATCAGGATATCACCGGCTATCGCATCTACCGTCGAAATTCAGCTGGTGCTGCTTTTGCACTGGTAGGTAAAGTGAATTCGCCAAGTACAACTTTTGTTGATTCCAGTGCGGCTGAAGATGTACGATATTATTATGCGGTCACAGCAGTCGACAGCAGTAATCCTGCGAATGAGAGCGGCAAATCCAAGGAGGCAACTCTCAGGCATTGATCAGTCAATGCGGCAACTGAAACAGGCGAAAAAGCAGAAACATGAGCCCTTCAGTCGTTGAGGCATGACTGAAGGGCTTCTTGTATATTGAGACCCTGGATAACAGGGGGAGAATGACAATGGCAGTGCAATTCCCAGTAGAATTTGAAAAAATGAGCGGAACAGGTAATGACTTCATTCTCATAGATAACCGCGAGCAGATAATACCTGGTGAAGAGCAGGCTGCCTTTGCAGAAAGAGTTTGCCGCAGGATGTTCTCTGTGGGAGCCGATGGACTCATTCTGATCGAAAAATCAGAAACAGCTGATTTTCGTTGGCAGTTTTATAACAACGACGGCTCAAAAGCAGAGATGTGTGGTAATGGTGCGCGGTGTGCTGCCCGATTTGCCTTTCGGCATGGAATTTCCGGCAGAAAAATGCGTTTTGAAACCATTGCTGGTATTATCGAAGCTGAGATAACGGAAGATGAAGAGATTGTGCGTGTGATGATGACGCCACCTTTTGACTACCGTTTTAATCTGAAGATGAACCTTGATGGTATTGAGCAGGAAGTGAGTTTCGTAAATACCGGCGTGCCACATGCTGTGGTTTTTGTGGATGATGCCGATGTTCCTGTAACCAAATGGGGCAGAAAGATCCGTTTTCATGAGCTTTTTCAGCCAGGTGGAACGAATGCCAATTTTGTTCGCATTCTGGGTGGGAATACAATTCAATCCAGAACCTATGAGCGTGGCGTTGAGGATGAAACCAGGGCTTGCGGCACCGGAGCGGTGGCGTCGGCTATCATGGCCTCAATTCACAAAGGGTTGGTATCCCCTGTAGAAGTACAGACCTCCGGGGGAGAGAGATTGACTATTTATTTTGAAATAACACAAGGACCTGTGGCCCAGAAAGTGTATCTGCAGGGCCCGGCAAGAAGAATTTATACAGGAAACCTGACGGCTGAATCACTGCTTTAAGGCAGGGCTGTCTGTAATAACCAAGAGAAGATATACCAGGAGGAGTCATGGAACAGTTTCACGGAGCAATTACAGCAATTGTAACGCCGTTTATCGATGGCGAGGTCGATGAACAGGCGTTTGTGGATCTGATTGAGTTTCAAATTAAAAACGGTATTCACGGTATTGTGCCCTGCGGTACCACCGGTGAATCTGCAACTCTTGGTTTTGATGAGCATAAACGGGTGATCGAGCTGGCGGTAAAAACCGTCAATGGCAGAATTCCGGTAATTGCCGGAACCGGTGCCAACAACACACTTGAGGCTATCGAGTTCACCGAGAGCGCCTGGGACAGCGGCGCGGATGCCGTTCTCTCTGTGGCTCCGTATTACAACAAGCCCAGCCAGGAAGGTATCTATCAGCATTTCAAGACAGTTGCTGAGGCAGTGAATATTCCGACATTTCTTTATAATGTCCCAAGTCGAACGGTTGTGAATATCGCGCCGGAGACTGTTGCCCGTCTGGCGGAGATCGACAACATCATTGGTATCAAGGAAGCCTGTGGCAGTCTTGAACAGATAAGTGATGTTATTCGTCTATGCCCGAAAGATTTTATCCTCCTTTCAGGTGATGATTTTACTTCAATGCCAACTGTATCTGTGGGTGGCAAAGGTGTTATCTCTGTTGTTTCAAATATGCAGCCAAAGATGATGGCAGAACTTATGGAAGCGGCACTGCAGGGCGATTTTGCCCGAGCGAGGGACCTGCACTACAGGCTCTTTCCGCTTATGAAGTGTATGTTCACCTGTCCAAGCCCTGCCCCGGCTAAAAAGGGACTTGAATTAATGGGACAGATTTCGAGTTCAGAAGTGAGATTACCAATTACTCCTGCAGATGCGCCTACTATTGAGAAACTGAAAGCGGCAATGGCTGTGCTGGAAATGATCTAATGAACATCAGACGCCCGGGTTGAAATGGTCCGTGCAGGGAGAGAGAGAACGATGATTAAGGTGATCATTGCTGGAGCAGCCGGCAGAATGGGGCAGCGGGTCGCCCATATGGTGAACAGCCACCCCGGTCTGACGTATGCCGCAGCATTTGAGGCAGAGGGCAGCAAGTATATAGGTCGCGATATTGGTGAGGTCGTTTTTGGTGAAAAAAACGGTGTAATCATTGAGGCAGGCCTGGAGTCGGTAATTGATAAAGGCGATGTCATTATTGATTTCACCTTCCATGCTGCAACAATGAGTTTTGCCCGTCTTGCCGCAAAGCATAATACCGCCATGGTGATAGGTACAACCGGCCTTACAGATGAGAATCTTACAGAATTAGCTGAATTAGCAAAGGGTTTCCCTTGCGTGCAGGCACCCAATATGTCTGTTTGTGTGAATGTGTTGTTTAAACTGGTCAAGAAAACAGCGGCAATTCTCGGAGATGATTACGATATCGAGATTATCGAGGCACATCATAACAAGAAGAAAGATGCGCCGAGTGGTACAGCCCTAAAGCTTGGCGAGTTGGCGGCCGAAGGAGTAAACAGGAAACTCTCCGAAGTTGGTGTGTTTGAGCGAAACGGCATCATTGGTGAGCGAAAGCCTGAAGAAATCGGTATCTCCACCATCAGGGCGGCTGATATTGTAGGGGAACATACAGTCTATTTTGCAGGACCCGGTGAGCGCATAGAGCTTACACACAGGGCGCATAGCCGTGACCACTTTGCCAAGGGTGCTGCAACTGCAGCCGCCTGGATAGCTGGCAGGGAGAGC
>JBFHGS010000200.1:0-9372 GCA_041582995.1 Desulfopila sp. | reverse complement strand
AGCTGGCTTTTGGCATATTCTTTACCTGCCACAAGTTGCGCTGCTCTCTGCAGATGGCCGATATGCACCATGCAGGAACCGATAAATGCCTCATCAATCGCTGTACCGGCAACCTCACGCAACGGGCGGACATCGTCCGGGTCGTTAGGGCAGGCAAGCAGCGGTTCTGTAAGTTCGGCCAAATCGATATCTATTTCTGCAAGATATTCTGCATTGTCGTCAGCAGTCAGCAAAGAGGGTGACTGCAGCCATTCCTCAAGGGCGGCTATCCTGCGCGTCAGGCAATCCTTATCAGAATAACCTTCAGCGACAAGCGATTTCAGAAGTTCCACATTTGATTTGACGTTTTCAACAACAGCGGCAAGAGGCAGCTTAAGGGTGGAGGCGGCTGCACTGCGTTCTGCCGAAGCATCACTCAGCTCAAAAGCTTCCTCAACGCTTAAGTCATCAATACCCTCAATCTCAAGCACTGTACCGGCAAAGATGTTTTTCTTGCCCTTCTTGGCAACAGTCAGCAAGCCCTGCTGAATTGCCGCATAGGGAATAGCGTTGACCATATCTCGCACGGTAATACCCGGTTTACGCTTGCCATGAAAACGTACCCGTACTGATTGCGGCATCTCAAGCGGCATAAAGCCAAGCGCACCGGCAAAGGCCACGAGGCCCGAACCGGCTGGGAATGAAATACCTAAAGGGAATCGGGTGTGGGAATCACCGCCGGTACCGACCGTATCAGGAACAAGCATCCTGTTGATCCAGGAGTGGATAACACCGTCACCCGGTTTTAAGGCAACACCACCGCAACTCTTTGTGGTTTCGGTCATGGTCTGCCAGCGCTCAGGATCAGATGCTTTCGGGTAGGCTGCGGTGTGACAGAATGACTGCATAAAAAGATCAGCCTTAAAGCGCAGGCACGCCAGTTCGGCGATCTCCTGCATGGTCATCGGGCCGGTGGTATCCTGAGACCCTACAGTTGTAATCTTCGGTTCACAGACTGTCCCGGGGAGCACACCCGCAACGCCACACGCCCTGCCGACCATTTTCTGGGCCAGAGTATAGCCCTGATTCAGTTTTGGCTCAGGATTAACAACATCCCGGAATGCAGGAAGTGGCAGGGAAAGAGCCTCGCAGGCAACTCTGGTGAGATTTCGACCGATAATCAGGTTTAACCTTCCCCCTGCTCTGTACTCATCAAGCAATGTCGCCGGAGCGGGCTGCATCGGTATATCTTCACCATTCTGCTTTGTGAGTTTCCACTCTTTCAGATTAAGGGTAACCTCATCACCGGTCTCCAGTTGTACAACATCGCACTGGATAGGCAGAACACCAGCATCACGCGCCGTGGCGTAGAAGATGGGAGCAATGATTCCACCGATAACCACGCCGCCTGTGCGTTTATTGGGAACGGCAGGGATATCTTCACCTATATGCCAGACCAGAGAATTGATTGCCGATTTACGGGATGATCCGGTTCCGACCACGTCGCCTGCGAAACCTACAGTTTTACCCTGGTCGCGAAATGCCTGAATTGTCTCTACGCCTTCAGGGAATCGACTTTTACCAAAAAATGTTGCATGCAAAGGCACATCCGCTCTTGACTGGGCCTGATTGCCGGGCGAGAAATCATCTGTATTTATTTCCCCTTCCACCTTGTAAATAGTGAGAGAGATTGTCTCAGGTACAGCCGGACTGTTGTAGAACCAGTCAGCACGGGCCCATGATTCCAGCAACCTCTTCGCATGTGCATTGCTCTCTGCCAGCTGCACAATATCATCAAATGATTCATATACTTTCGTGATGCCTTTCATGGCATCAGCTGCCGCCTGCGCGGTTTTTTCATTTTGCAACAAACGGATCAGGGCAGCAACATTATAGCCACCGCCCATCCGGGCCAGCATCGAAATTGCTATTTCAGGGCTGCACACATCGACCGCGATCTCACCTGAAGCTACCTGTTCAAGCCACTGGGCTTTCACCTCTGCAGCCTTGCTCACACCGGGATCAACTCTCACAGCAAGCAGTTGCAAAAGGGTTGCACTTTCCGGATGTCCTGCTTCCAGATCAGCTGTGAGTTCACGGGTCTCGTTGGCGTTCAACGACAGGGGCGGAAGGCTCTCAGACTTCCGTCTTTCTGCCTCAACTGTATACTTTTTCAGCATATTGTGTTCCTCATGTACGAAATTACAATGGTAACGGTATCAAACGATAGAACGTATTTGAAAGGAAATATTACACGGTTTTCAGTACGGGTTTCCTGATGAGAAATCCAGAGCCAACTGCGCTCTCAGGAATTTACGTTTTTCAAGCACTGCTAAAGCATTTGTACCAAGGGGAAGGGAGGAACAATCAAACTTTTCTCACGGGATAAATCCCGGGATACTCTACATGACAGGCCCTCGTTGGTCGGCGGGGTAATCCCATATGGCAAAATCGGCAACAGTATACCAGAAAAATCTATTGCGCCAACAACTGCTCGACTCCTAAAGTGATATTCTTATGTCACAAATCGTCTCTACCAAAGATAGCTACACTGTTCAACCGCAGCAGCTAATCATCGAACACTCGGACACATAGCATCTGGATATCAACAATTGTCAGACATGGTGCCGGAAGATACCGAAAATAAACATTCATTTCGCCCCCCCTGCGCCTTGACTTATCTTCTCCGGTATAGATAAATAAGAAACTTGGTTTTCAACGAACAAGCTAAATCAGGCAATAGTCATTGCTAAGTTACAGTGTTTTAATGAATTACAGGTTATCTGCTTCTGTCGTATTTTGTGACAGATTTGAATTGGAGTTATGAGATGTCAGAAAACGTACGAATCGATCCCTTCACCCGTATCGAAGGGCATTTATCTATCAGCCTTGAGCTTGATAACAGCAGGGTCACCGGAGCACAATGCAGCGGAGAAATGTTTCGCGGTTTTGAACAGATTCTTCGCGGACGGTCACCTCTGGATGCTCAGCAGGTCACCCAACGCATATGTGGTGTCTGCCCGGTATCTCACGGTATTGCTTCTGTCCTGTCTCAGGAAGAGGCGTACAAGGTAGAAGTACCTAAAAATGGACGTATAATTCGCAACATCATGTTGGCAGCAAACTATATCCAGAGCCATATCACTCATTTTTACCATCTATCAGCACTGGATTTCGTCGATGTCACCGGAATATTGACATACACCGGCAACGACAGATTTCTGAAAGGGATCAAAGACTGGGTTCAATCAGAAGTACAATCCAAGAAACTATTTCCGGCAGCACCCTTTCTTCCGCGCTACGAAGCGAAGTACCTCGAGAATCCCGAAGTCAACATGAGCGCACTCAGAAATTATTTTACAGCGCTTGATATGCGGGCCATGGCCCACCAGCTGGTTGCAATATTTGCCGGCAAAATGCCGCATATGGCGACCCTCGTTCCCGGAGGAGTCACGGAAAAGGTTACAAGCAAAAAAATAGCCCTCTGTCGCTCAAAGCTGGGCACACTTAAAGACTTTTTTGAAACATCCTACATCAGCGACCTCTTTGCAGTAGCCGGGGAGTTCCCCGAATATTTCGACATGGGCAAGGGCTGTGGAAATTTCATGAGTTTCGGTGTGTTTACAGATGACAGAGGCGAAGTGTTGTTTCCTGCAGGAGTGATCGTCGATGGCGCTCAGCAGCCTCTCAACCTGCAACACATTACCGAAGAAGTGCGCTACTCAAAATATTCTGATGATTCAGGGTTCCACACCACCAAACCCGAACCGCACAAACAGGGCGCATACTCCTGGATCAAAGCCCCAAGATATAACGGCAGGCCAATAGAGGTCGGCCCACTGGCGAGGGTCCTTACAGGCTATGAAAGCGGAATGCAGCCGGAACTCAAGGCAGTCACAGACAAATTCCTGCAGGCAACCGGACGTTCCCTTGCTGATCTCGATTCGTGTCTCGGTAGACACGCTGCACGAGTTATAGAGCTGCAGGTTCTTTTCAAGCATCTTGAACAGTGGATTGAAGAGCTGGACCCAGCCGCACCCACCTGTGTTGATTTCAGACTGCCAGCCACCGGCAAAGGCATTGGACTTACCGAAGCACCCCGGGGGGCACTGGGCCACTGGCTTGATATCAAAAATTCAAAAATCAGCGGCTATGAATGTATTGTTCCGACAACCTGGAACTGTTCACCGCGCGACAATAATGATGTTCCAGGTCCCGTAGAACAGGCCCTGATTGGCACCGAGGTTATGGACACCAGCAATCCAATGGAAGCCTCGCGGATTGTTCGGGCATTTGATCCCTGCCTGGCATGTGCAGTTCATTAAGGGAGATACAGACCATGACCACACTTACCCGTAGACAACTTCTTGAACTTGGCTCCAAAATAACTCTGCTCATGGGGCTTGGCAGCAGTGCCATACCCGATATTGCTGAAGCATTGGAAAATTTAGCTTCCGGAAGAGCCAAAGTTCTCTGGCTGCAGGCCCAGAGCTGTTCCGGCTGCTCGATATCGATGCTCGACTCAGAGGCTCCCGGCCCCGCTGAACTTGTAACCCGCTACATCTCACTGCTGTTTCACCAGACGCTTTCAGCTGTAACAGGTGAAAAGTGCATGGATATCATCAATGAAAGCAGCAGCGAAGGAGGACATATTCTTATTGTTGAGGGAAGCATACCCGCCGGCATGCCCGAGGCATGTATGATGGGTCATACGCCCGTAACAGAACTGGTAACCCGCGCCGCCCGCAGTGCATCTCACGTGATTGCTCTTGGAGCCTGTGCAGCCTTCGGCGGTATACCGGCAGCAGAGAACAACCCGACCGGCTCTGTGAGTGTAGTGGAATTTCTCAAGTCTCAAGCGATTACGACTCCGACTCTTTCCATTCCCGGCTGCCCGTCTCACCCCGACTGGCTTGTCGGTAGCCTGGTACATCTCTTGAAATATGGCCTGCCGCCAGTGGATACACTCGGTCGGCCGCTGATGTTCTTCGGAGAAACCAACCATCACAAATGTCCACGATTTTACGACTACGAAAGATCCAACTTTGCGAAATCCTTTTCTGAAGAAGGTTGTCTTTTTGAGCTCGGCTGCCTGGGAGTTGTCACCTATGCCGACTGTACCCTCCGTGATCGTAATGGCGGTATCAACAACTGCATTAAGGCAGGAGCCCCGTGTATCGGCTGCTCATCTGAAATTTTTGCTAAAAATGCATCGCTGCCGTTCTATCGAAAAGGCGAAAGAAAATCATAAGGAGAGGCTGCAAATATGAAGTTACATACAAAACTGATACTTACCCTGACAGCCTGTCTCAGTGTAGTCATCATCAGTGCCCAGTTCATTCAGTACCGGCAGGTCAGCAGGGATATCCAGGTGTTATCTCATTCAAACCTGGCTCTGCTCTCTGAACGGGAAGAGGACTTCGCAAGAAACCTTTTCCGCTCTGTAGCCAATTCAGTAGCCGATTCACTCAACAGGGGTGAGATGGAAAAATTTTCCACACTCTTAAAGCAGACATCAGAGGTTGACGGTCTGCTGGAGTTCTCTCTTTTCTCCCGAAATGGTGCTGTAGAATATTCCTCAGACCAGAAATATCTCAACAACTCACTTCCCGCAGAAATAGAAGACAAGATCAACAACCAGGCTGAACTCATCTACCAGATGACCGATGAAGCTATTGAAATTTATCATCCGCAAAAGGTTGTAAGCGACTGCATACGCTGCCACACCACCTGGAACCTTGACGATACCCATGGTGGTATTCTTTTCTTCCGTTTTTCCATTGAAGCATTGCAGAAGGCGAAAATACAGGCTGAAGAGGCTCTGCATGGGCTCAACATGACCTACCTGACCGATGCCGCACTCTCTGTGGTGGCAGTTCTTGTTGTGCTGGTGATTACCATTTTCATACTTCTCAAAAAAATGGTCGCGACTCCTCTCGCCAAAATCAGTTCAGGTTTTAACCAGGTAGCCGGCGGTGACCTCACTACTAAGATGGACATACGCTCCAGGGACGAAATAGGTACTCTGTCGCAGGATTTTAACTCCTTCGTTGAAAAACTGCGCGAGACCATCGGGTCCATCGCTGACCAGGTAGGCAGTTTAAAAAACTCGTCTTCATCCTTGCACGATCTCTCATCAGGCATGTCTGACGGGGCTCTTGATATGGCCAAAAAGTCTGCAGGAGTTGCATCTTCAGCATCCTCGATGAGCAATAATATGAGTTCCGTGGCAAGCTCAACCACCGAGGCAAGCAGCAACATCAACATGGTCGCGGCCGCTACAGAAGAAATGACCGCAACGATAGACGAAATTGCCAAAAATACCGAAAATGCGAGACATATTTCGGAAAGAGCTGTTTCTGAAGCTCAAAAAGCCTCAGCAAAGATGAAAAGTCTCGGGGAATCTGCCCAGAATATTGGCAAAATCACAGAAGCTATCACAGAAATCTCTGAGCAGACCAATCTTCTGGCATTAAACGCCACTATCGAGGCAGCACGTGCAGGAGAAGCTGGCAAGGGTTTTGCTGTTGTAGCATCGGAAATTAAAGAACTGGCACGACAGACAGCAGCGGCAACTCTTGAGATAAGCAACCGAATCTCGGAGATTCAAAGCGACACCGGCGGTGCTATTGGCGAGATTGACCAGATAGGTAAAATCATCGACGATATTAACTCAATCATCTCCACCATCGCCGCCTCAGTTGAAGAACAGTCTGTGGCCACGCGCGAAATCGCCGGGAATATCAGTCAGGCATCTCATGGACTTGACACGGTTGCTGGAAATGTCCAGTCCAGCTCCAGTGTCTCAGATGAAATAAGTAATGACATTAAGGATGTAGATGCTGCATCTGCCAACATTATGGACAGTAGTCAGAAAGTGAATCACAATGCCGCAGAACTGGCGAAGCTGGCAGACCTGCTCAAAGGGCTTGTTGAGAAATTTACACTCTGAGAAAACTTAGCCGTAGGATCGTTCTTCCGGATACGATCCTACGGCTACAAGCCAGCGTATTTCACTTTAAAAGACAACTCGTTTTCCAAACAAAGATATTCTTTACAATTTCAGGATCTAAGGCCAACTCCGTATTTTCAAACTTTACGCAGAATGCAGGTGACGTTCTGTGCACGGTTACGGTCACCCCGGGACTGAGGCCGAATGACAGCAGCTGGTGCAGATTTGAATGACTTCCCGGCTTTATGTATGTAATGCGCCCCTGCTCTCCCGATGCCAGTTCAATCAGACTGGTCACGGTATTCTGCACCTCTCGTGAGAGGTTGCGGCAGCAACTTCCCGGCGGAATAGGTTTGCCATCCGGGCACATTTCAGGATGCCCGAGCAATGTGCAGATAGACTCTTCAACCTCTTCCTGCAATGAATGCTCAACCTCGCAGGCGATCTCATCCATTTTGCTTTTTTTCACCTTCAGTATCGACGTAACCAGAACCTCTGCCAGCCGGTGCCTGCGGATAATGAGTTCTCCGAGCTTTTCACCTTCATGAGTAAAATGCACGTCATCGCCGCTCAGCAGTATCATTTTATTCTCGGCAAGCGCACTCAACTCAGCATCTGTAAACTGAATGGCACAGTTATCGCGGATTGCCTGCACCGAGGATTTTTTCTTTTCCCTTGCCACCCATACTGCTTCAAGAATTTCCTCAAGACGTTCATTCAACATAATAGCAGTACCTTTTAAGTAAAACTCACCCCGAAATAGAGGCAGATATGATTCATTATACTGCCAAGAAGTATGGCATAGAGAAAGACCGCAATATTAATACCAAGCCCGACTTTCACCCCCCGCTCCTTAAAAAGCACGATAAACGAATTAATGCAGGGAGCAACGAAGGTCATCACCAGCAGGTTTACCACCAGCTGGAGATTGGTATAGATCAGGCGCAGATGTTCAAGCTCAGTAGCCCCGCTTTCCCGCCGAATCATAGTCTTGATAAAGACCTGAACACTTTTTTCAGGTAACCCCATTACATGATAGATCATCGGCCCCAGAGTACGTTCCAGCAGAGTTAATCCCCCCGCCCGTTCAAAAAGAAACACTCCTAATGAGGCTAAAATAAATACCGGAAGGGCCTCAAGCATGAAGAACCAGGTCTTGGCCACAGCCATCTTCAGTACCGCAAAGGGCTTGGGAAGCCTCATGGGTGGAATTTCGAGAAAAAGCGGAGATCGCACTCCGGGTAAAATCCGGTTAGCCAGATAACCGGCAATCAGAATCTGACTAAATATTATGCCGAATACCGTAATCGAAGCAGACACCGGCATTTTTTCGAGAATGATAAACATTACGGCAATAAGCGGCGCACAGGGCAGACAGAGATAGAGCAAAAATGAGGCAATGATTTTTTCTTTTTCCGTATTCAGTACCCGGGTTGTCAATAACGCCATGGTAACGCAGGAAAACCCCATTACCAACGGAATAACCCCTTTACCGTTCAAGCCCAGCTTCTGGAATATTTTATCAAGAAGAATTGAGATTCGCGGAAGATAGCCGGAATCCTCTAATATTCCAAAAGCGATATAGAAGCAGAAGATGACAGGCAACACCAGCCCCATTGCCAGGAATACACCCGTCGGCAGGATACCGAAATCGGGATCCATGATCATATCACGGAGAAACTCGCTGGAAAGCCGGTCGGTAAATCCTGTGACAACAGGGAACAGGATTCCCTCGAAAAATCTTGAGTTCAGTGTATCCACCAGATACGTTGCACCGAATGCACCGATAAAATAGTACATTGCTGCGAGTACAAGCAGGGCAATAGGGATACCGGTCGAAACAGAAGTGCACATATCACCGAAACGCATCAGCCATGAATGCTTCGAAACCGGCTCAGAAATCTGCACTGAATCCGCAATGCCTCTGGCGGTGGCATTATAATGCTCGGTCAACACATTGCGCGAATGTTCGGGATGATCCTGATGGAACATCTCAATCAACGTCGAAAGGTGTTTAAGGGTTTCACTGCCAAAATGACTTCGAACATATTTACGGGCATCCCGGTCGCCATGCAACAACAGCAGCCCCAGAGCCCGCGAAGAGATTCTCCCGCCTGCAGTCAGGGCAGCTACCCGTTCCAACAGTTTTTCAAGAGCCGACGAATAGGTAATCCGGTACTGCAAAGGACGAAGCTGGGATAATTTACTCACCAGATCCCGGAGGCCCATACCTTCCGGAGCAATGGTTGTCGTAACTTCAATCCCTAAAAGATCTGACAACCTCTCCGTATCTATATCAATTCCCCGGGAAACACCCTCATCCATCATATTGATATTGAGGATCATCGGCAAACCGAATTCGCTGTACTGCAAGGCAATCGCCAGAGAACGGCCAAGGTTCTTGGCATCGGCTATCAGTATAATACCGCTTACAGAACCGT
>JBFHGS010000199.1:0-9392 GCA_041582995.1 Desulfopila sp. | reverse complement strand
TCTTTATGTTTGTCAGGAATGTGGGCTGTACGTTGCCATGATGAGTATCTGAAGTGTCTTGGTGTTGTGATGATATGTGTTCCATAACATCAGGTGATTCACTCAGGCGTGGAAAGTTGTTGTCCGTACTTTGAGAAAGATATAGGGTAATTGTTTATAGTTTGTGCTACGTGACAACTTTCCGGCAGGTTCTGATGTTTTAGGCTATGCATATATTTGTATCGAGGTTTCTGTATGGATGAACAGAATCAATCCAGTTCTTCTGAAGAACGATCAGCACTCTTTGTTGCCACCCTGACCTCATTTATGGGGCCCTTCATGATATCTTCGGTAAATGTGGCTTTGCCTGTCATCCAGAACGAGTTGCAGATGGATGCTGTACAACTGAGTTGGATTGGCACTGCGTATTTGCTGGCCGTTGCTGTTTTTCTCCTGCCTTCAGGTAAGATAGCTGATATTTATGGGAGAAAGAGGGTTTTCGGAGCAGGTCTTGCGGTTTATACAGTTGGTGCGACAGCTGCGGCTTTTGCCGATTCGGCCACCTCGCTGATTGCCATGCGGGTTATACAGGGGTTGGGAGCGGCAATGTTTGTTTCTACCGGTATGGCTATCCTCACCTCAATTTTTTCCCCGCATCGCCGCGGGCGGGTGATCGGTATTTATGTCGCTGCGGTCTATGTGGGGCTTTCCGTTGGTCCGTTCGCAGGAGGGTATATCACCAATTATCTTGGATGGCGGATGATCTTTATGCTGATGCTGCCAATGGGTGTGTTCTCGATCTGGTTGACGTTGAGATACCTCAAGGGAGAATGGTTTGGAGAACCGGGACAAAAGCTCGATATTCCAGCCTGCGTACTCTATGGTCTGTCTATAATGTCACTCATCTATGGAGCTACACGGCTGCCGGCTGGAATCGGGGGGATACTCATTCTTTCTGGCATTGGCGGACTGACCGGTTTTATCACTTATCAGCGAAGTAGTAAGTACCCGATCTTTCAGGTTGAATTGTTTGCAGTCAACAAGGTGTTTGCCTACTCAAGTTATGCCGCGCTACTCAATTATTCGGCTACTTTTGGCGTCACCTTTCTGGTCAGTCTCTATCTGCAGTTCATAAAAGGACTTTCGCCACAGATGGCCGGTACTGTACTCATGGCCCAGCCTGTGGTGATGGCAATTCTTTCGCCTCAGGCCGGACGTCTTTCAGATCGGGTTCAACCACGACTGTTAGCGACAACCGGAATGGTCATTACAGTTGCAGGCGTATTACTCTTCAGCCAGTTACAGACAGAAACACCGCTTTCGCTCATTATTGCCAATCTTATTTTCCTCGGTATCGGTTTTGCTCTGTTCAGCTCACCGAATATGAGTGCTATGATGGGAGCGGTAGAGAAGAAGCATTACGGCCTTGCTTCCGGACTGATTGCGACCATGCGACTACTCGGCCAGATGTTCAGTATGGCGGTGGCTACTGTCGTGTTGGCCATGTTGGTTGGCCGAGAGGCCATTGCACCTGCGAACTATGATCGTTTTTTACTGAGTATCCAGACTGTTTTTATAATATCGGCTTCATTCTGTCTCGTCGGTACCTATTTTTCATGGTATCGGGGGCACGTTCAGGTTTCACTTCATCCCGGTGAAAGCGAGAAAAAATTATAGACTGCCACTGTTCATATATCTATTGCGCAAGGAGGAACGCATGCAGAACTTCATGGAAATTGTCACGGCAAGAAGAAGTATCAGACGCTTTGAATCCCGCCCCATAGAAAACGAAAAGATGATGCGGATACTGGGAGCTGCCCGCTGGTCTCCCTCCTGGGCCAATACGCAGTGCTGGGAGTTGATTGCGGTAGAAGATGCAAAGCTTCTGCAGTCTCTGGCCGATGAACTTTCACCCAGGAATCCCGCAACGATAGCGGTAGCCAAGGGGCCGGTCACTCTGGCGATCTGTGCTCAAAAAAAGAAATCGGGATATTATAACGGACAGCAGTCTACTACCCTTGGTGACTGGCTGATGTTTGACCTTGGCATTATCACTCAGACGATATGTCTTGCTGCCCATGCCGAAGGACTTGGATCGGTGGTAGTGGGTTTTTTCCAACATGAGAACGTGAAAGAACTGCTCGGAGTTCCAGAAGGGTATGAAGTTGTGGCTCTGCTCCCAATTGGGTATCCTGACCATGCACCTTCACCGCCGAAGCGGCGTGATGTTAAAGATTTCCTGCATTATGGCAGTTTTGGTAACAAAGGCTGACGTTTGTTTACGCATCCTTGCAGGTGAATTATGCTGTCAACAGAGTACAATATGCCCGGCGAGAAGGTGCCTTCTCGCCGGGCATATTTTTAGTATCGTGGGTGATATCTGAAAACTAGTCTGCACGTTCTGTTTTTTCTTCCTGGATAGGCAGTTTTTGGCGTACATATTCTCCCGGAGCGTCTGCAAGTGCGGGATATGCGTTAGAGCCGATCGGATATGGTGCCACCATATTCCCATCACTTTTGCTGCTGAGCCAGGTTTGCCAGTGCGGCCACCAGCTTCCATCATGACGTTCGGCACCTTCAAGCCATTTTTCACCATTATCGGCTAACTTGTCGTTTACCCAATATTCATATTTGTTGTTCTCCGGATGGTTTACGATACCTGCAATATGACCGGAACCGCCAAGGACAAATGTCGTGTTTCCTGCAAGTTTGAGTGCTCCCGTGTAGGTTCCCTGCCAGAGAGCAATATGGTCATCAATTGCAGAAATAAAGTAGCTCGGCACCATGATTTTTTTCAGATCGATATATACGCCACCAAGTTTAATGCCTCTCGGGTCCATCAGCTTGTTGTTGAGGTAGAGTTCACGTAGCAGAAAGTTGTGGCAGTTGGCCGTGATGTTAGTGCAATCCCCGTTCCAGTAAAGAATGTCGAAATCCATAGGGCATTGACCTTTCAGATAGTTTTCGACAAAATAGTTCCAGTATAGGCTGTTTTCTCTTAAAAGACTGAAGATGACGCTCATAGTGCGGCCATCCATATATCCTTTCTGGTTGTTCTGTAACTCAAGAGCGGAGATAAGTGGATCGTTGATATAGTTACCGACTTCTCCGGGTTGGGAGAAATCAAGTAGAGTTGTCAAGTATGATGCTGTTTTTATACGAGGTTTCATTCTTTTCGCAGCGTAGTAGCCGACTGCGCAACCAAGAAGAGTTCCACCAATACAGTAGCCTGCAGCGTGAACATCGGGCTGACCTGTAATCTCTTCTATAACACCGACCGCCTTCACCACACCATCCATGACATATTCTTCAAAGCCGGTAGCAGCCAGATCTTTGCCCGGGTTTCGCCATGACATCGCAAACACACAATTACCTTGTTGCACCAGCCAGCGGATGAGTGAATTGTTCTCGCGCAGATCAAGGATGTAATATTTGTTGATAAAGGGTGGCACAATGAGCAGAGGTGTTGTGTTAACCTGTTCAGTCATAGGCAGGTATTGAATAAGTTCAAACAACTCATTGCGAAATACTACATGGCCCGGGGTGGCCGCGATCTGTTCCCCCAGCTGGAAGGCATCGTCATTTGTCATGTTGATGCGCAGCACGTCGGCGCTTGTTTCCATGTCCTGCTTAAGCTGGTGCATCCCGTTGACAAGGTTTTCACCGTTTTTTTCTAACGTCAGGCGAAGTAATTCAGGGTTTGTCTGCAAGAAATTGCTAGGCGACATGGAATTTATGGCCTGACGGGAGAAGAACAGCAATCGCTCTCTTACCTTGGGGTCAAGACCCTCAATGGCCTGGATCATATCGAGCAATGTTTTGCTGTAGAGAAGGTACGACTGCTTAATAAAGTTAAAAAAAGTTTCCTGTTGCCAGGCTTCATCTGTAAATCTCTTGTCAGTTTTTTCTGCCTCAATAACAGGCTCATCACTTTGGCCAAATGCCAGATTTTGCCAGATCTGCAACTGTTTTTCCCACCAGTTCATCTGCACTTGCATAAGCGTAGCAGGCTGATTCGCGGCCTGCTCGAACAGGTTGGCAAAGTCGTCGATATTCAATTCGTACATTGCCTTGTTGAGGGGAGTGTTGAGGGCAGTTTTACTGCGATTAAATTCCTGCCACCAAAGTGTGTTGGATTTCTGGAATTGTTCGATATAGGCTGACATGTACTCTTGAAACATGGAGACCCCCTTTATGAACAGACCTCGAGCTGCAGTTTATAAGCAATCATTACATCAAGCCGTTTCCGGTTACAGGCAACGCATGAAAAAGTGCCGTGCGGTTCACATACAGCACAGTGTAAACCGCCCGACACCGGAGGAGAATACGTGCATTGTAACGTCGGTGAAACGTGACAATAATTTGCTGAGTTGATTGTATTCTGTGGAAGCAACAGTAGCGCCGTAACAATGAACGCTTCAGCGGTTGTATATATGCGGCAGCCGCATGCTGTTATAATGTGTTGCTTCCGGAAGAAACTGGTTATTCCTGTTTTTTTGCTGTGTCTACATTTTCCGAAACCAGGTTGTCCAGTTCGTTTTTGAATTCCTGCGCGAGATCCTGCATTTTTTTGCTGTCTTCAGACACTTGCTCAGACACCTTTGCCATAGTGGCGAGCTGATGACTGTTGAATGAAGCCAGACTGGTTACATCTTTGATTTCTGCTGCAGCTTTAATCTGATTTACCCCAAGTTCGCTATAGGCACGAACTGCGTTCAGCTGCAGTTCGGTGAGTTGCTCAATGTTTTTTGCCATCAGCTTGTTGAACCTGGTCAGCGGTGTCAGTGTTTTCTCAGCCTGATCAGTAAATGACTTAAATGCTTCTGTATACATAGTTGGTATTCCTCCTGATAAGTAGTGTCAACTGTTAATGCATGTCAGTTGACCGGAGAGAGTAAAAGAAGTTGTTATAGAGCGCATACATGTATCCGGTAAAAAGAGTAAAGCGGAACGTCTCTGCAAAGGCCTTTATTCTCAAACTGTCGAGTAAATCCTATCACTCTGGGAGAGCGGAATGCAAATAGAAACAGCACTCAAATTATATTCTCATTTGCTTGCAATAGACGAGGCTGCTTAAGGCTTTGGTACTACTGGGCTATCCTGAAAAGAATTTACAAGGGCGGCAGTGAATCGTAACACTTTTGCTGAATGTTCAGGGGTGAGAGAGTCGTGCGGTCAGCAGTGACTGGTTGAATGTATAACTCTGATATCGCGTAAATTTATGAGAATTCAAGGTTGAAAACTCAATGAAATTCGCTTCGCCGGAGAGTGTTGCTGCAATCTGTGCTGATGCCGTCAGCTCGTTCGAGTTTACGATTAATCTCCTCCCTGGTTTTTACGAGGAATGCAGTCATGCCTGACTGTCCATTACTCGGTCAGAGGAAAGCGTCGATCAGTTCGATTGCCTGTTCATAACATTTCAGGGCGGCGAGTGTCTCAGCCAGATTGTTTGCAGCGGCAGCATTATACGGATCCTGTTCAAGAAGATACTGATAAAATGATGCAGCAGCAGTGAACTGCTTTTGAGTAAAGAGGGTATTGGCCAGACCAAAAATTGCCGTGGTGTTGTAGGGATGACGGAAGAGAAGATTGGTGTAGGCCTGCTCGGCAAGTTGCAAATTACCCGCGGCCTCAATGTCAGCAATAGCTGTGAGGTATCTTGCTATATCGTGATCAGCGGGGAATTCGTTCGGGCGCAGAGACACAACACCCCAGCTGCCTGCTCTTTCCCAGGTTGCTAGAAAATCTTTGACAGTCATAATCTTCCGTTCTGTTGTGCCGGAGCGGAGAATAAGCCGACCATCAGTTCGCATACCGATAATAACGCTGTAATGATACACCGGAGCTATTTTGAGACCGAGATTCTGCAATACCAATACAGGTCTCTCAGCCTGTAATTCAGATGATATAGCTTGAATATCCGGTTTGATGAGATAAGGGATTCGATTGTGGCGGCGGATGGAACCTATAATGTCAAGTTGCAGACTGCCTTTTCTACCCGGAATATACAATTCTGGAACAAGCATCTCCGGGAGGGTTATAACGTCGGAACTGACAAGCAAAGAGGCCAGTGCGGCGGGACCGCACTGGTACCTTTCCTGAGCAAAGAAAGGCGTATCTGTTAACTCGATATCTGTAAGCGGCAGATTTTCCGGAGGCAACCCCTTGTGCAGGCTGCAGCCGGAAAATATACAGGTTGCGGCAAGAATAAGTGTTGCCAGAAACCGGTGAAAACGCATTTAAAATTTACTGAAAACGTTAGTTACGCCGACCAGCTCAAGTATAAGAAGTACTAAAAAGACTATACCTATGACTTCAAGTGCGCCGGCACCGGCGGGCATATCGTTCATATGGCGCTGGAGTTGTTGCAGTTCTGCGGGCGTGAGAGCTGCCAGTCGCTCTTTTGCCATTTCGGGATTAACTCCGAGACGTTGCAGTTCCATCTGCACATCTTCACGGTCAAGCATGGTCTGCATCTGGCTTCGGGTGGTGTCTGGCTGACTTGACTCAATAAATGTTTGGGTAGGGAGAAGTGCAGCCCTTGCTGCAGGAAGTAGGCCGGAGACAAGGAAAAACTGAAAAATAGTAAAGAATATGATACATTTTTGAGTGTGCAGTTTCATGTGATTTCTCCTTAAGCTGATGATGGCGACATAATGCGCAATCTGAAAATTCTGATACATGTTGCGCACCCCGGCGTATACAAAAGAGGCTCTGAGGGTGTCGCATTGTAAATCTAACGTATGATGCATTATACACCATTTGTACACTTGACGTATATGGGACGCAATAACTTTTCGCTATATCGAATATCTTGTGAAGAGTTACCTAAAGCGATGTAATTATTGTTTCCTTGCACGGCAGTAGCAGGGGCTGCTATCGATTTGCAGTGGTCAAGGAATTACGCGGGTAATACGATCATCCATCGGTGTTTTCAGGAAGTAAAGGCACCACCAACATACGATAAACTTTTAAGAGGATTTCTTATATGACACCGGAAATACTACTGGTACTCGGAATACTGGTTGTTGTAATTGGGGTACTTGTGACTGAAGTTATGCCTCTTGAAGTACTGGCACTTCTGGTACTTGGTGGACTTGCGGTTACCGGACTTGTCAGTCCGACAGAAGCGCTGGCCGGATTCAGCAATCCGGCAGTGGTGACCATCTGGGCAGTTTTTATCCTGAGTGGAGGTCTCACGCGTACGGGTATTGCCAATATTCTTGGTAGGAATCTGCTGAAAGTTGTGGGAACTGGTGATGCCCGCCTTATTTTGCTGATCATGCTGATTGCCGGCGGCTTATCTGCATTTATGAATAATGTGGCGGTGGCCGCACTGATGCTGCCCGTGGTGATGGATATTGCCAGAAAAACACGGCGTTCACCATCGCTTTTACTGATGCCGCTGGCCTATGGTTCTCTCCTTGGCGGCCTTACCACTATGATCGGTACCCCACCTAATATTCTGGTGAGTGAGGCATTGCGCACCAATGGTCTCACTCCATTCGGCCTCTTTGATTTTACTCCGGTTGGTCTCATTGTTATGGTGAGTGGCATGCTCTTTATCACCTTTGTCGGTATCAGATTTTTACCGCAGAAAGATCCGTTTGGTGCAAAAGAGAATGCGGAGCAGCAGGTTATCAGCCAGTATCGTATTCAGGAACGGCTTTTCAGAATAAAAATACCTGAGAAATCTGCACTTATAGGTCACACCCTGGCTTCCAGTCATCTTGGCTCAAGGCTCGGTATCAACGTCATAGGTATCAATCGTGGCAGGCAGACATCTCTAGCACCGGAAATCACGGAGAAGATTCTTGCCGGTGATGAGCTCATTGTAGAGGGGCGGCTTGATAGAATCCAGGAGATGAACAACTGGGGACAGCTGCTCTCTGCTGATGGAGATTCCGGTGAAAATGGTTTGCAGGGGTTTGGCATGCAGGTTGCCGAAGTACAGATTTCTGCAGAGAGTACATGGATCGGAAAAACTCTTTCAGATCTTGGTTTTCGTAATCGATACGGGTTAAACGTGCTGGAGGTATTACGTTTTGACAGGACAATTGCCACCAATGTGAAGTCCCAGCAGTTGCGGGCCGGTGATGTGCTGGTTGTGCATGGCCCTGTTGCTTCGATTAATGATCTGGAAGGGACAGAAGGTATTATGCCGCCTGTCATCCTCAATCAGTCTGATGTGCAGAGCAACTACGAACTTGCCAAGCAAGTGCGGATGTTGAGTGTTCCTATCCACTCACGTTTGCTGGGGATGACAGTAACGGAAAGTTGTCTGGGAGATGCTCTTGATGTACAGATACTGTCGATAATCAGGGAGGATGGCACGGCGCTTGTGCCATCCTCCGCTGTTGTTTTTGAACCGGGTGACAAGCTGGTCGTCTCTGGTATGTCGGATCTTGTTGCTGTGCTGTTGTTGCAGGGAATTGAAGCGGTATTCGACAAGGGGCAGGGTGGGGTTGAAGATCTTTCTATACTCGAAAATGATAAAGTCGGTTTTGTCGAAGTTATTCTTTCTCCGCACTCGAAGCTTACGGGGCAAACTCTGCAGGAAATCAGTTTTCGAGATAAATTTGGACTCACGGTGCTGGCTGTCTGGCGGAAGGGGGCAGTTATTCGAACCGGCCTACGTGATCTGCAATTGCAGCTCGGTGATGCACTGCTGCTTTTTGGTGCCTGGAAAAAATTGGAAGTATTGGGCCGTGAACCTGATTTTGTGGTGTTGACTGAAAATATGCAGGAAGTGGCACGCGAGGATAAAGCGGCTACTGCGCTTGGGATTATGGCGGCTGTACTACTGCCTGTTATTCTCGGTTGGGTTCCCATATATATAGCTGTAGTAATTGGTGCAGCTTTTATGGTCCTGAGTAAATGCCTTACCATGGAAGAAGCTTATCGCTATATAGAATGGAAGGCTGTTTTTCTGATTGCCGGCATGTTGCCTCTGGGAGTCGCTTTGGATAAGACCGGTGCCGCTGCTCTGGTCGCTGAAAACGTGATTGCTCTACTCGGGCCGTTCGGACCTTATGGCGTCCTTTTCGGTCTGCTCAGTATCACGTTTATTGCGACGAGTATCATTCCGACGGCAGCACTGGTGGTATTAATGGTACCGATTGCCCTGAAAACTTCGGCAGGCCTTGGGATTTCTCCATATCCATTGATGATGGGAGTAGCGATGGCGGCATCGTCAAGCTTTACCTCGCCTATTTCGCATCCCGCCAATGTTTTGGTGATGGGGCCCGGTGGTTATAAATTCATGGATTATGTGAAGGTTGGTGTGCCACTTACTTTGCTGATTTTTGCGGTATTGATGGTAATTATTCCGGTTTTTTGGCCGATGACGTAAAACTGATACTTCGTCTCTGTTTTTCGCTCATCGCTATGTACCGTGTCTCAAATAAGATAAT
>JBFHGS010000198.1:0-9434 GCA_041582995.1 Desulfopila sp. | reverse complement strand
TTTCTCATCACTCTCTTTTCATGGATTGTCCCGGCTCTGGTGTTTTTCGGTATCTGGCTTTTTGTGATCCGCAAGGTGATTGATAAACAGGGGCCGGGCGGCGGGTTTATGAATATCGGTAAGTCAAAGGCGAAAATCTATGTCGAGCAGCAGACCGGTGTTGATTTTGGCGATGTTGCCGGTGTTGATGAGAGCAAAGCTGAACTTGTCGAAATTGTCGATTTCCTGAGATCTCCTGATCAATATGGTGTACTCGGGGCGCGGATGCCGAAAGGCATATTACTGGTCGGCCCTCCCGGCACAGGTAAAACCCTCCTGGCCAGGGCTGTTGCCGGTGAAGCCTCAGTGCCGTTCTTTTCTATCAGCGGTTCTGAATTTGTGGAGATGTTTGTCGGTGTGGGCGCGGCACGGGTTCGCGATCTGTTTGAGCAGGCCACCAAATCAGCTCCGGCAATAATCTTTATTGATGAGCTTGATGCACTTGGTCGAGCCAGAAGCGCGGTTGGAGGTATGGGTGGTAATGACGAGCGTGAACAGACGCTGAATCAGCTGCTGGTGGAGATGGACGGGTTCGACCAGACTGGTGGACTCATTCTGCTTGCTGCCACGAATCGCCCGGAGATTCTTGATCCCGCACTTTTGCGGGCTGGACGTTTTGACAGGCAGGTGCTGGTGGATAGACCGGATAAGCTCGGACGTGAGCAGATCATGCGGGTACACATGAAAAAGGTGCGTGTTGCTGATGATGTCGAAGTGCAGAAAATCGCGGAACTGACGACCGGATTTTCCGGAGCTGACCTGGCAAATCTTGTAAACGAAGCTGCACTTCTGGCAACACGGCGTCAGGCAGAGCGGGTAGATACCGATGATTTTACCAGAGCGATTGAGCGGATAGTTGCCGGATTAGAGAAGAAAAATCGTTTGCTGAATCCCCGGGAACGGGAGATTGTCGCCTATCATGAGATAGGCCATGCCCTGACGGCGCTTGCTTTACCGGGATCTGACAAGGTGCATAAAGTTTCAATTATTCCACGCGGCGTCGGAGCATTGGGGTATACCATGCAACGACCGACTGAGGATCGTTTTCTTATGACCAAGCAAGAGCTTGAGCGTAAGATCGCTGTTTTGCTGGGCGGGCGCGTTGCGGAAAAGCTTGTCTTTGATCATCTCTCCACAGGGGCCTCTGATGATCTCGGCCGTACTACAGACATTGCCAGATCAATGGTTACCCGATACGGCATGGATGAGAAGATCGGTCATATTGTTTTTGAGGATCATCAACAGACATTTCTTGGCCAGCAGTATCCGACGATGAACCGATCCAGCATGAGCGATGCCACTGCCCAGCAGATTGACGCAGCGGTGCGTAATATTGTCGATACAATTTTCACTTCAACATCTTCACTTTTAGAAAAAAATCGTGAAGTGCTTGAGAGATGTGCAAAAGCATTGCTTGAAAAAGAAACACTCGATGAGAATGAGTTACGGGAGCTGACTGCGGATCTCTATGTGTTTTCAGAGCCTGGAGACGAGAAATCGGCAGCAGATGTGAATTAAAGTACATGTACTACCAAAAGCCGGATCCGGCAGTAGCGATTGTCGAATCCGGCTTTAAGCATGCTGTAGAGGTTGAAACAAGGTGCGATCAGATATTTTTGCCTAAACTTGTTCCTGCTGAGCGCAGATCCTCACAGGCGCGCATGATGCGATCTGCCATATTACGTTCCGCTTTTTTACCATAAGAGCGCGGGTCATACACCTTTTTGTTTCCGACTTCTCCCTCGATCTTTAATACACCGTCATAATTTTTCAGCATATGATCAGCGATAGGCCGAGTATATGCGTACTGGGTGTCGGTATCGATGTTCATTTTCACTACCCCGTAATCGAGTGACTCATGAATATCTGCAAGTTCAGAGCCTGATCCGCCATGGAAAACCAGATCGAGGCGGGCATCTGCACCCAGTGCTTTTGTCACGGCTTCCTGGCCATCTCGAAGAATGGTCGGTTTGAGTTTTACGTTGCCGGGTTTATAGACACCATGCACGTTGCCGAATGTTGCAGCCAGCAGGAAGCGGCCCATGGAGCCGAGCTCTTTTGAGGCCAGTACCATGTCTGCCGGGGTGGTATACAGCTTGTCTGCTGATACTCCAGAGGTGTCGTGGCCATCTTCTTCACCACCGACGATACCTGTTTCAATCTCAAGAATTAAGTCGAGTTCAACACAGAGTTTCATGAGACGAACAGACTCTGCAATATTTTCTTTCATCGGCAGGGCGGAGCCGTCATACATGTGTGAACTGAAGAGGTTTGGCAGCCCGGCGGCGCGTCGTTTTTTTGTCTCGGCGATGAGCGGCATCATGAATGACTCAACATTTTGAGGATGACAATGATCGGTATGCAGAGCAATATTTACGTCATAATGTTCCGCCATGATATGCGTAAAGATCGCAAGACCGATTGCCCCTTTGGCCATTGAGCCTACTCCGAGACCGGAAGCAAACTGGCCGCCACCTGTTGAAACCTGAATGATTCCGTCTGAATTTGCTTCTTTGAAAGCAAGAAGGGCGGCATTGATAGATTCACTGGATGTTATGTTCACAGCGGGATAGGCAAATTTATTTTGTTTTGCGTTATCCAGCATCTGGCAGTATTGCTGATAGTTAACGACCGGCATAGCTCGTGTCCTCCCGGGGTAGACGTGTGACAGTGGGAAACCCCACCTGAAGTGATTGAAATTGTACTTGTATCATATATGCAAATTATCGTCAGTTTCCAGTCTATTTAACTTTGTTGGTTCGCCTGGAACTGTTGGAGCATGATCACATGCAACATGATTGAGCAGTTCAAAATGACAAAACACAAATAATTACAGATACAAGTAAGGACAGGATGGCGGTTTGTCAGGAGGGTGGTGGATATTTTTTTTGAATACTCAGGTTCAGTGAGAAATGTGATGAGCGAAGGGAGGAAGGGTGAAAGGTGAGGAATGAAGGGAATAAAAGTATATTTGTCGAACTCTGTAATACTACGACTGTAAAAAATACATAAATCTGATTACCCCTGAAGCTCAGCCTGTCGCAAAAGGATGAGAGTAGGGGACTGATTGGAATGGCGCTAGCTTAAGTGCTCTCAAAGGCCAAAAGTCTCAATCCAAGCAGCTACTCATAATCCGGGAGACAGATTAAATTTTTCCAGAATGTGCTGAGGGGACTAATAAATCCGTCTCCCGAATTGCGAAGCTGAGGATTAGGGGTAATCAAAAAATTCAATATTACACCTGAGGTGATATATGCGATTGATCTTTATTTATAATGCGGATAGCGGACTGGCAAATACAGTTAAGGATATCGGTCACAAACTCTTTAGCCCGGCGACCTATGACTGTCTGTTGTGCAGTCTGACACATGGAACGTTCAGGGAAAATCCGGAGTGGAAGGAATTTCGGCAAAATGCCACATGTGAGATGGTTTTTCTACACCGGGATGAATTCGAGAAGAAATATGGTAAGCAAATGGAATACCCTGTGATCCTGAAAGAAAACGGGTCGCTGGATGTTGTCATTTCACGGGAGCAACTTGCCGGATATTCGTCCCTGCAACAACTGATATCGGCGGTAAAAGAGTTGGAAGTGGAGGGTGGAGGTACTGCGTGAACAATCAGCAAAGCCCATTCGGGATCGCGCCCGAATGAGCTTTGCAATTGCTATTTCAGAAGAGTAGTACAGGGCATTTCACGTTATGCAATACGTGATTGGCAACTGAACCGAAGAGAACATCCCGTATTTCACCACCGCCTTCGTGGCGACCGATCACCATCAGTTGAAAGTCCTGAGTGTTAGCAATCCTGGTTATTATCTGCCTGGGCTCCCCGATTTCGAGAATTAACTCGCAGGTAAAACCGACATCCTGCAATTCGGCCCTGTAGCGTTCGAGCAACTGTTTGCCTGATTTTCGGGCATTTGCCTTCACCATATCAAGCTGGAAGTCAGGAATCATCCGGTATGCCAGCTGTTCCTGATTGATTACATAAATCAGGGTAAGTTTTCTTGAGAATCGTTTTCTTTGTTCAATAACGGCTTTAATAGTTCTTTTGGCGGTAGCTGAGTCATCGACGGGAATCAGGATTTTCGGGTCCATATTTTCTCCTTATGTACTTCACTGTTGGTAAATCCGGACAGCAAATCAATAACCGTAAATCAGTCGTGGTAATAACAGTACCAGGCCGGGCCAGAAGGTCAGCACCATCAATATCGCGATCTGAATGAGCAGAAAGGGCATGACGGCCCGTGACACATAGACCAGATTGCGATCAACCGTCGCACCGGTGATATACAAACTCACGCCAAGAGGCGGAGTACAGTAGCCTATACCCAGATTTATAGTCATCAGCAGACCGAAATGCATGGTGTCTATGCCAAATTTTGACAATAGCGGCAGGAAAATAGGTGTCAGGATCAGCGTGGCGGAGATGATATCCATGAACATGCCGATAAAGAGCAGCAGGATATTGACGGAGAGCAGGAATACCCACGGGGAACTGATATTCTCAACCACGACAGTAGCAATTTTACCCGGAATTTGCTCAAAGGTAAGATATTCACCGAAAACCGAGGCGCCTGCCACAATGATCAGCAGGGTGGCGGAGGTGACGGCGGAGGAGACGATCACCTTTTTGACATCTATAAGTTTCATGTCGCGGTGAATACAGATTTCAACAAAAAACGCATAGAAGCAGGCGACAACTGCAGCTTCGTTGGCAGTGAAGAGTCCCGAGTAAATACCACCAAAGATGAGAACCGGTAAAAAAAGTGCCCAGGCACTTTCCTTTAAAATAGCCAACGCTTCCTGCAGTGTGGGGCGTTCCCGCCGTTTCATGCCCATTTTTTTGCAGACATAATACGAATAGAAACTCATGGCGAGCATGATGAGTATTCCGGGAATAAAACCTGTAAGAAAGAGAGCTTCAAGCTGATCATTACTCACCATGGCATAGAGGATCATCGCAATGGATGGAGGAATGATAACCCCGAGGATCGGGGCGGTTGTCATGAGGCCTACTGAGAACTTTTCATCATACTTGTTTTCGATAAGTGCGGGAATCATGAAACCGCCGATAGCGACAACTGTTGCAACGGTCGAGCCGGAGATAGCACCGAAGAATCCGCAGGCTAATATACCAGCCATTGCCAGACCGCCGGGGAGGAATCCAACCAGAACGTTGGCAGCCTTGATAAGCTTTTCAACGATGGAGCCGGTGGTCATGATATTACCGCAGAGCACAAAGAACATGACTACCACCAGGGCGAACTTGTCCATGCTGCGGTAGAGCACCTCAATCACTATCTGCGGGTCAATGCCCACACCGAAAACCAGACCGATTGTGCCGGTAAAAAACAGTGCCATGAACACCGGCATGGTCGAAGCGAGACAGCCGAGCAGCAGAGCGAAAATCATCAGGTACGAATTTTCCATCTTTATTTGCCCCCTGTGATGTCGTTTTCGCCGATCCAGTCTTCACGCATCGTGATCAGCGTCCGGATAAACATCATAAAGCCCATGAGTGGCAGGATAGCGTAAAAATACCATTCAGGAATCTGCAGCGTGGCAGATTGGGCATATTCGTCCTGGTACATCATTATAGTCATCTGACTTCCGAGATAGATCATGCAGCAGGAGAACACCAGAACAGCAAAATGGGAGAGTTGGGTGAGAGGTTTTTTTAGCACCGGCAGCATTTGGGGCAGGGCATCGATACGGATTAACGAGCGACTGCGAATTGCGGCGACGCAACCTATATAGGTTGAAAAGTAAATTACCTTACGGACAACTTCGTCTGACCAGTACAGACTGTAATCATTGGTCGCTTTACGTAATATAACATTGGCCATTGCTGTTGTCAGGGCTATGCAGACAGCTGCAAACAGTGACCATTCCTCCACAAAAAGAAACACCCGGTCTATCGATTTAAATATTTTTTTTAACATATCCAGATAGCTTTCAGTACACGAAAAAAGGGTCGATGAGAAAACTCATCAACCCTTGAATAGGCTCACCGCAAGGCGGCCAGTCATTATGCTACAGTGCTGCAGGTATTAATTGCCCAGAGTTTCACGCACTTTGGCGAGATATTCCGGTCCGATTTTCTGGCCCCACTGTTCCAGGACCGGTTCAGACGCTTTTATCAGTTCGGCAATTTCGGCATCGGGAAGCTGGATGAATTCAACTCCTTCTTCCTTGGCTTTGGCAACCTGTGCTGCATGCTGCTGGCGGGTCAGAGTACGCGTTTTTTCACTCTCTTCCTTGATAACACTGAGGAAAACTTCCTGCAAGTCTTTTGGAAGTTTATTCAGCCAGCGCTTGTTGACCAGATGGACGAAAAGGCCCTGGGCATAATTCAGTTCAGTGAAGCTTTTGGCTATAGTGAATTTTTTGGTGATATTACATACGATGGCGGTGTGATCGAGCCCCGTGATAACGCCGGTCTGTAAGGCCTGCGGAACATCCGGCCATGGCATTACGGTAAATTTTAAACCCCAAGCCTTGTAGAAGTCTGTATTGACAGGTGCTTCTGCGATTCGGAAATTAATAGCTTTGGCCTCTTCAAGACTTCTGACCGGGGAGGTCGTCGCCCATCCATAAGGACCGTATCCGGTAATGTCGGCAACGATAAGGCCCTGACGCTGGGCGCCGTTGGCAAAAGGTTCCCAGAGATCCGGGGTATTTCTAAAGGTGTCAATTTTGTCGAAGGTATCTATTACATAAGGCAGGTTGACGATTCCAAGAAGATCAGAAACATTAGCTGCAGCAACAGAAGATGACAACATTCCCTGAATTGCACCGATTTTCAATTTACTGATAACGTCTTTTTCGCCACCAAGCTGGGAGAGAGGCCGATAATCTACGTAAATACGACCATTGGATTTTTCCCATACTGCATCACGGATACGATAACCCACTGCAACACCCTCAATAACCGGATGACTGACGTTTGAGAGTATATACGTATACTCAGCGCCACTAGGATCAAATGCAGGATTCCAGGCGGCAAGAGGATCCTTTTTCTCTTCTGCCATCAATGCTGTTGGCAAAGTGAGAGCGAGTAGTAACAGTGCGGTTAAAAGTTTTTTCATTAATAATTCTCCTTGCTGATGTGGTGCGGCAGTCATGAAAGCGAAAACATTGAACATGACTTTCATTATGTAAATAGGCTGTAGAAAATCCAAGTACCATAAAAAATTATCCAAATCAACCGTAAAAGAGAAGTAAATGAGGCGGAAGGGCCTTCCGGAGAAATAAAATTAACATCAGGTTTCATGGGTGATACTTTTGCTTCAGGTGTGGTTAGGTATAGAGATAACCTTTGTACTTTTGGGTAGCTAAAGTGGCGTAAATCTGGAAGGTTACAATGTGGTCTTTTGGAATATTTAAGTTGCATTTTCATGCGGTTGTCCGGTACGTTTCTCTCTGGTGCGTAAACTGATCAACTTTATCAAGGAGGATGTAATGAAAAGTTGTAGGTCATTGATAATGAGTGCTATTGGGGCGGCAGTTATAGCTGTGACTGCAGCGGGTACTGCAACGGCAAACGACCCTCTGGAAAAATGGAAACCTTCCTTTGATCCATCAGGTGCAAAATATACCTATCTTCTTTCCTGTGTCGGTCATCCTGCTATCGAAGGGGTGTCGGTCGGTTTCGCTATCCGCGATCGGGTATGGAAGGAGACGAACGGTCAGTTATATGTTGATTTTCGCCCGCTCTCTCAGCTCGGTGGTGAAAAGGATGTTATCAATAAACTGAAATTCGGTGCAGTGCAGGGCATGATGAGTTCTTCGGTCGCTGCTGCTAATATTGCGCCTGAACTGGGTATTGTTAATCTTCCCTACGTAGTCGATACATTTGAAAAACTTGATGCTTTCCGAGAGACCCCAGCGACATGGGAGCCTTTTCGTGACGCTCCGCTTTCAAAAGGTATGCAGGTTGTAGATTTTACCGGTTACGGCAGTTATGGCTGGGCAACTACCAGGCCCGTCGCCACGCTTAATGATGCTGCTGGCGTGAATTTTAGAATCGCTGAGGCACCGGTGAATATTGACTCCTATAAGGCGTGGGGACTTAAATTTGCGGTACTTCCCTGGACGGATGTACCTCAGGCACTGCAGACCGGGGTGATTGATGGGCTCGATCATACGCCGATCGTCTGTAATATCAGTAAGAAATTCACTGTCGCCAGGTATTATACTACGCTAGATTATGCTCAGGGGCTTTATGTTCATTTAACCAACAGTAAGTGGCTGAAGTCATTGCCTGAAGATATCCGTGAAACTCTTCTGAATGTTATCGCTGAAGAAAGTGCTTCTGCCAGAAGATTGACCAGAGTTCAGCAGGAAAAAGAGATTGCAGCAGCACAAAGCGACGGTGTCACATTTCTCACATTGAATGCGGCAGATCAGGATAAAATGAAGACGGATGCCGAGAAAGTTTATGCAATCTGGGAGAAAAAGATCGGCAAAGAATATCTTGCCACCGTTCGTGAAACGCTCAAATAGTACGTATATACAGCTAGCTGAAATGATTCAGCTCAAATAGTAAAATACGGTTTTATTCCGACGCATTCACGAGTATGCTGAAAAGGTCTGATGCACAATGGTGCATCAGACCTTTTTGTATTTACGGAGAGAGTTAACTTGCCGGAGGAATATTTTCCCCGGCATTTTTTCATATTTTTTAAGAATATAATCCTTACATAACGGTGAATCATGCAACGAGCAAATAACAGAAATACTGACAGTCTGCGCCCGGTAACAATCGAGAGAGGCATTCAACTGAATGCTGATGCTTCAATATTGATTAAAATGGGTAATACCCATGTTATCTGCGGACTGTCCATTGAAGAAAAAGTTCCACCTTTTCTTGAGGGCAAAGGGCAGGGTTGGATCACGGCGGAATACGGGATGCTCCCCTGTGCCACCAATGGTCGGTACAGGCGAGAATCTAAGGGCCCGTCAGGCCGTACCTCTGAAATTCAGCGATTGATCGGTAGAAGTCTGCGTATGATGGTTGATCTTAAGGCCATTGGCGAGCGCACACTGCGGATCGATTGTGATGTGTTGAATGCAGACGGTGGTACCCGTACAGCTTCTATAACCGGTGCTGCTCTTGCTGTGCGCGACGGTCTTAAAAAGCTGGTAGCTGAAGGTAAACTTGCCGAGCTTCCGACCATACAGCCAGTTGCCGCGATTTCAGCAGGAATTATAGCTGGTACCCCATATCTTGATCTTGATTACAGCGAGGATTCCGCTGCTGAGACCGATGCAAATTTTGTTATGAGCGGTGACGGTCGCTGGATCGAAATTCAGTCGACTGCTGAAGGCGCACCGTTTACTGAGGAAGAGTTTTTGCAGGTGATGGGTCTTGCCAGAAAGGGAATAGAG
>JBFHGS010000197.1:0-9492 GCA_041582995.1 Desulfopila sp. | reverse complement strand
TCACAGTAGTAATGATCGACATGTTGCACCTGATGACTGGTATATTCGCAGCTCAGAATACATTTCGCGAGGGAATCCTCAGTAAGTTTCTGCATTGTAATACCTCCTCTGTTAGAGTCACGTTGCTCCCAACAGACTAAGCATTTACCAAAAATTTACCAATCAACGTAAAGGTTCCCGATAGGTTTGCAGCACATATTTTGAGGTGGAAGGCAGCATCGATTGAATCTGATCGATATCATGTTCATCGAGCAAAGCCGGGTAACAGGTCGTACGGAAATGGTGAGGAATACCTGCCGAGTCAATAACGTCTACTGTTTCGGCAATGTGAGTGATATTCACAGGAATCCCGCAAAGGGCATCATACTTGGAATACGGGGCCTTCACGTCCATAGCAACATAATCGATAAGCCCATCTGCCAAAAGCCCCCTGATGACTTCAGGCCTGCTGCCGTTTGTATCCAGCTTTACTACAAAGCCAAGACTTTTCACCCGCAACAGAAATTCAGGCAGATCATCATGCAAGGACGGTTCTCCGCCTGTAACCACCAGCCCGTCCAGCTTCCCTCGCCGTTTCTTTAAAAAGTCCAGAACCGTTTCCTCTGTATATGAGCTGTCAACGGATTCAGGAGACCAGAGCGAGCGGTTATGACAGTAGGGACAGCGATAGTTACACCCCTGGGTGAAAACTATCGCTGCCGCTCTACCAGGAAAATCACTGAGCGAAAATGGCTGGAAGCCGCCAATCAGCATGCCGCTTCAAAATCAAATCGGCTACGCTGGGCAAATTCTGCACGCTTGCCCTTATTCCATTGATCTACAGGACGCATATAGCCGACAACCCGCGAATACACTTCAGTATCCTCATTGCATACTGGACATTTCTTCACCTCACCGTTCAGATAGCCATGGGTGTGGCAGATCGAAAAGGTAGGGGAAATGGTGAAATACGGCAGATGATAATTGTTACAGACATTACGGACAAATGCCTTCACAGCGTCAATATCAGGTACCGCCTCGCCGAGAAACACGTGCAACACTGTACCACCGGTATAGTTCGACTGCAGCGAATCCTGAAGATCCAGAACCTGGAAAACATCTTCGCTGTAATTTACAGGCAACTGCGTGGAGTTGGTGTAGAGCGGTGTATTATCTGAAGTATCATAGAGACCGCACTGCATCTTCGGAAACCGCTTCTGGTCAGCACGTGCCAGACGATAACCGGTTCCTTCGGCAGGTGTCGCTTCAAGATTATAGAGATTACCGGTCTCCTGCTGAAAGTCCTGAAGCCTTTCGCGCATATGAGACAGAATTCGACCGGCAAAAGCACACCCTTCTTCAGTTCCGATATCCTTACCAAGCAGGTTCACACACGCCTCATTACCACCAATTATACCGATAGTGGAAAAGTGATTTCGCCAATAGCTGTTGCTTCGCTCCCAGACCTGCTGCAGATAATGGCGAGTGTACGGGTACAATCCTTTTTCAGTAAGGTTTTCAATAACCTTACGCTTTACCTCAAGACTGGTTCTGGCGATATCCATCAGTCTGTCGAGACGGCTGAAAAACTCTTCTTCCGATGTGGCCTGATAACCGATGGCCGCCAGGTTCATAGTCACAACACCGATGCTGCCGGTCAGTGGATTGGCTCCAAACAAACCACCACCCCTCTTTTCAAGCTCGCGGGTGTCGAGACGTAGCCTGCAACACATGGAACGTGCGTCTTCAGGTGAAAGATCCGCATTTACAAAATTGGCAAAATACGGAATGCCGTACTTGGCCGTAGCCTGCCAGAGTATATCAAGCTCCGGATTCTCCCAGTCAAAATCCTCACCAATATTGTAGGTCGGGATGGGGAAGGTAAAAACCCGCCCCTGGGCGTCACCCTCCGTCATCACCTCAAGGAAAGCCCTGTTGATCATTGCCATTTCACTGGCAAAATCGCCATAGGTCTCAGCCTGCATCTCACCGCCGATAATGACAGCCTGGCCGGCAAGGGTCGAAGGCGGTTGCAGGTCCATGGTAAGATTGGTAAACGGTGTCTGAAAGCCTACCCGGGTCGGCACATTCAGATTGAAGATAAATTCCTGAATCGCCTGTTTCACTTCTTTATAATTCAGCTTGTCATAGCGGATAAACGGGGCCAGCAGGGTATCAAAACTAGAGAATGCCTGAGCACCGGCAGCCTCTCCCTGCAGAGTATAAAAGAAATTTACCACCTGACCGAGCGCTGCGCGAAAATGTTTTGCCGGACGCGACACAGCCTTGCCCTTTACGCCGCAGAAACCCTGGCGCAGAAGGTCCTGCAGATCCCAGCCCACACAGTAGGTTGAAAGCAAACCCAGATCATGAATATGCAGATCACCTGACTCATGGGCAGCCCGTACTTCCTGCGAGTAAATAGCGTTCAGCCAGTAGGTTTTGCTGATCTCGCTGGAAATATAGTGATTCAATCCCTGCAGCGAGTAACTCATATTTGAGTTTTCTTCTATTTTCCAGTCAAGATGGCTTAAATACTGGTCGATGATTTTCACATCAGCCTCTTTGGCCATCCTGCGGATCAGAGCATGCTGCTCACGATACAAGACATAGGCTTTCGCGGTTTTCTTATGCGGAGATGCGAGCAACACTTCTTCAACGAGATCCTGAAGCTCTTCAACCTCGGGAACTTCATGATCGATGACTGCCTGAGCCAGACTGAGCACCCGGATAGTGAGCCTTCGTGCTTCAGCCTTATCAAACTCTTCAGTGGCCTCTGCAGCTTTAAAAATGGCGTCTGTAATCTTCTGGGATTTGAAAGGAACAGTCTGTCCATTACGTTTTTTTATGCTCTGAAAGAGAACAGCGGACGGAACTGTGGTTACAGTAGCAGCATTGTCGTACATATTTTTTTACCTTTCCTCGAAGGGGGGCCTGCGGGGTGCAGGCAGATACTCATCTGGCAGGTCTTCGGACTCGTGGACAACTCAACAGGGTTACGCGTGCCTACTGGCCGTTGCTTCCCAACCTGAAAATCAGATCAGTGCAGTATTACGGCGGTCGTTTCCACTTACCGCTGCGGGACAGTTCCGGACTTGCACCGGATTCCCTCTTTCCGCTCCTCCCCATGAGGAGCACCATGATGGGCGCACATTATATTGTATACCGCAATACTGTCAACACTAAATAAGGACATTTTTGCGACATATTGCCTTAGAACGTTGACGTCATTTGATCCCTTTCGTGACCACTTTTTCACATCATCCACCCGCTTTCCCGCTAAGATTTACCGGTTGCCTATCATACTCTTATATGGTTTTATTTCTACTTGACAGGGTACCTGAAAGGTGGTCTGGTAATACGCATTATTAATTTGTGTTACCAAAACAATCTATCAGGGACAGTCGAGCATGAAGATGAATTGTGGTAGCAGTACAACAGCGCGTGACAGAGCAATTACGAACAACCCCATAGGGTTATTCAGCCAGCATTTCCCCGTTATCCACAAATTCCCCATACACCCTGCCTCACCTGTTTCAGATTCATCCACCGCCCTCATCCATAAACTTCACAACACGTAACAGCATGCATATTTCCGAAGGGGTATTATCGGCTCCGGTTCTTATCGGTGGCGGGGCACTTACGGCAGTTGGCACTGCGATCGGTTTAAAATCTCTCGATTATGACCGCATTATGCCGGTGGCAATACTCACAGCTGCATTCTTTGTGGCCTCCCTCATTCATGTACCTGTCGGCCCAAGCAGTGTTCACCTGCTGCTAAATGGTCTACTTGGAGTAATACTCGGCTGGGCCTGTTTTCCTGCAATACTTATCGCCCTTCTGCTGCAGGCAGTCTTTTTTCAATTTGGCGGGATTACAGTCATCGGGGTAAACACCTTCAATATGGCTGCAGCCGCGATTCTCTGTTTCTACCTTGTCCGCCCTTGGCTCAGCAATCCGAGAACCCGTGCTTTCGCTGGCTTTGCCGGAGGATTTCTTGCTATCCTGCTGGCCGCAGTATTCATGGCTGGTGCCCTTGCCCTCTCAGATATAGGCTTTATGCGCGCTGCTCAGATTACAGTTATTGCCCATCTGCCCGTGATGTTCATTGAAGGGTTTGTCACTATGTTCACCGTCTCATTTCTCGCCCGGGTTCATCCGGAAATACTGGAGGGAAAGAAGTCTTGAAAAGATCAGCTACACTCATAACTTTACTTGCTCTGTTTTTCCTGACCGCGACCAGTTGTTACGCACACAAAGTACGTGTTTTCGCTTACGGAGAGGGAGACACCATTATTGGCGAAACTTCCTTTAATGGCGGCAAGACTCCGAAAAACGTCGAAATAATCGTTGAAAATGCTGGTGACGGCAGTCCGATTCTTACTACCACGACTGATGAGGACGGCCGATTCTCCTTCCCTGTCCCTGAAGTCGCCATACAAAAACAGCTGAACTTACGCATTATTGTCAATGTTGGTGAAGGTCACCGCAACGAATGGCTGCTTGAAGCGGCAGAATATCTTCCCGAAGTAACCGCAGGGACAGCATCTACTGCCGCTACCTCTACAGCTGATGTCGAAGATCTGGTCCCTCAGCTTACAGCCGATATTGCCACTCCAGCACTTCAGGCAGTGAGCGAAGATCTTCTCCGGCAGATTGTGGAAGAATCTATTGAAAAACAGCTCGGCCCGGTAAAGCGAATGCTGGCAGAGAACAGGGAAAGGAAAGTTTCACTACAAGATATACTTGGTGGCATTGGATATATCTTCGGTTTAGCTGGTATTGCTGCATACCTTAAATTCAAAAAAGGAGATTCTGCATGATTCGAAAACTCATGACAGCAGGCTGTATCACAGGCCTGCTCGCAGGCAGCGCAACTCTGGCCATGGCCCATTTCGGCATGGTTATTCCTTCTGAAAATATTGTCAGCCAGCAGAAGAAAACTGTCGACCTGAGCTTGTCCTTCTCGCATCCATTCGAATTGATCGGCATGGATCTGGTGAAGCCCACAAGCTTTTTTGTGATCTCAGACGGTGAGAAAACTGATCTTCTCGAGACACTGCAGGCAAAACCGGTCATGGATCACAATGGCTGGCAGACGACATTCGCAGTAAAGCGGCCAGGAGTATACCAGTTTGCCATGGAACCCCAGCCATACTGGGAACCGTCAGAAGATGTTTCCATCATCCACTACACCAAAACTGTCATTGCTGCTTTCGGCGACGATGCAGGCTGGGACCAACCTGCAGGGTTACCAACTGAAATTATCCCGCAATTGCGACCTTTTGGCAACTATGCAGGTAACAGTTTTTCAGGTAAAGTACTGATGAACGGACAGCCCGTCCCGTATGCCGAAGTTGAGGTTGAACTCTACAACCGGGACGGCATATATACAGCCCCGAGTGATTATCATGTCACCCAGGTCGTGAAAGCTGACGCCAGCGGTATTTTTTCCTTTAGCTGTCCCGTACCCGGCTGGTGGGGATTTGCTGCCTTAAACGAAGCGGACTACACGCTTAAAAACCCGCAGGGAGAAGATAAGGGTGTAGAACTTGGCGCTGTTTTGTGGATTTATCTGGATGAGTATACAAGCAAGTGACATTTGAACGATTCAGCCAGGGGAACTCCCTGCTTCACCGCCTCGACACCAGGGTCAAACTGATCAGTGCCATATTGCTGACCCTGGTGATCGCTCTGAGCCAGAATTACCAGACTGCCGGAACCGGGCTTGCACTGGCGGTGCTGCTGGCTCATTTTGCCAGACTTGACTTTCGCCCTGTCTTTATGCGACTGCTGGTGGTGAACAGCTTCACGTTTTTTCTCTGGCTTACTCTGCCGCTCAGCTATCCCGGAAGCAATCTGATGAATCTTGGTCCGCTCACAGTGAGCGTTGAAGGAATTCTCCTGGCAACCCTTATCACCATAAAAACCAACGCAATTATCGTTCTCTGTATTGCTCTTCTGGCAACATCTACAATTGCCGATATCGGCCATAGTCTTGGTAAATTGAAATTTCCGCCAAAACTCTGCCTGCTGCTGCTCTTTTCCTATCGTTATATTTTCGTCATACACCAGGAGTTTCAGCGGCTCACGCGTGCCGCCAAACTCCGCAACTTTCAGCCGGGAACCAACATGCACACCTACCGCACATACGGTTACCTCTTCGGTATGACACTGGTCAAGAGCTGGCATCGCGGAGAACGTGTTAGTCAGGCCATGATGCTGCGCGGCTTCAATGGCCGGTTCTACAGCCTTAATGAAACATCCCTCTGCCAAACTGACATTGTTTTTATATCAGCAATTTCTATTGCCGTCATTTCACTTGCTTCCCTGGAGTATTTTTACCCTTTCTGATTCGATGAGGTTCTCATGAGTAATCCCCCCCTGCTGGCCCTGCAGGATATCTCCTTTCATTTTCCCGCCAGCGAAAAACCTATACTTGACGGTTTCAGCATGGACTTCAAAGCAGGTCAACGCCTTGGCTTGATTGGACCGAACGGTTGTGGCAAGACAACCCTCTTCCATATCATCATGGGGCTGCATAAGCAGAATTCCGGCGCAATTTTATTTAAAGGGAAAGAAGTTCGGGAAAAATCCCATTTTAAAGAATTACGTAAAGAAATAGGTCTTCTTTTCCAAGATGCCGACGATCAGCTCTTTTCGCCAACTGTCCTTGAAGATGTCGCTTTCGGGCCGCTCAACCTTGGCCAGACGCCTCTGGAAGCTAAGACAATAGCGCAACAAACGCTTGAGCAGCTTGGTCTCTCTGATTTTACACATCGCATCACTCATCAGTTGTCCGGCGGTGAAAAAAAACTGGTGTCACTCGCCACCATTATGGCCATGCAACCTCAAGCACTATTACTCGATGAACCAACCAACAATCTCGATCCTGTCACCCGCCATAAACTAATCCATATTTTACGCGAGCTTGATATTGCTTACATGATTATCTCACACGATTGGGATTTTCTCTCAGACACCTGTGAAGACATCTACGCAATGAATAAGGGAAAAGTATGGGAATGCGGCAGGGAACATTTACATAATCATACTCATGTGCATCCTCACGGGGAACAGCCGCACAGGCATGGTCACAGTTGAAAACTACAGCAACTGCAGATTCAGTTTGTCAGAACATCAATTTCTACACGCCTGTTCTGCTTGCGTCCTTCAGGAGTGTCATTAGATGCAACAGGTTTACTGCTCCCGAAACCTTGAGCCTTAAGTTGGTTAGGCGGAATCCCCCTACCCAGGAAAAAGCTTTTAATCATATTGGCCCGGAACAGGGAAAGTTTGTAGTTATAACCTTCTTCTCCGAGAGAATCAGTGTGGCCTGAAATGACAACCATCGCATCAGGGTTGTTTTTGATAGAATCGACAAATATGCTTATATCTGCAATATCAGTGAAATAAAAATCACTTGAGTCTGCTTCAAACTGGACCATGACAGTTTCTTCCGGCAACAACTTGGCGGGCACAGCTAATTCAGATGCTACGGGGGATATGTGTTGTGAACCTCCCTCAAGACTGGCAGCCTCTGGCGGCGGAAGAGTTATCTCTTCCGGCTCTGTTCCAACGTCTTCATCAACTACAGCCGGAAGAACTTTAGTCTGATGAGCCGATGCTGGTGCAACAGACACACTTTTCCCTTCTTCAGCCGCTTTCGAACGCTCCATATCTGATGCTGGCAGGTCTCCTTTTGTATCGTTAGTCGGCTTTAGTGGTGATGATGGGTTCACATCTTCATTAACAGTGCCCTCCTGCTCTTTGTCAGTTACCGGAGCGATCTGACTTGCTGGTGCCTTACCCGCCTGTTTCCCTGCTGAAACATCAGCACCATTCGGATTCTGCTGCACGGGCTCAACAGTCTCCTGCTGGACAGGCTGCTCAATTGTACTCCTCTTCAAACCTTTCAGATAATCAGCCACGGTAGTATACGTCGACATAAAATCATCAGGAGATACGAGGAAAAAGAGAACCAACATGGCAATAACCATGAACAGAGCAGAAACAGGTCCGGAAAAAGAAGAGCCCTTTCTGCCGACCGGTGGTCGAACCGCCTGTCGTTGTTTCACAAAGTCTTCAGGAGTCGACTCTGGTTGCGGTGCAATCGGCCTTGGCGGAGGTAATGGTCTCTCAGGCGCTACCACCCTTTCCGGCATCTGCGGTTCCGGCGTCTCTACATTTCGCTTGATATATTGTGGTATTCTCAGATCGTGCGCACAGCCTCTGACCATCGCCCCATCAATTATTTTTTGCTCTTTTACAAAGCCACGAAGCAAGCAATGATCACAGATAATATTAATTCTTCTGGGAAATCCACCAGATGACCCGTGAATTTCCTCAACTGCCTCCGCATCAAACAACCGTTCTGTTGTTCCCGCTATACGCAGACGATGACAAATATAGTTGTCTGTTTCCTGCACTGACAACGGTCGTAAATGATAATTTAACGTGAGGCGCTGAGCAACGGCACGGTTTTCACGCCTGTCAAGAATTTCATTGAACTCATCCTGGCCCACGAAGAAGATATTCAACAAATTGTTGCCATCTTTTTGGATATTGGAGAGAAGACGAATTTCCTCCAGCATATCCTGTGTCAGGAGTTGCGCCTCATCGATGAGCAGCAGTACCTTTTTACCTTCCTCGTATGCCCGTTCCAGGAATGCTCTGAAATGTAATAAGAATTTTCCTTTACTTTCGAACTCCTGATTTATGTGAAAGGCCTGACCTATGAAATTAAAAAAATCATTCAGCTCCAAACGCGGATCAGGAACAGACGCATAGAGAATATCATCGCTCAAACCCTCTATCAGGGTGTTGATCAGAGTTGTTTTCCCAGTCCCGACATCGCCGGTGAGAAGCATAAACCCTTTATTATCAAGAACCCCGTAAGTCAGAGTTGCCAGGGCTTCTTTATGCTTTTCTCCAAGCCAGATAAATGCCGGATCTGAAGAGATCTGAAACGGCTTGACTTTGAGATTATAAAACGATGTATACATATTTTATATTTATACCTCTAATTTATAAAACCGAGCCAGCGGCAACCAACTCTCACTGTAAACCGTTACCGGCAGTAGCGATGTGTGATGAGCACTGTCGTGCCTCCAACTGCAGCAAACACTCAATCTGATTGATATATGGCACATCAAAGGCTCTCCAAAAGCTTCACTACTTTTAACAATGTATCCGAAAGGTTGAAACATTGGAATCGAGAATTAACTATTCTCGTATTATGCAACACAATCCCACTGACGCCCTACCCTTATCTGCATGAATATTACTCTTTGCAGATGATTTTACCATCTTTGGCACTTGGGCTATCTCACCTGAGACAGTACTATGATCTGCACTTTAAAGATCTGACATTTTTGCAGCATTCCTACACTATTGTTATCCTTCCTACATCGCTATTACACTTCCAGCGTACACTCCAAACCAAGAGCCAATAACCGTATCATCCTGATTTTATAGAACTATAAATACATGTGGCGCCCTGGCACGATGGTT
>JBFHGS010000196.1:0-9520 GCA_041582995.1 Desulfopila sp. | reverse complement strand
TGCAGATCGAGTTATTGAAAAGCAGATGTTGTGCAAGTTCTGTCCCTCCATCCGCTTGATAGAATGTTTGTTTGTGGACCTTGTCATTGCCTGAGACCATAAGTTCTGTAATGGTACTTCGGGTGGCCATTATTCCTATAAATGAAAGTACCATCAGTATTAGAAGGGCAAATACGAGAACGAAACCCTTATTGTTGCTATGATATCCTTGAGCTTTATTCACATATGCCTCTCAAATAGGTTCTTCTTTAATATACTGAACAGAAAGTACATTTTTCATTTGTTGGTTGTTGTCGATAACATTCACCTGGACCGTTTTATTTCCTGGAATCGGGTGATCTGTGGCGACGTTCCAGTATATTGTGTAGTTACCATCAGGGGATACCTGCTGGCCATCTGGAGTCTCAGCTGCAGTCACATCGTCGAGACCGAAATTGCCGCCACCCACTTCGTCTATCCCCTTATCGTTAGGGTCTTGGTTGGTACCATCACCATCTACGTCGAGTAACTGGTCATACGGCATATTGATAATTTCTTCGGTTTTTTCAGCTGCCCAGTTTGTCGCAATTGTGATATTAGATGCGCGATTATTTTGTTGAATAGAGGTGATCTGCATTGCATAGAGTGAAATAATCCCAATGGAGAGGATTGCCATAGCGATGATTGCTTCTATGAGAGTAAACCCTGAATTTATAGCAGGGTATAGTTTGTAATTGCTCATAAAGCCATATTCCTTAATTGCACTGTAGAAATTAAGAGTCGACGACGAAAGCCATCATCGAATGGGCCCCAATTTTGCCCGGAAGCGGTCTGGTAGATTAAGCTGTTTGTGAAGTTGCGATCTTCATACGGGGAACGTGCAAGCAATGAAATAGTAACTGCCGTGATGTCTTTATATTCAGAAGCTGAAGGTGTGAGTTTTTTAGGAGGGTCGTAACTTCCGTTATCGGTGTTGTCAGTGAGAGTATAGAGGAATTCAACTGCCACAATATCGTCAGCAACGGGTTGAAGATTCCCTCCATTTATTTTCCTGCGGAATGAGGCCGCTCCATTGTCTGCAATGCCGTCAACGGGTGCTGAATCGTCAGCATTAGAAAATTGATATATGATACGCATATCAGGAGTGTTTGTTATTTCGTCTGAATCTTTTTCCCAGGTGAATTCGATTTTACCTTTAGTCAAATCAGTGACACCTGTATCTTCATTGCTTGAAGGAGGCTTGTACCCAGCCATACGGATTTCAGAACTGAGAAAACTCATTGCAGAACGTAAATTCTGTTGCATTTCAACTACCTGATTCTGTGCAGTTTGACTTCGTTGTTGAGTTACATATGCAGAGTAGGCGGCCGACATGATAAAACTTGAGATGAGGAGAGTGATTAGCAGTTCGACAAGGGTAAATCCTTGATTATTTATTTTGGTTGATTCCCTGATTAAAGAGTCTATCAATTTCATATCTGGTCAGTAGTGGTTAATTGCTCTTGATATAGCCGCTTATATTTACCGATATATCTGCTTGCCGAAAAGTGTTGTTGTTGACGCGGATTGTCCCGGTGTTGCCGTCTTTTGGTAGGCCTGTTGGAAGAAAGGTTATTAAGTTTCCTGCAAAGTCATCGCTGGGATCGATATTTTTGCATAGAGCCACATCCAGAGGCATTAAGACGGTTTTTAATACCGACTCACCTGGTGTAAGAATATCGTCGCCAGCTGAACCTCCACCGTTCCCGTCATCAATGAAAATTGTATATCCACCGCCAGGAATAGGTACTGGTGTCGGAGGACTTGAGCATGTGAAATTGTTGATCAGAAAAACAATATTTGAATTACGTTTTATGGAAGATGATTTTGCAAGCTGTAAATCGTAGATAATGTCTTGAGATACTTTCTGAAAGCGTAAGTTTGATAGCCATGTAATAAAGTTTGGAGTTGCAACAGTTGCAATTATTGTAATTACAGCCAGAACTATTGATAATTCAACCAAACTAAAACCTCTTTGGCCATGAGGTTGAAAGTGTATATATATCTGTTGATCCATTGTCACTATAAGATCTGAAATATCTGTGCAAGTTGATTGTTGACAACACGTTCTAAATTGAATGTAACAGAATGTGACAATACCTTATCTTTTTGTGAAAATCATGTAAAATTAGCATAGTATAGCATATGTGGGATGGTGTATGGACTGGAGATATTAAAATTACTTTGGTTTTGTGAGTATTAAAATTAATTAAATAAGTAAAAAACAATGAAAATAGTAATGGTATGATTAGTGGTTTCTTGTTGATAGTTACTATGCAGTACTAGTTCGAAGTTACTATATGGATATTGAATGAATTATTCTTGGTTAACAATAAATATATATGTAGGAATATTAGAAGCTAAAATTGTTTCAAATAGTAGTGTAGCTGCGCACTTTTATAAAATTCGTAAATAAGGAGTTGGGTATTTCATGAATGCGGTTGAGTTATGTTAGGTAAAGGTAAGAGCTCTGGATTAGAATATCATTCGTTTACCACTTAAGCAATATGGAGGGCGGATGAGGAATTCAAGTAAAGGGTTTACTTTTGTAGAGATAATTATTGTTTTGGTTATTATTTCAATTTTGGGCGCTATAACTGTTCCTAGCCTAAAATCTTATTCGGAAAAATGTCGTTTCAGGTCTGCTGTTGTTGATACTGTGCTAGATCTTCAAATGGCGAAGTTGGCATCGGTTAAAATTAACAACTATGTAGTTATTCAAGTAGAGGAAAGAGGGTATCTGATATTTGCTGATAATGGAGCTGGTAGTGGAATTGAAGGTGACTGGGTTAGGCAGGTGGGAGAAAAAGTACTTGCGAAAACTGTTTTGTCTGATGGGATTTCAATTACTTCAAATTTTTCAAATGATCAAACCCGATTCTCTGGCAAACTGGGAATGAAGGCGGGCCGTATTTATCTTGAGAATGAAGCGGGGGCAAAGGCCGAGGTTGTATTAAGTTTTAACGGAAGAATACGTACTCAGTAGCTGGTTTAACGGTTGAGGTTACTAAAGAGGCCGTCCTTAGCAGAACGGCTAAGGAAGATCTGGCTACTGTGTATCTATATGGTTAATTAAATAAAATTATTGTGTTAGAGTGAATTTTATGTGTAGTAAATGACCACGCTTTTTCTGAGGATAAACAATGTACTCTCATCAATTGAAAACCCGTATTGCTGCAGTCGTTTTTTTAGCTGTCATTGTTGCAATGATCCTGATTGATGCTGTGGCCTTCGCACTTATATATCATTATCAGATTAAGCAACGAGTGCAGGTGATCGAAAGGTTTGGTGAGAATCTGGCGTATTTCGTCCCTGAACTGAATGTACCGGTCTTGAAAGAAGAGATTTCGTTGACGGAGCAGAGAATGAAGGTGATGATTGGCGAGGACTGTGAAGAGTTTTTAATTTTTAGTAAAAGCGTTCTGGATAGTGATGGTAGCCCTACAGGAATTAATTTTCTTCGTAATCTAGTCAAGGAAGCTGTAACTGCTGAAAATACCAAAATTCGCACCATGCATAATGAGGCATTAGCCTTTATTGGTTTCTCGAAAAAATTGTTTATCGGTATACCTCTGAGAACCGCAGATATTGCATCTGGCAATGGGAGTGGAGTCGGTGTCATCATAAACACATCGGGTTTGTTTGATGATCTGTGGCAAAAACAGAAGATTGTTTTTGCGTACATCCTGCTGAACGGCATAATCATTTCTACTGTTGTATTTTTCAGACTGCGTAAGGTACTTTTCGATCCTGTGGAACACCTGGTTCATCTTGCTAACAACTATCAGGTGGCCGAAGGTGGAGGTTTGTTTCCTGAGACACCTGACAACGAGTTCGGGCAATTGCATAAAGCAATGAACAGTATGGTGCAGAGAATTGAAGAAGATCGTGGAAAGTTATTTCAAACAGTCAATTCACTGGAAGAATCGAATACCAAGTTGCAAAGAGCTCAGGACGATGTCGTTCGCGCTGAAAAAATGGCAGCGGCAGGACGATTGTCTGCAGGACTGGCGCATGAGATCGGAAATCCTGTCACTATTGTGCAGGGATATCTGGAACTGCTGCAGCACAGCGATATATCTGATGAGGACAGAAAAGAATTCGCACAACGCGGGCTCGGCGAATTAACTCGAATAGACAGACTGCTGCAGCAGTTGCTCAATTTGACCAGAACAGCCGAAGAAGCATCGGAGCCTGTCAATCTCAGAGAGCTTTTAACTGAAGTTCGTAATGTGCTGAATGCACCTTTTACTCAAAAAGGAATTATAGCTTCTCTTTCATACCCGGAAGAAGATATTTTCGTTTTGGGGGATCGCGAGCAGTTGAGGCAGGTGCTGCTTAATCTCCTTCTGAATTCAATGGATGCGCTGGACTCGAAAAATCTCACTTCAGAAGATGTTAAAAAGACAGTTTCTCTTACAATTAAGAGGCAGGAGTCAGAAGAGAACATTATGGTCGAGGTTCATGACAACGGGATCGGTATTCCCGAGAGCGATCTGAGCAAGATCTTCGAGCCTTTCTTTACCTCAAAAGAGCCGGGTAAAGGAACTGGCCTGGGGTTAGCCGTTTCTTATAGATTCATAGAAAAAATTGGTGGTCGGCTGGAGGTTGAAAGTACTGTGGATGACGGCACGAGCTTTCGCATCATACTGCCGGTTTTTCCGGACAAAAGCACCTTGCATGAGGATGAAGTATGAAATTTCGGCTGCTTATCATAGATGATGAAGCAAATATGCGTCATATGCTGAAAGCGATGCTGTCAAAAAGTGGTTATCAGGTTGAGCTTGCAGAAAACGGTATGGATGCACTTGATAAAGTACAGGCGGATACCTTTGACTTCATTTTATGCGATATCCGCATGCCGGTGATGGATGGATTACAGTTTCTGGCACAGGCAAAAGAGCAGATTGAAAAGAGTACGGTTATCATGATGTCAGCGTACGGATCTGTCGACCTCGCACTGGAGGCGATGAAAAAGGGCGCGTATGATTTTATCTCTAAACCTTTTAAGTCTGATGAGGTGTTGCTCGCCCTGAAAAAGGCGGAAGAGCGCGAAACCCTTAAGCAGGAGAACCGGAAGCTGAAAGGTGAACTCAAGGAAATAAAGGGTCGCGAAAGTTTTTCCGCTATCGTGAGTTCGAGTACACAAATGAGAAAGGTGCTTAAACTTGCCATGCAGGTGGCACGGCATGATACTTCTGTTTTGATTACAGGCGAAAGCGGTACGGGAAAGGAACTTATCGCCAAAGGCATACATGGTGCCAGTCTGCGTGCTGAACAGAATTTTGTTGCAGTCAATTGCGGCTCCATTCCGCTGAGTCTGCTCGAAAGTGAATTTTTTGGTTATGTCAAAGGCGCTTTTACCGGAGCTGACAAAGAAAAAAAGGGTTTGTTTGAAGCGGCGGAAGGCGGGACTCTCTTTTTGGATGAGATAGGTGAATTGCCGCTTGATTTACAGGTAAAGTTGCTGCGGGTTTTGCAGGAAAGAGAAATTCGACCAATAGGCTCAAATACTACTCGAAAAATAGATGTTCGAATCCTTGCGGCGACAGCCAGAGATCTTGATAATGAGGTCAAGGCAGGTACTTTCAGGCAGGACTTGCTTTTCAGACTCAACGTCGTGCAGATCTCCCTGCCGCCTTTGCGGGCACGGGAAGGAGATATTCCGCTTCTGGCCAATCATTTTATCCATAAATTTGGTGAGAAAATGGGTGTTCAGGCCGTGGGGGTTCAGAAACCTGCATTAGTGATGTTATCCAATTATAGTTGGCCTGGAAATGTCCGCGAACTTGAGAATGTGATCGAGCACTCTATGATCTATGCAGAAAAGAAATTAATCTGTGTAGATGATTTACCTGACAGTATTCGTTCCCCACGACATGATGATAATTGCGACTCTGTATTTCATACTTTTTCGATACGTGAAGGCAAGGAGATACTTGAAAAGCATCTGATCCAAAAAGCCCTGGCGAGCACAAACGGGAATAAAAGTCAGGCTGCTATTCTTCTTGAAGTCAGTTATCCGTCATTGCTGAGCAAGATTAAAGAGTACGACCTCGATATAAAAAAAATTCACAACACTCACTAGCTCTATAAAAAAATTTAATAGTCTGTCCCTGTGATCAGCCTGGTCACAGTCCTTTAGTTTCTCCTGTAAAACAATAATAGTCTAAATATATCAATTTTTTATCCACTTCCGTGATGTTCCTCGTTTGTTGTGGACTCTATTTTGCAAGGTTTTGTGCAGAGTTCGCACGGTTGAGTTTGATTACGTAACGTGAGTCGGGTGCCGTTGCAGGATACCTGCATGCGAATGGTTCAACCATGCTGTTTAGAGGAAAATCCAATACTCACGACGGGAGACAGAATGCAGCGAGACAATGGATTCACATTAGTGGAACTCATGATCATTGTGGCGATTATTGGTGTTTTAGCAGCTATTGCAGTTCCGAATTTATTGCACTGGAAACCGAATATGCAACTGAGGTCTGCAAGCGAGGGGCTGTTTGTAAATATGCAGCGGGTAAGATTGCATGCGATCAAAGATAACGTGAGTGTTGTCTTTACCTTTACACCTGCAGTGACCTGTCCCGGTGGCAGTTACTCGTTTACGGATAGTAACGGGGTAATTGTGTATCAGGGTAATTTGCAAGATAGGGTTTGTTTGTCAGCTTCAACATTTGCTGCAGGTGAAGGTGTTACATCGAGGGGGCTGCCTATCGTAGCCGGAGGTGGAGTTATTAGTCTGACGCATACAGATCTGCCTGATTCGGGGGATCCGCTGTTTACCGTTACCCAAACAGTGGCAGGAGCCATTCAGATAGATAAGGGAGCCATTCCGTGATGATTATGCAGAAGAAAAAATCTCTCCACAATTCTGGTTTCACCCTTGTGGAGCTCATGATCACGTTGTTGATTTCAGGGATAATAGTTGCGGCTATTTATTCGTCATATATCGCCCAGCAGCGAACCTACAACGCTCAGGAGCAGGTTATCGAAATGCAGCAGAATATTCGCGCGAGTCTTGAATCAATGGCAAACGAAATTCGTATGGCCGGCTTTGATCCAACCCAGAAGAGCGATGCATCGATAAACGCGGGAACGAACTCGAGACAGATAATATTTGCTCAGGACCTGAATGAGAATGGAACCCTTGATGCAGGCGAAACGTATACGTTTGCTCTTGGAGGAGTCGATGCTGATAATAACGGTGTGGTTGATGATATCGATACTGATAATAATGGGGTGGTAGATGCTGTAAACACCATTACCCGCGATATCGGTGGCGGTGCGCAACCTATAGCCCTGGAGATTCAAGCTCTTGAATTTTTATATACGCTTGCAGACGGGTCGACTGTTTTGAACCCCTCAAATGCCGAATTGCCTGACATCCGGTCAGTGCAGATATCGATTCTTGCCGTCGCAGGTAGAGAGGACGAAAAATTTACCAACTCGATGACATACTATCCAGGTTCAAATCCGACTGCGAGTGGTGCTGGCACGTTGTGGGGACCGTTTAATGATAACTTCAGACGACGCCTGCTGACCTACAGTGTCAACTGCAGGAATATGGGATTGTAGTTATGCATATACGAAATGATAAGGGATTTACACTACTTGAAGTGATCATAGCTATGGGGATTCTTGGAATCGGCATTATAGCCATGTATTCAATGCAGGTCTCCGGTGTGCAGGGCAATGCAACAGCCAGTCGTATTACCACGACAACAACCTGGGCTGCTGACCAGATCGAAAAGATGGTGACCATGGAATATAAAGATCCGGGTATGGATGATACGGATGCTGATGGTACAAATCAGGATGCCGACTGGGATGGGGTTGATGATTCCGGTGGTGATTTCGGTCTTGGCGATATTGGCGCTGCTGCTGACGGGAGTCAGACAACACCTGACGGTAAGTACACAGTGTACTGGAATGTCGCTATTGATCATCCGGTGACTAACACAAAAACTGTGCGAATAATAGTTGAAAGCACTGTTAATCAGAAGCAGGTGCAACTTCAGTACATGAAGGCTGATCCTTTGTAAGACAGGCCCCATCTTTTGCATATTTAAGAGAATCATTGCTGTGGCAAACATTTTGCTTTGGAGAAAGGATGAAGCTGTTACAACAACACATAAAAAAAATACTCTATTACCCCGGCGATCAAAGCGGCGGTTTTGTACTGATAGTCTCTCTGGTCGTGTTGCTATTGCTTACAATTATTGGAATTTCAGCTACGAATCTTACGAATGTCGAGTTGCAGATAGCAGGAAATGACAAGGTCCATAAAGATACTTTCTACAGAGCGGATGCGGGCACGGAACTAGGTATACGTTTAGCGTATGACAATGCTGTTTGTGTACAGGTGCAGAGTGGGTTTGATGCTGATGGAGCTACGCCTAATATACGGACATTCGCAAATATACGGGTTGAGGATCTTGATTTTTCCATTCCCGGAACGCTTGGGTCCATAGTGCCTTCAGATGCAAATCGAGCTGTAGCCTTTTATCCGGGAGGTACGATTGACGACAATCTGCCGCATACAAATTTGCTGTATCAGGGTGAAACAAAATATTCACCGGGTAGTGGTTTGCAGATGGTCTCGGGGTATGAAGGACTTGGTGCATCGGCAGCGGCGGGTGGATCTCATGTAGAATATGACATAATTTCTCAGCACTCAGGCATTCTAAACAGTGAAACTATAATCAATTTGGGCTGGCGCCTCAGTACCCATATCGTTAACAATGCCAGTACTCAGGATTGTCTGGATATATACAAAAACTAAAATGGACATGGTGTCCGCGCAACATCCGGAGGAACTATGAAGCTGCTTACCTCATTCTCCCGATACCGTTCTTTATACAGGACGGTCGCTTTTGTCGGAATATTTGCCAGTTTGCAAATGTTTCATACGGCACAGGCGAATCCCGATTATGTAATGAGTGATTTTGAGTCGATTCCCATAAGTATACAGGAAGAATCAGCAACTCCGCAGGTGCAGATCAATGCCTCAAATGATCATCAGTTGTTTTTCAAGGCATATAACGACTACGGTGATCTGGATGACGATGGGTATCCTGAGACGACCTATAAACATTCCGTTGATTATTACGGCTATTTCGATAGTGATAAATGCTATTCATACAACACGACCAATAAACGGTTTGAGCCTGAATCAGTAACAGCCGACAAATATTGTACACCCGGTGCCGATGAGTGGAGCGGTAATTTTTTGAACTGGGCCAGCATGACCAGAATAGATGCTATTCGAAAGATCCTTTTTGGTGGTCATAGGCGGGTAGATACCAAAAATGATACCGTACTGGAGCGATCTTTTCTTCCCCCCGACATTCATGCATTCGCAAAATATTATAACCGGACGGACCTGCCTAAACTCACGCCTTTTTTCTCGTCAATAACTGCAACGGTTGAAGAGAGTGAAAGTTCGTTAACGATAGGCTTTGGCAGAAAAGTTTTTGAAGTTGATAATGCAGGAGAT
>JBFHGS010000195.1:0-9551 GCA_041582995.1 Desulfopila sp. | reverse complement strand
AGTGGTAATCATGTAGCCTTTGCCGAAAATGTTCAGAAGGTGATGGAAAACATGATGGAGATCCGCCCCACCAATATGGTGAGTGTGCCTCGTTTATTTGAAAAGATATATTCGAGAATTTACGAAAACGTTCACCAGACGTCGACGTTCAAAAGAAATCTCTTTCATCGGGCTGTTGAAGTGGGTCGTGAGTATGTAAATAAGAAATATGTCACTGGTGAACCACTTGGCGCATTGGAATTCCAGTATAAATTGTTTGATCGGCTGGTTTTTAAAAAGGTTCGTGAACGATTCGGTGGCAAGATAAAATATTTTATCTGCGGCGGTGCTCCTCTTGATAAAACTATTAATGAATTCATGTGGATTATAGGTCTTCCGGTCTTTAATGGTTATGGTTTGACTGAGACAAGCCCGGCAATCACGCTCTCGAGTTATGATGTGATTCGTTTTGATTCAGTGGGCAAACCGCTGGATGAAACTGAGGTTAAACTGGCTGAAGACGGAGAACTTTACGTAAAAGGCCCGCAGGTGATGACGCAGTATTATAAAAATGAAGATGCTACTCGTGAGACACTGGAAGATGGCTGGTTCAAGACCGGTGATATTGCCCGGATTGATGAGCAGGGGTATATATACATAATTGACCGGAAAAAAGAGATAATTGTAACAGCTGGTGGTAAAAATATAGCTCCTCAACCCATCGAAAATGAGATGAAGCTCGACAAGTATATCTCTCAGGCATTTGTGTACGGTGATCGTAAGCCGTTTCTGGTTGCTCTCCTCACACCCAATCTGGAAAGACTGATAGATCTGGGGCGGGAGCTGGAACTCGATTACATCGATATAGAAGAACTGGTTACCCACGACAAGGTAATGGAAGTGTATGCAGAGCGCGTTGAAGCACTGAACGCATCTTTACCACCCTATAAGACAATTAAACGATTTGCACTTCTTCCCCGGGAATTTTCCATTGAAGGAGACGAACTGACACCGACTCTCAAACTGAAACGCAAGGAAATCTACAATACGTACAAAGACACCATTGAAGAGCTGTATATGAAAGCTGGTAACGGTTTAGCAGGCCGGCCGAAAACCAATAATGGAGATGAAAAATGAGGCAGATTAATCGCGTAGGTGTACTCGGCGCCGGTGTTATGGGAGCGACTATCGCCGCCCATCTGGCAAATGCAGGACTGGAAGTACTTTTACTGGATATCGTCCCAAGAGAACTGACTGACCAGGAAAAAGCAAAAGGGCTGACACTTGAAAGTCCGCAGGTGCGCAATCGCATTGCTCAGGCTGGTCGTGACGGTCTTCTGAAAATGAAGCCCGCACCGTTTTTCTTAACTGAGTATGTTTCGCAAATCGATATCGGTAATCTTGAAGATGATCTGGAAAAGTTGCGCACATGCGACTGGATAGTCGAGGTCGTTGTTGAGTATATGCCGATCAAGCTTGAGCTGTTGAAAAAGCTTACTCCGTATATAGCTCCGGGAGCAATTCTCTCCACGAATACCAGCGGTCTTTCTGTAAATGATATGGCAGAGGTTCTGCCGCCTGAGATTCGCAGCAATTTTCTGGTGACACATTTCTTCAATCCACCACGGTATATGCGGTTGATGGAGCTTGTTGCCACGACAAAGACTGATCCGGCCGTTATGAAGGGAATGGCAGATTTTATCGGTAATCGTCTGGGTAAAGGAATTGTGTATGCCAAAGATACACCAAATTTTATAGGCAACCGCATCGGTGTTTATGCCATCTATAAGGCCATGCAGCATATGGTTGAGATGGGTATGACCGTGGAAGAGGTTGATGCCATTGCCGGACCGGCTACAGCGCGACCCAAGAGTGCTGCATTCAGAACTGCCGATCTGGTAGGTCTAGATACCCTGGCCCATGTCGGTACCAACTCCTATGACCTGCTCCCCAATGATGAAGAGCGCGATGTATTTAAGAAACCAGATTTTATGGCAAAGCTTATAGAAAAGGGTTGGCTCGGTAATAAGACAAAGCAGGGATTTTATAAAAAGGCAATGGTCGATGGCAAACGTGAGATTTTTTACTACGACTACGCTGAAGGCGATTATAAACCTCTGGCCAAGCCGAAGTTTGCTTCTGTAGGTGTTGTTAAGCAGATTGATGATCCAGGCCAGAAAGTAAAAATGATGGTTGGTGGTTCGGATAAAGGCGCTGAGTTTGCCTGGAAGTCCGTTCGCGACACCCTGATCTACGCTTTTAACCGAATTCCTGAGATTGCTGATGACGTGGTCAATATCGATAACGCCATGAAGTGGGGTTTTAACTGGGAGATCGGTCCGTTCGAAATGCTCGATGCGATAGGTGTTGCCAAGTTCGTCAAGCGCGCTGAAAAAGATGGCATCGCTGTACCTGAGAAAATGAAGGGAATCGAATCGTTCTATCGCTTCAGTGAAGAGGGTAAGCAGGAATACTATGATGTTCTGAAAGGTGAGTACGCAGCAGTTCCGGTAAAAGATGGTCAGATCAAACTCGATATCTTAAAGAAAGCCGGCAAGGTTGTTGAAAAGAACTCCAACTGCTCCATTATCGACCTGGGCGACGGCGTCTTCGGTTTTGAGTTCCACTCCAAGATGAACGCCATCAGCGGTGATATCCTGGCCATGACCCATAAAGCGGTCAAGCGCGCGGAAGAAGAGGGCGTTGGTCTGGTCGTTGCGAATCGCGGAACCAATTTCTCTGTCGGTGCCAATCTGATGATGCTGGCGGTTGCCATGGCTGAAGGCGCATATGACGATATCAACATGGTACTGCGATCGTTCCAGAATGCAACTATGGCTCTGAAATACGCAAAAGTTCCGGTCGTTGCCGCTCCGTTCAACATGGCCCTTGGCGGTGGATGTGAATTCTGTCTGCATTCAGATGCAATCAACGCCTATGCCGAAACCTATATGGGTCTGGTTGAAATCGGTGTCGGACTGCTGCCGGCAGGTGGCGGAACCAAAGAGCTCTGCATACGTGCTGTTGATCTGGCAAAGCAGTACAAAACCGACGTCCAGCCCTTTATTTTCAAACACTTTGAGCAGATTGCCATGGCTAAGGTCTCCATGGGAGCAGCCGAACTGTATGACATGAACTATATGCGTCAGGGCGATTCCATCACCATGGATATCGACACACTGATCGGTGATGCCAAGGCAAAAGTTCTTGGTCTGGCTGTGAACTACAGGCCGAAACTGCCACGTAAGGATATCGCTGCTCCGGGTCGCGGTATCGCTGCAAGCATCAAGAGCCAGCTCTGGAATATGCAGATGGGTAACTTTATCACGGAATATGAAGCTGAAATGGCAACCCTCATCGCTCAGGTTATGTGCGGTGGTGATGTTAACCCCGGCACAATCGTGAGTGAAGAGTATCTGCTGCAGCTTGAACGGGAAGGTTTCCTGAAGCTGTGTGGTAATAAGAAAACTTCCGAACGGGTTCAGCATATGTTGAAAACCGGAAAGCCGTTGCGTAACTAGTGCGTAGCTGGAGTAGATGAAAACATATTGCCTGTAAAGAATACCCATAAAGAGGAATGATATGAAAAAAGCATATATACTGGCTAGTTACAGGACGCCTGGCTGCAGGGCGACGAAAGGAAAATTCAAGGATATGCGGCCGGATGATCTGGCGGCATTAGCGATCAAAGGTCTTGTCGAGAGAACTGAAATCGACCCGATGAGCGTAGATGATGTCTATCTTGGTTGTGCTTTCCCGGAAGCTGAGCAGGGAATGAACGTCGGGCGTGTTGCGGCCATGAAAGCCGGGCTGCCGATTGAGGTTCCCGGTCAGACCATCAACCGTTTCTGCTCTTCAGGTCTTAATACCATCGCCATGGCGGCTGAACGGGTCATGTGTGGTTTTGCCGATTGTATTATCGCGGGCGGTGTAGAGTCTATGACTTCTGTACCTCTTGGCGGTCTGAAATATTCTGCGAATCCGGGCATGATGGTTAATTGGCCGGAAGCATTCTCATCCATGGGTGTAACAGCTGAGCTGGTTGCGGAAAAATATGGAATCACCCGTGAGATGATGGATACCTTCGCTGCTGCCAGTAATGCCAAAGCAGCGGCAGCAATTCAGGAAGGTCGTTTTGCCGATGAGATTATCCCGGTTGAGATTGAACATACAATGCTGGTGGGAAATAAGATTCAGCGCAAAAAAGAGATGGTCACCGTTGATGACGGTGTTCGTCCCGGAACAACCGTAGAGTCTCTTGGTAAGTTACGTTCGGTATTTAAGATCGGCGGGCCGGTTACAGCCGGTAACTCCTCTCAGATGACTGATGGTGCGGCAGTGACCATGGTTGTGAGCGAAGAGTACTTAAAGAAAATCAGTAAAGATCCTTTTGCCCGCTTTATCGCTTTTTCAGCCAATGGCGTAGCTCCCGAGGTAATGGGAATCGGTCCGATTGCAGCAATTCCGGCAGCTTTGAAACTTGCCGGTCTGAAGCAGGATGATATTGATCTGATAGAGCTGAACGAAGCGTTTGCTGCCCAGGCTCTTGCAGTTATTAAGACCCTTGGCCTTAATCCGGATATTATTAATGTCAACGGTGGTGCCATTGCTCTTGGCCATCCACTGGGATGTACCGGTGCAAAACTTACCGCAACTCTCCTGCATGAGATGGGACGCCGCAAAGCCCGATACGGTATGGTTTCCATGTGTATCGGTGGCGGTATGGGCGCGGCTGGTGTTTTTGAAAAACTCTGATAACCCAAATATACGAGAAAGCAACAATCGACTGACGGGTGAAATCGCCCGTCGGTCAACATTACAAGGTGAGAAATATGTCTGAAACGATACTGAAAGGCGGCGAATTCCTGATAGCTGAAACTCCTTGTGTTGATGTGTTTACTCCCGAGGATTTTACTGACGAGCATCGTCAAATGGCGGAGACCACGGAACAGTTTGTCCAGAATGAGATCAACCCGCACTTAGAAGAGATTGATAAGCAGAATTTTGATATCGTATTGAAAGGATTGCGTCAGTGTGGCGAGCTTGGCTTACTGATGATGGATGCTCCGGAAGAGTATGGCGGTCTCGAGCTGGATAAAGCGTCATCAATGCTTGTTGCTGAAAAAATTTCACAGGGAGGTTCGTTCTCCGTTGCTTATACCTGTCACACCGGAATTGGCACGCTTCCTTTAATTTATTACGGAACTCCTGCTCAGAAAGAGCAGTATCTTGAGAAGCTTACATCCGGTGAGTGGCCTGCGGCATATTGTCTGACTGAGCCTGGCTCAGGCAGTGACGCGTTAGGTGCTGCTGCTACGGCGACGTTGTCTGCTGACGGCAAACATTATATTTTAAATGGAACGAAGCAGTTTATAACCAACGGTGGATTTGCTGAGCTGTTCACTATATTTGCCAAGATCGACAAGCAACATTTTACAGCATTCCTTGTTGAAAAGAGTTTCGAGGGTCTTGTTGTCGGTGCTGAAGAGAAGAAGCTCGGTATTAAGGGCTCTTCCACTACTCAGATCATTCTCGACAATTGCAAGGTGCCGGTCGAAAACGTACTCGGTGAGATAGGCAAAGGTCATAAAATTGCTTTTAACGTCCTCAATATCGGTCGATTCAAGCTTGGAGCAGGTGTTTGCGGTGCTTCCAAAATGGCATTGGTGGATGGAATAAAATATGCCAATGAGCGCACCCAGTTCGGTAAAAAAATCAGTAGCTTTGGCGCAATCGGACAGAAGATTGCCAATATGCAGGCTGAGATTTACGCCTCTGAATCACTTGTATACCGGATGGCAGGCGTGCTCGATGAGACTATCGGAAAAATTGACAGGTCCATCGATAACTACTATGAGGAGTACCTGAAGGCAATTGAAGAGTACGCATCAGAGTGCGGTATCGCCAAGGTTTATTGCAGTGAAGTGCTGGCACGCACGGTGGATGAAGTACTGCAGATTCATGGTGGTTACGGTTTTGTGAGCGATTATCCGGCAGAGCGTTATTATCGCGATGAGCGTATTAACCGCATCTTTGAGGGAACCAACGAAATCAACCGTCTGCTTATTCCCGGCATGATTCTCAGAAAAGCGATGAAAGGTCAGCTTCCTCTGCAGGCAAAAGCAATGAAAGCATTTGAAGCACTTATGACTCCGAGTTTTGAAGAGATCGACGAGTCGCTTCCATTTGCAGCAGAAAAGGCTCTTGTCGGTAATCTGAAGACCCTGTTCCTTATCCTTTCCGGCGCTGGGGTCCAGAAGTTCATGGATAAGATAGCTGATGAGCAGGAAATCCTCATGGCTGCAGCTGATATAGCCATTCAGATTTATGCTCTTGAGAGTGCAGTACTGCGTGCAGAAAAGAATCTGGCAAAATCAAGTGAGCGAAAGCAGGAGCTCTTAAAAGCCGCAGTCAAGGTCTGTGCATTCAACATGACAGAAGAAGTGAGCAAAGCTGCTAAACTTGGAGCTTTCTATGTCGAAGAAGGTGACACCCTTACCATGATTCTTTCCGGTATCAGAAGATTTGCTAAGTACAATGCGACCGGTCTTCTGCAGGCCAAGCGTTTACTGGCTAAAACTGCCTGTGAAGAAGAGAAATATCTCTTCTAACAGCTCCGCACTCTCCGGGTCTCTGTATTCCTCGCGCCTGATCCGGAGAGTGTTTTTTTAAATTTTCTTACGTCAGGGTAATCCTTCAGACAGCTAAACTGTAAGAGAAGAAGAAACGGTCATGGAGAAGAATGCCTAGGCAACATACCATCGACACACCGTATCTGGTCGGACCTGTTCACTGTTACACGCTTTTGCGTGACGGTGATATTTTTTTATTTGATACCGGCCCGCCGACCAGGGAAGCAAAGACGTACCTTCAGGAAAATCTGAATCTGAAGAAGCTCAAACATATTTTTATCACGCACTGCCATATCGATCATTATGGTCTCGCTTACTGGCTGGAACAGAAAACGGATGCGACGATTTACCTGCCATATCGTGATTCGTTGAAGATGCGTCACCATGCCAGCCGGATGGAGTTGATGTACACCTTGCTGGTCGGGGCAGGTTTTGCAACAAGTTATCTTGATGAGTTACGGAGAGTGTTTGAGAGTGGGGCGCTTTTCCCGCCTTTTCCAGAAAACTATAAAATAGCCGAAACTGATATCCCGGGTGACCTTGATATTCAGGTTATCAATTGTCCGGGACATTCTCAGAGCGATGTCGTCTATGTCGTTGATGATTTCGCTGTAACCGGTGATACCCTCTTAAGAGGAATTTTTCAATCGCCCCTGCTGGATGTGGATTTGGAAACGGGAGAACGTTTCAATAATTACGACGCCTATTGCCAGTCTATCGTGAAGCTCGCCGCGCTAAACACATGTACGGTGCTGCCGGGACATCGTAAGACTATCGACAGTATAGAAGAAAGTATTCATTTTTATATCAGTAAGTTGTTGGTCCGGGTGAGGCAGATTCTACCTTTTAAGGATGAGCATAATGTTGCGAAAATTATTGAGACAGTTTTCAATAAATCGATGACGGATGTTTTTCATATTTACCTGAAAGCTTCGGAGATTCTGTTTATGCAGGATTTTCTCGCTAACCCGGGGAAACTGGGCGATGCTCTTCATTCAATTGGCCTGTTTGATAAGGTCGCTGACCAGTACAATCGCGTAACAGGGAGATAAAAGCATGTATGATCCATTGTTTCAACCCTGGGAAATTGGGAATCTGAAAGTAAAGAACCGAATTATCATGCCGGCCATGCATATGAATATGTGCCGAAATTTTGAGGTATCAGATCAGCTTATAGATTTCTATCGAAAGCGGGCAGAAGGGGGTGCAGCACTTATAAGTGTCGGCTATGCTACGGTGGATGAATTTTCCGGCACGCATATGAATATCGGGGCTCATCATGATGGGTGTATTCCGGGGCTTGCACGTCTTGCTGAAGCCATTCATGAGGGTGGCGCGCTTGCGGCGGTACAGCTTAACCATGCAGGGCGGTATAATGCATCTTTTTTCCTTGGCGGCAAAACTCCTGTCGCGCCCTCTGCTATTCCATCACGCCTGACCAAAGAGACGCCCAGAGAACTTTCGGTTGAAGAGATCGAGGCGACCGTTGTTCGCTTTGCTGATGCTGCTGCACGTGTACGTGAGGCCGGGTTTGATGTGGTCGAGATCCTGGCTGGTACTGGATATCTGATCAGTGCTTTTCTTTCGCCTTTTACGAATAAGCGTGAAGACAGGTACGGTGGCAGCCTTGAAAACCGGATGCGATTTGGTCTCGAGGTTATTGTGGCGGTGAAAGAACGACTGGGTACAGATTTTCCGGTACTGGTCAGGATCAACGGTAATGACTTTATGCAGGGTGGCATCGGCCCAAAAGAGCTGCAGGATTTTGCTGTTGCACTTTCAGAAGCTGGTGCGGATGCGCTCTGCATTAACGTGGGCTGGCATGAGGCTCAGGTTCCGCAGATCGTAACCAAAGTGCCGCGAGGAGTTTTTGCGTATATGGCCCGTGAGATTCGGGAGCGTGTAGCAGTGCCTGTTATAGCCTCTCATCGCATAAACGATCCGGAAACGGCAAGAAGGCTTATTGCGCTTGGCTATTGTGATGCGGTTGCCATAGGCAGGGCGCTTATCACAGATCCCGACTTTCCCCAAAAGGCACAGAACGGTGAGGAGGATTCTATTATCCATTGTGTTGCCTGCGGACAGGGGTGTTTTGATAATATTTTCAAAATGAAAGCGGTTGAATGCGTTTGCAACCCCCGAGCAGGACATGAACGCGAGCGTCGAGCGGAGGAAGCGAAAATTTTAAAGCAGGTGCTGGTGGTTGGTGGTGGTATCGCCGGGATGTCGGCGGCACTGGCTGCAGCCGAACGGGGTCATCGGGTAAAGCTATATGAGAAATCGATGCGTCTTGGTGGGCAACTGTATCTGGCAGGTGCGCCTCCGGGCCGAAGTGAATTTGTCATATTCGCAGAAGATATGATCAGGCAGCTTGGCAGAGCTGGTGTTCAGGTTGTTTTGAATACATCAGTTGATAAAGATTTTCTTCAGAATCTGCATCCTGAAGAGCTGATTCTGGCCACCGGCGGCAGCCCCGTGCAGCCACACATTGCCGGAGTTGATCAGCAGCATGTGGTACAGGCCTGGGATATCCTTTCCGGGAAACGTCAGGCTGGTCAGAAAGTTGTTGTGATCGGTGGCGGTGCCGTGGGAGTAGAGACAGCCTTGATGTTGGCCGAGGAAGGCACACTAAGCGGTGATGAACTGAAATTTTTGCTGGTCAATGAAGCTGAAGATCCAGAAGAGTTGCGTAGACTCGCACGGGATGGCGGTCGTGAGGTGATCATCGTGGAGCTGATTGACTCGCTCGGCAGTAATTTTGGCAAGTCTACCCGCTGGGGCATGTTGCAGGATATCGGCAGATTTGGAGTAAAACCCTGCATGAATGCAAAGGTGCATGAGATAACGGCATCAGGGGTGCGGATTGAAATTGATGGGCAGGTTCGTGAGGTAGCTGCAGATACTGTCGTGCTTGCAGTCGGTACCAGGTCTGAGAATTCT
>JBFHGS010000194.1:0-9662 GCA_041582995.1 Desulfopila sp. | reverse complement strand
CGGTGAAGGACTTGCCGGGGATAGGTTCAATGCTCTGACTTGCCGGGACTGGAGTAATGAATATTATGTATCTATCATATATTTCAAACTCAAATGGGGATTCTGTGCAAACACATCAGCAAAGACTTGAGGATCATCGTATACTCGATGAGCCGTTCTATGTTCCGCAAGCTCATGAAATAGAACTTGCTATTGCCGCCTGTCAAAACAAATTGCCATTGCTGCTGAAAGGGCCGACAGGTTGTGGAAAAACGCGATTTATGCAGTATCTGGCATGGCAACTCAAGAGACCTCTCATTACCGTCTCCTGCCATGATGATCTCTCCACATCCGATCTCGTCGGCAGGTTCCTGATCAAAGGCAACGAAGCAGTGTGGGTCGATGGACCTTTGACTCTGGCAGTGAAGGCCGGTGCAATTTGCTATCTTGATGAGATAGTTGAAGCGCGAAAAGACACTACGGTGGTTATTCATCCTCTGGCTGATGACCGCAGGGAGTTACCGGTTGAAAAACTTGGCAGGCTTTTTACGGCTGACCCGGATTTTATGCTCGCTGTTTCCTATAACCCCGGGTATCAGAGCGTATTGAAAGATTTGAAACCTTCAACAAGGCAACGATTTGTCTCGTTGACTTTCAGCTACCCGTCGCCAGAAATTGAGCAAAAAATTATAATGCAGGAAGGCTGTGTAGATCAAGTGTTAGCTGGACAGTTGGTTAAGCTTGGTGGGATGACACGGGGGTTGAAGGAAACCGGTCTGCCGGAAGGAGCCTCGACACGGTTGCTCATTCAGGCTGCGATGCTGTACAAAAATGGTATTGATATTACCAATGCATGCCGTGCCGGTATCACACACAGTCTCACTGATGACATTGACATGCTTGATGCGATGGATGAGATGATCGCTTCAATCTTTTAGGTTTTCCATGACCCTTACGGAACTCAAAAAATCATTCTGTCGCGAAATATTTCCAGGAGAACCTGATGAGTGGGAAATGGAGGAGGCGCTCGAGGCAATGCTGGAGCTCGATAGTGGTTCGCAACAACGTCTTATGTCGAACGTGCATGTCATCTGGCCTGTCAGTCACAGTCTCTGCTTTTCGTATCTTGAATATGGAAGTGAACATATACTGCGTCTGGATGAGGCTGATCTTTCAGAATGGATCAGACAATTTCTTCATTGGTATGAAAAAGACGGGTTGAAAGGTGCCCGCCTGTTTATGTCCGAGGTTGAACATAACTATTTCGGCAGGATGGCTGGTACTGCCGGTACTTACCTGGAAGAAGTTCGAGCGAAATTATTACCATTTATCCGCGGAGTATCCGGAGACCAGCTTGATATTGCAGCAGCTTCATTTGCCTGGACTGATAGTTCGACAATATATCTTCCGGAAAATATACATATCTTTCCGGATAGCAGGGATAATGTCCGCTTTTATACTTTTCTGACCTGTTGCCAATGGGGGTATCTGTTTCTTGAAAGTTTAACGCCTGAGGTTGATGCACAGTTTTTGTCCGGCAATACCACCAACCCGAAGACCACCGCTACAACCTGCACTATTGAAGAATATTTCAATACTTTTGCTGATAGCCGTCTGGCCGCCTGTATTTATCAATATATTGAATTTTCCCGCGTATACCGGATGCTTTCAGTTGAGTTACCGGGTTTGATACGTGGTATTCAACCTCTTTTGCAGTACCTTTTATCAGAACACAGCGGTCAAGGTTTCCCGGAGAATAAGGGCCTTTTTTTTGAACCGATGCGTTTACTGGTCTCCACGTCGACTGCTGCTGGTCCCGAGGAGACGTTAGGGTTGAGTAGTTTTGCAGACGATTCCTTTGAATGCAGGTTGAGTTGTCTTTCAGAATTGTATCGGCGTCTGTCCCTGAAATCCGGTGAAAATAACTGGCAACAGTATGAAATTTTCACTGGTAAGTTCCAGTTTGATAAGGTCCGGGACAGGGTTGAGAGGAGAAGGGTTGAGGAGAAGCAGGCATTTGTGCAACAGCTTGCAAAGCTATTAGGAAATATACAAAATCCTGAAGACAAAAATGCAACTGATAATGGAAGTGTATCCACTGAGGGTGCTGAAGGTGGAAACGTGCTCGTTTCCCTTTCAGTAGCAGATGACAATAAACAGACGCCGCATACCCTTAAAGTTGATAATGCTGAAGTTGATCTGCCAGCTGAATTGCTTGAATTGATATCCAGTATATCACGTGACCTGGGACATGTACCGGAAGGATATGTGCAGGCGGCAGTGGGCGTTGCCGGGAGATCAATTCTTACCGGTGAAGGCAGTGGCAGTGAAGGATCTGCGTTTTCTGGTTTGAAAGATGCTGTTTTGTATGATGAATGGGATTTCAGGCGGCAGGGCTATCGAAAGAACTGGTGTGCCCTGATTGAAAAAGATATACAGCCGGTTCGGTCGATGTTTGTTGCTGATACGCTTGCACGTTATAGAGGTCTTCTCGTGAAGCTTCGTCGGCAATTTGAAATGCTGCGCACTCAACACAGGTTTACCCGTCGGAGGAGGTATGGAGATGATATCGATTTTGATGCACTGGTCGATGCCGTCGGAGACCGGGCTGCAGGTCTGGCCCCTTCGGAGCGACTTTTCATCCGTCTTCTACGGGATGAACGAGATATTGCAGTAATGTTTCTGGTTGATATGTCTAATTCCACCGAGGGATGGGTCGGCAAAGCAATTAAAGAGTCGCTGGTTTTGTTAGGAGATGTACTCGAAGTGGTAGGTGACCGGTATGGGATGTATGGATTTTCCGGGATGAGACGCTCGAAATGCGAACTGTATAGAATCAAACGAATGGATGAACAGTACAGCGAACAGGTGAGGCAGAGAATAGGTGCTATTTCACCACGGGAATATACCCGCATGGCACCACCAATCAGACATCTCACCGACCAGCTTGTGAATACAGATGCCCGTGTACGGTTGCTGATAACCATTACTGACGGCAAGCCTGAAGATTACGATGATTATCGGGGTGAATATGCAATAGAGGATACGCGTCAGGCACTTATTGAAGCACGGGGGAAAGGAGTGACTCCCTTCTGTATAACTGTTGACCGTGAGGCTCACGCATACCTTTCTCACATGTACGGAAATGGTAACTATATCTATGTCGACAGTGTGGAAAAACTTCCGAAGCGCATGCCTGAAATTTATAGACTGATGACCAGCTAAAAAAGATGACCGGGTATCATTCCGGATTTTATGAGTGGTTATAGAGGGCTGACTATTACTCCCGTTACGGCAGTTTTCAAGCACTGTTTTTCTCTATTGCTATAACGATCTTCGTCAATATTGTATATCTCATAGGGGCATGACTTGAATTGGAAAAGAGTCATCTCCAAGTCGAAATAAACAGCGCGTTTTCGGAATCCTTATCCGGCAAGTTGATGAAAATGGTAAAGGGAAAGTGATGATGTGGCCCTACACTGTTATCAAGGTTTTTTCCTGATGAAAAAAACAGAGCTATCAGGATGTTGTCCGGGTCGTCAGGGCCGAAAGATGGTTGCTTCTATTTGCACAGCAGAGATCAGGCTGTATATGAGGTGCTGCAATGAAAGGTGATTTTGGAACAATGGTATGGCTCAACGATGATGATGGGCATGAATATGTCTGTACTGTCGAAACAGATTTTGACACGAAAAAAGATATGAGTGACCTCACTGAAGAGGAGCGTAAAACCTGTATGGATGTCAACAGTATTATCGGAACAGAACGTTGGTAGAATCGGTACCGTCGATACCTGGTGCCCTGTTTTTCTCCGCATAGTGCATAATGGAAAAACAGGGCGATTTTTTCTTTCTGATTGTCACTCTTCCTCTCCCCCTGACCTGCAGTTTTTATTTACCTGCCAGAAGTTTTCTCAGTTTCCATTTTAACCTGAGTCGGTTGATGTATGTAGTAGGCGGGCCTATATGGCGAGGATTTTTGTGGTCATTCCCACTCTCCGGGAAAAGCAGGTCTACAATATGATGTACTTTACCGGTAGATTGCAGCATGGCTGTGCAACCGGCACAATATGTAATGAGCGGCTGTCCGTTTGCTTCCGCATGTCGCTTTTTACTCCACTCCGCGGCGTATCCACCGCCCATGCATCCTGCAGCACCTCCTTCTCCACAGCAAAGTGTCGTTGCACGATTGTGTTCCATCTCCGATACCTGTAAGCCGAGGTTATGTATTAACGTACGCACAGCCTGGTGGATATCCTGCTTGAACCGTACAGAACATGGATCATGTATCGTATAGAGCGCGGCTGGTGGTTTTGAAAGCGGATTGAAGTTATTATCACTCATTACTGAATACGCAGTAGTGATTTCAAGGGCTCTGCTATGCTGTGAAAATGCCTGATAGCAATTTGTGCAGGCGGTGATAATAGATGTGATACCGAAGGAACGGAGTAGGCTTTCACGACTGCTGAAACGATCATTGAAGAAACGTTCTCTGCCAAGGTCGTGTGAAGGTTTGTTGCAGCAATCAAGCATAATGCCGATTGTCGGGTCAAGCTTTCGAAGATACGAAAAGAGCTTTAGTGTGTGGGCCGGCCGTGCACCGGGAAGGGCACAACCCGGGAAGAAGACTTTTGTTGCACCCTGTGGGATATGCAGATATTTCAGTGGCCAGCTGCTTCCAAGTTTCTCATAGGAAAGAAGTCTGCGATAATTTCTGGATAAACCATTGGCAGCATTGATACTTTCTTTGCGCAAATCCAGAAACATTCGTGCAGGTTCAAGATTAAGCGGACAGTGCTGGTTGCAAAGATTGCAAAGACTGCATGAGAAAGAAATCTGCCGAAGTATCTCGGGATTTTTCTCGTATTGCCGAGCCATCTCTCCCGGGCTGCCGTGCCGGTTGAGGAACCTGCAGTCCTTTAAGCACTTCAGGCAATGCAGACATTTATCAGCAACTTCCTGTACGGATACAGGTGGCTTTGCAGTACCTGTTATTTTCAGGTTAAGTAGTGATTGTGTTTCATTATCCACGTTAATTTCACGACATGTTATTCTGAAGCAATTTCCCGGGCGACCTCTTCAGGTGTGAGTGTCCAGAATGGTGTACCGTCTTTGGTGAGGCGCACTTTAAATTCGAAATGCTCACCCTGTTTAACCTTGGAAGCAAGAAAGACATCCTGGTCATCAATCACTGCCCAGCTACCCCTAAGTTTTGAGGTGACTCCTTTGCGAAGACCTGTTGCTTTGGCTGTTGCGTAACTAACAGGGCAGAGATGCACGGTTATTGGCTCTCCATCACCTTCATCCAGCAGAAAAGCAGTACCAGTGTCCATTCCTGCAAGAGGTGTGATTTCAATAAATTTAGTAATTTCTCCTTTGAGCTTATCAAGCTCTCTGGCGTTGTAGAGCATGTTGTATTCGGATCCTGCTTCCCACCCCTGCAAGCCCTTGTTGTCATCGGCTAAAACTGAGTGAACATTGACAGTGAAAAGAATGAAAAAGACAGTGTATACATGTATAATAGCAACATTTATTCTGTTCATAAGTAACCCTTGCTTATATAGGTGCAGATTGTTCATTTTTAAATGAAAACGTACAAAGCATGACGTTTTTGATAATAATTCTTTTCTTAACCAATGCAACACTATTGTGGTGGTTCAAGATCAGTTACAGGGTTAGCGTATTGTTTGTATTATCGATGCAAGGCAGGTGTTGGGGCTGGCAAATACGTGAGAGACCATTGGGTGGAAATCCTTTGCCCCTACCTGAATGTACGATGCATGAGGAGGATCGCATGTTTCATCTTTTCAGGCAGGGTGCCGGTCCGTAGTATATGTATACAACTTTTTTAATCTGACAGTTACACTTTCCCGTAAACCTGACGCCACCTGAACTGATGGAAATCAGGGTTGGTGGTTTTGATGAAAAAAATCTTCAAGAAAACTCTTACGCCACCCATGTGTCTGCCGTAGTTGTTTAATGTTTCCTGCCCGGTTGTTACTGAGTAACTTGGCCAGGGTTTTCAGTTCACTGGTGTTACCTACCAGGGCAGGATCAATCCCTAGCAGATTACTTTTCAGTTCTATCAGGTTCTGTAAGCGTTCATAGGTTTCCCTATCCCGGTTAGAAAGTCTGGTTGGTCGTAACTGAGGAGGATAAGTTTCATCATCGCTTTCGATAACTGATGTAATTATAGAGGCGAGTCGCAAACCGTACTTCTTTTGTGCTTTCGGAGACAATCCATCTTTCAGGTGCGGGTCTTCAAGAGCGGCTAGTTTCTTATGGGCCAGAGTGGCAAGCGTTATGTCTTTGATGATATGACCACGGGGCTTGTTCTGTTTTTTCGCCTCATCCTCACGCCAGAGGACCAGCGCTTGTAAAATGGCAAGTGATTGTCTGCTGAGTGAGGAGGCACCACGGATTTTGCGATAGCGCTCATTGCCGCCGTTCTCAGTATACATTTGCGGATTATTAAGAAGGTTGAGTTCTTCCTGCAGCCACGATTTGATTTTTGGTCCTATTATCCTGCTGAGAAGTAAAACCCGGACGGCTCTCAGGTAGCGAACATCGTCAAGAGCGTACGTTATCTGTTTTTCTTCAAGTGGACGCTGTAACCAGTTTGTTCTGGTTTCGGTCTTGGAGAGTTCAATTTCCAGAAGCTCTTTGACCAGATTGCATAATGACAGCGTTGCGGGCATATTGGCAAAACCGGCTGCCAGGCGGGTATCAAAAACATTTTGGCTCGCGGCGCCTGTTGCCTGATACAGGATGGCAAGGTCCTGAGGTGCGTCGTGGAGGATTTTAACCACACCTCTGTCGGTGAGCAGGTCGCCGAGCGGGCTCATATCATCTATAGCAATTGGATCTATGAGGGCGCAATCTTCATCGGAGAGCGCAATCTGGATGAGGCCGAGTTGAGGGTAATAGGTTCTTTCCCAGACGAATTCTGTGTCGAGTGCGACTGCGTCGGTTTCTCGCGCTCTGGCTACAAGTTCTTTCAGGTCTTTGGTAGTAGTAATTATCATATATAGGAGGTCTCAGATTAAATTTGGTGAGTTAGTTCTTTCTTTAGTCAATCGCGGGAATCGCGTCAAATATTTTTCTGAGACCAGGACAGAATAGCTCCCGAAGATGTAAATTGACCATAAATACGCTTTTCCGCTGGTGAAGCCTGAAAATTGGCGTATTATTACGGGATATATTCGCCTGTAAATCGTTGTGTTGTAACCCCAGCTATCTGAAACAGATAAAATCGGTCGTGTGTAATGCTCTATTATATTCTCAAAAGATTGCTGCTGATGATCCCGACACTTGTTGGGGTGATGCTGGTCACCTTCGTGGTTACACAGTTTGTCCCCGGCGGCCCTGTTGAAAAAATGATCGCTGATATTGAGGGGTATAATGCATCAGGAGGTGAGGTTTCGCAAACCGGCAGCTCAATGTATCGGGGTGATTCCGGGCTTGATAGTGAACGGGTCGAGGCTTTGAAAAGGTTGTATGGTTTTGATAAACCTCCAGCCGAGCGATTCCTGACAATGATGAGAAACTATCTCGTTTTTGATTTCGGGGAATCATATTATTATCGAAAAGGTGTCGTGGAGCTCGTTATTTCAAGAATGCCGGTATCCATGTCTCTTGGGCTCTGGAGTTTTCTTATAGTATACGGTGTTTGTATTCCACTTGGTATTGCGAAAGCAGTTCGGGATGGGAGCCGGTTTGATGTCGTTACTTCCACTGCTATTCTGGTAGGGTATGCTATTCCGGGCTTCGTTCTGGGAATTGCACTGATTGTTCTTTTTGGGGGGGGGAGTTTTTGGAATATATTTCCATTGCGCGGGTTGGTCTCTGATAACTGGTCGAGTCTGGGGTTCGGTATGAAAATTCTCGATTATCTCTGGCATATGGTGTTGCCTATAACAGCAAGTGCCGTTGGCAGTCTGGCAGTTATGACAATGCTAACCAAGAACTCCTTTCTTGAAGAGGTGAGAAAGCAATATGTGCTCACTGCCAGAGCAAAAGGCTTAAGTGAACAGCAGGTGCTGTATAAGCACGTTTTCCGAAATGCAATTATCCCTATCATTACCGGATTTCCCGGCTATTTTATTGCATCTTTTTTTACCGGAAGTTTACTTATTGAGACTATATTTTCACTTGATGGAATGGGTTTGCTTGCCTACCAGTCCGTCCTGAATCGAGACTATCCGGTAGTACTTGGTACGCTGTATTTCTTCACGTTGATAGGACTGGTGTCGCGATTGCTTTCGGACCTGTCATATGTGGTGGTTGATCCTCGGATCAGTTTTGGGGATGTGGATGATGAATAATCCTGAGGATACGTCTCGTGCAGGTCAGCGTCAAAGTCCCGGCTGGAGGCGGTGGAGAAAATTTCGACGTAGTAAGAGAGGCTATTATAGCCTGATACTGTTTACTGCTCTTTTTGTCACCAGTCTGTTTGCTGAAGTGCTGAGTAACGATAAACCGTATCTTGTTATTTTTAAGGGAGAACCATATTTTCCGTTGTTCATGACATATTCTGAAACGACCTTCGGTGGCGATTTCGAGACGGAAACAGACTATCGCGACCCGTATTTTATGGAACTCATGGAAGAGCATGGCGGACGCGCCTTCTTTCCTTTGAACAGACATAGCTATGACTCAATTAATCTCACTATAGACGGACCGGTTCCCTCTGCACCGAGCAAAGACAATCTGATGGGAACCGATGATCGAGGCCGGGATGTTCTTGCCAGGTTGCTATATGGTTTTCGTCTGAGTGTTGTGTTCGGTCTTGTTCTGACGGCTATAGGTACTCTTCTCGGAATAATGGCCGGTGCGGTGCAGGGGTATTTCGGTGGCAGGACCGATCTCTTCTTTCAGCGTTTTATAGAGGTATGGGGTGCTATGCCCGAACTCTACCTGCTGATCATATTTTCTTCTATTTTTCAGCCAAGTATCGTATTACTTCTTGTGTTACTGTCTCTGTTTAGCTGGATGGGATTATCAGACTATGTCAGGGCAGAGTTCCTGAAAGGACGAAATATGGCATATGTGATGGCGGCAAAAGCTCTGGGAGTTGGCAATATAACTATAATGTATCGGCACCTGTTACCTAACGGCATGACTCCGGTTATTACATTTTTGCCTTTCAGGGTGTCGGCCTCTATTCTTGCATTGACAAGTCTTGATTTTCTTGGTCTTGGTGTCCCCCCATCAACACCAAGTCTGGGAGAGTTGCTCTCGCAGGGAAAAGCCAATATTGATGCCTGGTGGCTTTCTCTTTCCGCGTTTTCAGTACTGGTAGGTACGCTTGTTTTGTTGATTTTTATTGGAGAAGCACTGCGGGAGGCATTTGATCCGCGAAAAGGTGGTTGACAATTATATGAGTTCTTTCGATGACATTAAAATACTGAATGCTTTCATTATTTCGCATTTTTTCATGTAACGCAGATCTGTGATTTTCGAATGGAAAGGTGTATTTTCCATATATCTTCGATATTTACGTTCGTCTCCTTCGAGTTGTCAGGCTGGCAGCCCGAAATAGACAATGTGTAAGAATAAAGAAAGCTTGTGTTATATTATGTTGCGCCTGTTGACAGATTACTTTTCTATCTTTAAGGTACGCGCCAATACAAATTATTAGATCTGCGTTCTTTGTCGGGATTACCATGTTGTGTCGGTATCTTT
>JBFHGS010000193.1:0-9803 GCA_041582995.1 Desulfopila sp. | reverse complement strand
TCATGCGTAGTGAGGTCAAGGCATGGGAATTAAAAAGGAACGGGATGCAGGCTAGGGTTAACTGGCAGTTCACTGCAGAAGATGCCCGAATAAAACTGAAACGTCTTTATCCAACACTTATTGCGTGACATGACACTAGCACTCTGGTCTGGTACTTATTTATTGACATGCTTCGCAGCTGGAATTTGGAAAAGAATAACCTTACCATTTCGGTTGACTTACTATTAAAATTCAACAATCTTCCACTCCTGATCAGCGTTTGAAATATCAGGCCATTGCAATACATTAGCGCCAGCCAATTGGCTACTGCTTCCCACAGCTATGACTTGTCCTGAATTTTTATTTTTGAATTTAAAATAATCCCCATATGGTAAAATCTCCCATCTTTGATCACTTATATCGGCCTTTTCCCATTGCACTATGTTTGCTCCTTCCTTATGGCTACTGCCTTCAACCGCAACAACCTTCAAAGAATGAAGAGCTACTATATAGAAATAGTCATCTTCAGCTTTAAAAAACATAAACGATTGCTCTTTTCCTTTATTGTTACCCCACTGTATTATGTTGGTTCCATTAGACATTCCTGCGGCGGCGACTGCCAATACTTGTTCACTGTTTTTATTAATAAATTGGTACGGTGTATATTGTTTAAATTCCATTTCATCCTTCCCTTTGAATATTAATGGTGTAGAAAAACAGTTACGAACAATATTTTATGATTACTAATTACAGTCTTGATTGTGTTGGTCCTGCTCTGATCATATTCCCTCCTTTTATAAAAAATAATATTGTCAATTTTTTAGGTGTTTTCTATCCAAATCAACTGGATTGAGAAATTATTCCCATATATCTTCATATGGGGAATGCTTGGTTTAAAGAATTTGACTGCTCAGTTCCGACTGACCAATAATCAGGCCTGAAAAATAGTTTTGATATCGTTATCTTCTAAATAACAAAACATCACGAATCACACGGAACTAATTGAAACCCAAAAGATTTGGCTTGTGTAAAAATATTGTAGGGTAGTCACTATATGATACCCCTGTTATGTCATACTTTGGGAAACCAATTCAGGAGGTATGACATGACTAAACGAAGCGATATACATTTTCAAACTGGTGTCAGTTTGCTCGATTTTCAGGAAATAAAAGGGGTCAGAGTAGAATGGCACTAACGTAAGCCACTCCTGTCCGTTATCTCCCATGGTGCTGTAACTCCTACATTCCTTACTCACCTCCTATTTGCACTAGCTTGGCAAGCTTGGAGAGGGCGATAATACCTTAAATTTCCCTTTTCATTTTCTACCTATCAGCATCAGATTTCCCTTGCCCTTTCACCTCATCCTTCCAGTTTTTATGACCAAAAATAGAAACTAATTCCTGCACTGAAACGAACTTCCATGTTTCTCCAGTTTCAACATTCTCGACGACACCAACTATTCGCTCAACGTTGTCGCCATTACGTCTATAAATTCGAACTACATAGGTTTCTAAAGACATGCTGTCTCCTTGTAGATAAAAAATAACATGAGGCCGATTACAGATAGGGTACAGATCAGCTTTTTATTACAGATTAATCAGAAAAAAATATGGCAAGGAGAGATGTAGATAGAACGGTACATTCAAGAACAAATCAGTTTTTGATTTTGAATAATTGTTTATACAAGGCCTGTGTAACCTGTGATGGTTCAATATTTAAGTCAGCGAGAAGTATCACTTTGAGTTCATCGTAAACCTTCAACGCTTTGACTGTTTCACCTCGTGCTGAGTAGTTTTTCAGCAATCCCTGATAGAATTCTTCAGCAAGAGGGTCAAGTTCTATTCCTCTACGATAGCAGGCAATACTCTCATGGTGTTTATTACTCTCAAGCTGGTGTGTTGCAACGGTTGAAATGGTACGTGCCATTTTAGACCGCAACCTCTCGCGCATGATGGTTGCCCATGGCTTGTCAGTGTCTTGTGCCAGGAAGTGACCTGAGTACATTTGGGCTGCTTTGCTGTACAGGGTGTTGTCCGCTACATCAGATTGAACTGTTTTGCCAAAAAGTCGTTCAATACACCATGCATCAACCCAGCAGATATACGGGTTAATACTGATCAGCCCTTCTGAGCGTATAATGGCATTTTGCACACCCAGCCATTTTCTCAACCTGAAGAGGGTCGATGCAAGGGCCTGATGTGCTGCATCGCCATCCGAATCCGGCCAAAGCACTCCACTCAGACGACTTTCACTCACATCTCGTCCACCAAATGCAAGTATTGCTTTAAGTAGTTCCAGAATTTTGATTGAGGATTTTTTACCAAATTTTAAAGGCACTCCATCTTTTATGATAGAAAACCGCCCAAAAGTGTAAATACGCAGCATCCATGGCCAATTCTCGAGTTCAACAGGTGGGTTGGTGGGAGTTAAGTTTCTCTTTCGGATTAATTTTTGCGCATACTCCACTTCAATATCGTGTTTGAGGCAGAATACAATTAGCGGTGTAATGAATGAGGTGCGCCAAAAACTAAAATTATAGTATCCCTCTACGCGGCCTATCGCCATTGTCTGCTTGAGCAGCTCTATTGCACAGCCAGTATCACCGTTATCTATGCTATATTGTGCCTCCCCTAAGCCGGCAACGAAGAGGTAAAGTCTACTGTTACAGCGCTCGCTATAACGACGGGATTCTGCCAGATGATAATCTCGCTCTTTAAATTTACCAATTTCGTGACATACCTGCGACATACCAAAATGGGCTATGCCAAAAATCGGTTTGGCACCGGTTTTATGTATATTTATGACTGCACTTTGCTGATAGGCGTAAGCTTCCTGAACCTTGCCTCGAATGAGCGCCTGCCAGGCACGCTCATGGTAATAGTAGAAAATATCAAATCTACGGCATTGGCTGAGATTTGCAGCAAACTCATCGAGCCATATATCAGCTTCGTCTGCGTTGCCTTCACTGAGAGAACTTATCGCACCCTGCATTTTGAGTGTAAGATTCCATATAACTATCCCAGTCTGTGCTGAGAGTTGAAGACCGTCATCGACCGCAGTCTGTGTTGCTTTATAGTCCCCCTCCATTCTACCGTGCCAGGAAACTGCAAACTGCCCCATAATCCTTGCTAGAGGCTGAGCATCTTGAGATTCAGCTATGGCTTTAATCTCTTGAAGAATCTTGCTTGCCACACCCAGGTCTCCGGTCCAATAGCTATGCGACAGCAGGAAGAAACTTGTAAACATGCGGAGTGATATGTTCCGCTCTTCGGTGAGCACTTCCATTGCCTTTGCTTTCCAGGACGCAAATTCAGGGTGATCTGGTTGCCTGAAGACCAGGCTCATGAACATTGCTGCAGCAATATGATGTTTCAGGTGTGTGGGTGGAGTGTTTTTACTCTTCGATAAAAGTTCGTCGAGGATGGCTATCCAATGATCGAGTTCAGTCAAGTCCTCAAGTGCATGAAGTATGGAGTCTGCTATACCGCACCATGATGCAAACTGACCGTTGAGATCTTCATGTTTTTTCTGTTCTTCAAATGCTTGCTCAAAGTGCGATTTGGCAAGGGAAAGGTCATACGGTAACAGGCACATTCCGGCCCAATAGAGGACCCATGGGTTTTCAATCTGTAACTTTTTTGGGATCTCATCAATCCAGCTTTGAATCGTTTTTGCCTGCCCCCTCTGCATATATATTGGTGCTTTTTTACAGATTATTCTGATTAAAGTGGGATAATCCTTAACCCTGGCAAATAGCGTCGCTGCTTCTTCTATTTTTCCATTTGTATAAAGAAGTCGGGCACTTTTTCGTAGAAGAGTACCGAAAATATCTGTATCAAGTACTGCCTCTGCCCTGTTGAGTAAAAATTCATGAAAGAGCGGATGATATTGAAATGTTCCCCTGGTATGCTTGGTAATAAAGTAATTTTTCAGCAACAGTCTTCGCAAGATATTCTCTGTGCTATCAGCTCCGCTGATCTCTTTCGCCATATCTTCTGTAAAATCGTGTAAAAAAGCGGTTGTGAGCAGGAATTTCTGAACTTTAAGCGGTTCTGACTCAAAGACTTCTCCAGCAAAATAGTCAAATAGAATCTCTTGCGTATCATTATGGAAAATATCGAATGATCCAGTCTGCCCATTCTTCTGATTGAGCATGAGGATTACTCCAGCCATCCAGCCTTGAGAGCGGGCATAGAGGGTGTCCAGCACCTGAGACGAGAGTTCACCATGAACATAATTTGCTGCAAGCCTTCCGGTTTCCTGTCGTGTTAAACGCATTTCAACTCCTTCAAGTTGAAGGAGTTGATTGTGCAATCGCAGGCGAGCCATGGATTGCGGCGGTCCATTTCTACTTATAAAAATGATATGCGTGTTTTCAGGGACATTGTGCGTAGCATTTGCTAATAGATCGGAAAGTTTTGATTCATTCGCAATTTCCTGAAAATTATCAAAAATTATAAATGAACCAGGTTGTAGCAGGCGGTACAGATTTTCAAAGTAGTTGCGTGAAAAATTTTGGATATCGTGTTGATATTCATGTGTCAATAACGGGAGTTGAGAAGAGCCTGCGGGAATACCCTTTTTGGTAGCAAGCCCAAGGTAATAAAAAAATGACGCCAGATCTCTGTCACCAGAATCACATTGATACCAGATAAAGTTCGCTTTACGGGAAGCGAGATAGCTTGCAACCAACGAAGTTTTGCCTGAGCCTGCAGGAGCTGTAATCCAGGTAGCAGCCACAGAAGTATTCTCGTCCAGGATTTTGAAAAGTCGTTTCCGCGGGAAGAGGGCATCCGTGGAAGGGCAATTAATCTTAACAATATCTAATTCAGAGGAGGAATGTGGATGCATTTTTACCTGGAGGGAAGAGGTGTGTTAGGGGCAGCCCCATTCTATTTGTGAATCAGATTTCTTTTGGTTGAAAATTGAAATGTGAAATACAAATTATAACGTTTTTGCTGGTCTCGTTTCTCTAGCGCCGACAGATCGTGATATTCAAAACCAAAGCGGTGTTCTTCATTTCATGTTTTCCTCAGTGTCATGTTTGCTATGGAGATTGTGTTGCGTATGGTTACGCCTGTTGTCTTCATGGTTAACGAATGAGGTTAAGGTGTACAACGAAACAAATTGTTAAAGATTGTTAAAAACTTATATGTGTTCGTAATTTCATAGAAAATGATTTGGTGTAGATCGGCCTTCTTCACGCACAAACTAAACTCGTCTACGATTTTTCTATTATGGAGAGTTAGTACCTTGCTCCTGGAAAATATTTCAATCAGTTACGTTCACCCTTGAGTCAGTAGGTTACTTGACGGTGGTAAGAAACGATAAAACGAACAGCAAACGTAGCATGAAGAGTGTAACGCTACTGATAAGGCGGTTAGTGTCTGTCATAAGAGGGCAGATTTGATTCATTCCACATTACTTGGTCGAAACTGCTCTCATCTGACTCAGGTCTCCCTCTAAATGGCATCTGAGGGTGGAGGGGATTATAGAAGAGGCCAGGACGAAGTCACAAGTGGCCATGATGAGTTTCCAGCGAGGACGATAAGGAAGGGTAGAAATATTGAGATATTTATCAAGGGTTTGAGCCCGTTCCCATCCATCCTGATTAGTGTAGACCTTCCAAAGACCTGACTCACGCGCAAGGTCAAACTTGTTGTGGCCGGTCGTTTCAGTCCAATACTCTATGGCACGGTTCATCGCTGTTACTGCCAATTGACGCCTTCCCTCGGCTGTTTGCGGATCTTGTAGCATAGTGCCCATTCTTACTAAAGCGGTATCTATAGCGCTGATTTCATTCAAAATTAGTGTTGGTTTGTTGCCGTTGACGGGAAGGATTGTTTGCAGGGATTCTTCAAGCCCCCGGAGTCGTATCTGGTTGTGGTTTAATTCCTTGATCAGGCATAAAATATTATTTCCGTTATTCGAAAAACTTAGCTCGCCGGCATTATTCGCTTCACCCGCCATTTGATGGAAGATGAAAATATGGAAACTGTCCTCCTCTATTGAAAGCTGGGTACGCTCTGTCTTCACTTTTGTATATGCGCCATTTGCCATCTTGATTTCGATGTCATGGTAAGAAACAGATGAGCTGTCTGTACCATCAGAGCCTTGAACACTAAGGTCTTGAAGCAGACACAGGGCCTGGTCTGTAAGAATGTCCCTCAGCGGCTTACCCAGCAAGATGTTGTTATCATAACCTAATACCTCAGAGCAGGCCTTGTTGCAAAAGCAGATTTCTTCACTTTCGTTGATGGCCAAAAGAGCATCATCGTTGGTGTCGAGAAGAATAGATAGGCGACGCTGTGTAAGTCGTAGCTCAAGTTCTGTTTCCTGCCGCAATTGAAGTTCCCTTTTGAGGCGTCTGTTTTCTGCCAGTGCTTGATAGGACTCTTTGAGTTGCAAAAGAGAGCGGACACGGACAAGGAGTTCATCACTCGTGAACGGTTTTGTCAGGTAGTCGTTGGCGCCGGATGCAAAGCCTGCAACCAGATCTGTGGTGCGGTTTCGGGCTGTCACTATAATGATTGGCAGGATGGAGGCCGAATGTGTCTGGCGTAACTCTTGACACACTTGAAAGCCGGAAATTCCGGGCATCATAATGTCGAGAAGGATAAGATCCGGCAGATTTTCCTGGCAGAGATCCAGGGCGTCAGCACCATTGACAGCGGTCAGAACCTTAAAACCTGCAAAGCCCAACTGGTTGACAGCTACCTGGAGGTTCACAGGTTCATCGTCGACTGCGAGAATTGTTGGGGCGTGTGGTAAGATGGGAGGCATTTCCCTGCAAGGCATTGGCTCAATTGAATCATCAGTTGCAGATAGAGTTAGAGGCTGATATCTGATTATGTCTGGCAAGAGGCTTTCTCCCCTTGCTCCCTGCTTTTCTATAGGGATGTTGAGGAAAAAGGTCGTGCCCTTGCCAATTTCCGATTGAACATCCAGCGTCCCGTGGTGGAGCTCCACGAGATCTTTGGTAATAGATAGCCCCAGACCTGTTCCACCAAAGTTTCTGGTTTCGGTGGAATCCACCTGTTCAAAAGAGAGGAATATGTCTGCCAGTTTATCCTGAGCTATGCCTATACCTGTGTCGGTTATTGCCACCTGTAAAAGCTGGTCGTTTGGCTCGGCAGTTATCGTCAGGCTGCCTGCAGGTGTGAACTTGATACCGTTACCAATAAGATTAAAAAAGATCTGTTGCAGCCGATCTTCATCTGCCCGAACGAGTGGCAGTGAACCATCCAGGGTATTGACAAGGGCAATGCCCTTGCCAGAGGCCAGAGGATGCAAAACGGTACATACTGTTTCAACAAGATTTCTCAGGTCCACTGGTTTAAGGTGAAGGGAGAGATCCTTGTTTTTGAGACGGGAGAAGTCAAGGATATCGTTAACCAGGTTGGCGAGTCTTCTGCCACTGGCCACCACTAGATCGAGATTTCGTATGGCCGAAGAGGGCAGGCTACCTGTCGCTCCTGCCCGCATGGATTCGGCGATACCGATGATTCCTGAAAGTGGAGTACGGAGTTCATGGGAAATATTGGCAAGAAATTCGTCTTTTAATGCATCAAGCCTTGATAGTCTGGTGTTTTTATGGCGCAGTTCAAGAGACAGTGCTTCTGTTTTGGCAAACGTTTTAGAAAAGCGAAGCGCGATTGCGCAGGCCTGGCAACTGACAAAGATCAGCAGGCCGAATGGTGTCAAATATACAGTTTTTATAATCCCAAGTTGAGTAAGTACATCACGAGTTCCGCAAACGGCTAAAGTAATTCCACCAGTAGCCAGAAGAGTAGAGGAATGTCTTCGTAGACGCAGCGCCTTAACGAGAATGACAAAAACAGAACATATTGCAAAACCTGTTACAATATGGGAGATGGTCAAGGATAGGCCGTTTAATGGTTGAGAGGTGAAAGTTAATGGCGTTAAAATAATAGCAAGGACCAGATGGGTCTTGGCCAGCCATTTTGGAGTCTCATCAGGAAAGAGAGCCTGTAGGAAAAAGATCAGCAGAGGTACAGTGAAATAATACCCGATGGTTTCGATGTGGTCTGCTGTGTATAAGGAAAAGAATGGAAATATAAAGAACATCAGCCATCGGTCAGCCGCTCCAGCAACAATGGTAACGACCCATGTTAAACAAAAAAGACTGAAGAACAGAGTTGAGCTATCCTGGCGACGTGAAAAAAACAGAACCAGGTGAAAACAACCCATGAAGAGTAAAAGGCTGCTGAAGAAAACAACAAAACATCGCTGGTGTTCCAGTGGTCGTATGATTTGGCTCTCCAAGCCTAACTTGAATGGCTGGGCCATGCCACCAATCCAATATTTAGAACCTACACCCTGTACGACCAGCTCAATTGAACCCCCTATAAAATCTGAATCAGATAGGTGAATTGGTGCGGGCAGCAATTGACCGGGAATGACTGTTCCTGCATCGTCTGACACCTGGCCGTCTTTTCGACGCAGTTTGCCGTTTACCCAAAGACTATGGGCTGCCATCACACCATAGTTGAGTAGAATTAATGGAGTTTGTGTGGTTTGTATTTCAATCAGCAGGCGATAGGTTGCGAAAGTATGAGCGGGAATCTGTGTGTGGTTTGATTGATGGTTGGCCCAGAAATCAGGTACTGAAAAGAACTCCAGGTGTTTCAGCCCGTCTGGACTGGTGAGATCCGATGGCGAGATGAGCGTTTGCCGGTAAAACTCCCATTCACCGGACAATTCGACAGAACCATCCCGCGCAAAATCCCAACGTGTGAGGTCGATTATACCCTCGTGTGCGGAAGGCTGATTTTTGAGTTTTTGCTCGCACCCTGCGAGTAAAATGCAGAGTAAGGCGAAAGTCAGTGTAAGCAAGACCTGTTTGGTATTCAAAGCTGCCTAATAGTGTGCAAAAGTGTGCCCAAAACAATGAGGAGCCAAACAATGAATGTCTGGATTACTTTGCTTTTATCAAGAGGATGAAATTTACTTATGAATGACTGAAGTAGCTTTTGACTATCTATCATCATATTAGCATAATACCTATATGCTAATATGATGACAGATAGCAAGAAATATATTGCTCCATAGTGTCAGGCATGTGGCTATGGAAAGAACCTGTATCGGTGATTACAAGGTTGTAGTTAAGTGGTGCTTCTCTAAAATGGTGGACGCGGGGTTACGTCACAGCTTGCTGTTATTTTATTTGGTAGTGTCCAGAATTCTGTGTCATCTTCCAGAGTAGACCGCAACATATATATGAGGATACACCTTAAGCCGCAAGGTGCGGACGAGTGGTTTTAGATCCTGCCGCTATTCCGGCCAACCAAGCCCATCATGCGAATAAGGCGCTGGTCTCGCTTCCGTTTAATAGTATACCCCCCCATATTTTTAAGAATCACTGCCATCCGGCGACCTCCATAGAACGGGTGCCCGGTGTATTCTTTGTCAATCAAACTGCCCAGATGTAAATCGGTTTCATCAGGCTTCTGAGTCTTTTTCGATACGTAAAGCGTGGAACGAGAGATTCCTGGCAGCAAGCATTGGCGGGCAAGTAATCTTCCACCTGCTGGTCAATCCAGTTTCTGTGTATTAAGACTGGCTGAGTGGGTCTTTCTATTTTTTGCATGGCTCATCAATGCAATTCCTTTTGGTTGCGTGCAAGTTTAACCGGTGTCTGAAATATTGGGTCCACTATATACATGATAGTACATTACCTTTCAGCCGTTTTTGGCAAAATGATGTTTACTGTACCAGATTTTTCTATGCTATGATGCAGGATACCAAATCTTTTCCAAGCCAAACCACTCCAGGGAGCTACTGCAGGTAGAGGGCAACGGATA
>JBFHGS010000192.1:0-9905 GCA_041582995.1 Desulfopila sp. | reverse complement strand
TACTGTCTTTAATTTCCATACAAACAGCACTTCTCACAAGCAACAGAAACCGGGTTTCCCCGGATTCTCATCCCTGATTCCGCAAATATGCGCCACAGCACGTCCTCGGACAACCGCACAACCTTCAGCAGCACACAATCGTATACTACATGGTAGTACTAAGTTTTTTGCAATCAGTGAAGTGAAAACGTTGATTCAGTGGAGAAAAATGACGATGTTATTGTTCATTATTTTTGATACTTTGCGATTAAAACAAAAAGAACTACGAGATTAAGGCATTACATTCCAACGCCTCTAAAAAGATATGGCCTGCTGACAAAACACCAATCCCGAGTCTCTATGTAATGACAAAGATCAGTTACATAGAAATATCGGGATACGAGGTAATTCCGGAGAGGTTAACTGATTGACTGCTTTTGCATCTTGTTTATAAGTGCTTCTTTTTCTTTTAGAAGAGCATGGACTTCGGCGGCAGCTTCGTAGTTATCCTGAGCAGCTTGAATGGCTTCCTCTTTCGCAGTTTCGGCATGAGCTATCTTCTCTATTGAGGACTGTACCACCCTATCCATTTTTTCATCAAATTCGCGTTGCAGTGCATCATAAGCACTCGCCTTTTCATCTCTTTCCTGACTCGCTGCTGCAAGTTCGATAGATAGCTTTTTGATTTCTTCACTCTTTTTCTGCAGCAGAACTGCTGAAATGCCAGCAACAACAACTACCGCAGCCAATGCCAACCACACCATAACGTTCTCCATTGTCTTCCGCCTGAACAAGTTATTTACACGTAAAGTATAAGGTATGTATATGGCTCCGAAGAGCCGGTACGTTCATGTAAATAGAATCCATTTAAATATTACTCTACTAAGCCTATCTTCTTACCGAAGCAATCGCAATGTTTTCAAACGAATTTTTTATATAATCTGTGCTGATCCTGACTGTATACGCTTCCGGATACTGAACAGGATAACAGCCGCCCCGGACAGAGCATATAGTCTATGACTATCAAACAAGCCTTTATACTTAACTTTTATAATCAGATAGATACCTTGTACAGTTTTATCTGACTCCCCTCTTTTTCAGCTAGAATAGTGAGATATCAGGCGTCAGGTTTAAAAATAATATAACGCGGCATGCTTTGATCACTAAATTTAACCCAGTTACAATTACATATATCCAACCTGGACAAATGCAGTTCCCGCGTTACTCCTCACCTGATCAAGCTGGGTTTCAGAACTCTTCAGATGGTTATATTCCAGCACAAATTCAAAATAGCTGGTAGTTACTCACAGGATACATAACCTGCCTCTGGCAAAAAAGGTTTTGCCACACTGGATGACCCGAATTATAGTGGTCGCTGCAAATTGAAAGAGTCACCCAATATTATCACATTTTCCCTTACCACAGGAACTCATATGAACATTATTGTTTCCGGCTCCATGGCCTACGACAGGATCATGGCTTTTCCCGAATATTTTGCAGACCACATACTGCCTGATAAAATTCATGTATTAAATGTCTGCTTTCAGGTGGAAGGTGTTACCGAACACTTCGGAGGCACAGCAGGTAACATTGCCTACGCCCTCAAATTGATGGGGAATAGTCCTTACATAACTGCAACTATCGGGCATGACCATCGCAGATATTTCAAATGGCTGGAGAAAAACGGACTCTCTACCGAAGGCTTGAAGGTCATTGAGGAAGAGTTTACGGCCGGTGCATATATCACAACAGATAAGGCGGATAACCAGATTACCGGTTTCAATCCGGGTGCAATGAAATTTACTTCGGGCCTTAATTTTGATGAAATAGATCCGGTAAACACCATTCTCATCGCTTCTCCCGGAAACCTCGATGACATGATCAACTACCCCCGAATCTGCAAAGAAAAGGGAATTCGCTATATCTTTGATCCGGGCCAGGCTTTACCCGTGCTGCAACCACAGGATTTAATCGATGCGATTACCGGAAGTTACCTGCTTATCGTCAACGATTATGAGTTTGATATGATCTTAAACAAGACAGCACTCTCCCGGCAGGAGCTGCTGGCACTTGCCGATAACACCATCATCACTCTGGGTGAGCACGGCTCACAAGTGTTTGCAAATGGCACCGAAACAAAAATTGCACCTTCAACAGCAAAACAGGTTGTTGATCCGACGGGATGCGGCGATGCCTATCGCGGAGCCTTACTGAGCGGTCTTGCTGCCGGTAAAACTCTTCTTGAAAGTGCTAAACTCGGAAGCGTGTGTGCCTCCTTTGCCGTTGAACACCATGGAACACAGGTCTACAGCTTTACTCCTGATGAGCTTGCTGAACGTCAGTAACTCCTGCTGCAGACTGAACATATCTCCTCCCGCTACCTTCATTGAGCGCGGGAGAAGATGACACAGCTACATTCCGGTATATGCAAGGGCAACCTTGGATCTACTCTCTTTCCCCAGAATTCTGCAGATATACTCCCCAGCCTCAATAAGTTTTTCCAGATCAACACCTGTTGTAATCCCAAGACCATTCAACATATACAGCAGATCTTCACTGGCGACATTACCTGTCGCCCCGCTTGCGTACGGACAGCCTCCGAGACCGGCGACTGAGCAGTCAATCATCTTTATTCCGACTTCAAGAGCTGCCAGAATATTGGCAAGTGCCTGCCCATAGGTATCATGAAAATGTACTGCAAGGTGTTGAACAGGAATCTTCTGAGAGACGCCGCGTAACATATTCTGAACCCGGTATGGCGTTCCAACCCCGATAGTATCGGAAAGGGCTATCTCCGGACAACCAAGTTGAAAAAGCTTTTTGGAGACCCGAACGACTTGCTCCAGTGGAATAGTTCCTTCATAGGGACACCCCAGAGTGCAGGACACATAACCGCGCACCCGCAGATTGTAATGGTTGGCCTTTTCAAGAATCTGTCCGCACCGCACCAGTCCCTGTTCAATTGAGCAATTACTGTTCTTTTCAGAAAAACTCTCTGATGCCGAAGCGATAACACTCACCTCAGTGGCCCCTGCCGCGACGGCATCCTCCAGTCCACGCAGGTTCGGCACCAGCACAGGATAACGCACGCCGGTAATTCTCTGTATACCGCGGATCACCTGGCTGTGGTCTCCCAGTTGCGGAACCCATCGGGCAGAGACACAACTGGTGATCTCTATCACCGGCATACCCGCCCGGCTGAGCTTATCAATAAATTCAATCTTCGCAGAAGCCGGCACCTGCGCCGTTTCGTTTTGCAGGCCGTCCCGCGGAGAAACCTCGACAAGGGTGACCCTCTCAGGTAGCTGCATCGTGTTCCTCCAACTGTTCTTCGAACTCCACCAGACGATCTCTTTCCTGAACAGAATCGCCTTTCTGATATAATATGCCTGTTACCCTGCCGTCTGCCGGAGCCTTGATCACATATTCCATTTTCATCGCCTCCAGTACCAGCAGAGCATCACCCTTTTTCACTTCATCTCCCGCTGTGACAAATACCTCAGTAACGTTTCCCGGGATAGGTGCACGTAAAGAACTATCCGCACCATGTCCGGCTGATGCTTCATGACTGATATCCGGTAATTCTAAAATTACGGTATGCCTCCCATGAAAAACGGTCAGATTATCTGCATGGTGAATAATTTCTACCGTTTCCATTCGTTCATTTATTCTGCAGCAGAGCTTACCCTGCTGCCAGTTCACATCTTCCGCTCTGATGATTTCCGACTCTATAGCCAGCCGGTAAACCCTATTTTCAGAGGAGACACTCACCCTGTGTACGATTTTATCATGATGAAATATCACTTCGTAGCTGGCGGTTTCATTGAGCCTGAAGCCGTTATTGGTATCCCACGGTGAGAAAGGATCTTCAGTACAGCAACTCTTATCAAGGAGAAGCTGCTGCTGAGATAACATATAATAGAGAGCCGCACAGCAAAGAGTCTTGCCTGATAGCTGCTGCCTGCCGGTAAGTGCTTCGAGATGGTTATCAACGTATTGTGATGTATGCTGTGCTGCCCTGAACGTCTCGTCCGTTGCAAGATTACCGAGAAAATTGATATTGGTAACCAGCCCGGCAAGTTTATACCCTTGAAGCCCTTCAAGAAGATGTTGAATAGCCTCCTGCCGATCCCGCCCGTAAACGATCAACTTTGCCAGGATCGGATCATAAAAAGGTGTAACGGTATCCCCTTCCCGGACCCCGCTGTCTACCCGCAGATGTTCTGCCGCTTCAGGCAATTGAAGATGTCGTATGACACCTGATGAAGGCATGAAATTTCTTACAGGATCTTCAGCATATATCCGCACCTCTATGGCGTGACCGTTACATGACAATTCATGCTGACGGCAAGGTAAAGGTTCACCTGCTGCCACCAGTAACTGCCATCGAACCAAATCCTGACCGGTAATCATCTCAGTTACCGGATGCTCAACCTGCAGCCTGGTATTGATTTCAAGAAAATAATAATCGCCGTGATCATCTACCAGAAATTCTACGGTACCAGCTCCAACATACCCTATGGTATTCGCGGCGTGTATTGCCGTGTCATACAAATCATTACGGATTTTCTGTGAAATACCAGCCGCCGGCGCTTCTTCAAGAATCTTCTGGTGACGCCGCTGCAGCGAACAGTCCCGTTCATAGAGGTGTACACTATTGCCGAGACTGTCTCTGAATATCTGCACTTCGATATGACGGGCACCGGTAATATGCTTTTCCAGCAGCAGACTACCGTGTCCAAATGCACTTGCGGCCTCCCGACCAGCCGCCCCGATTGCATCATGAAGTTCATCCCCGGACTGTACGAGCCGTATCCCCTTGCCGCCACCACCCCTATCCGCCTTTATAAGCAGTGGATAACCGATATTATCCACCTCCTGCAGCAATTGCGTCATATCCTGAGAGTCAGCATAGTATCCCGGAATAACAGGAATACCTTCGTTCTTCATGATCTCTTTCGCCCGGCTTTTGATTCCCATTTCAGATATAACTTCAGCAGGGGGGCCGATAAATACCAGACCGGCAGCGACACAGGCTGCGGCAAACTCTGGGTTTTCAGAAAGAAAACCATAACCGGGATGAATGGCTTCAGCCCCCGACTCCCTGGCTGCCCGTAGAATGTTTTCCTGCATAAGATAGCTTTTAACAGCCGGTGCGGGACCGATGCAATACGCCTCATCCGCCATGGTAACATGAAGCGCCCGACAATCCGCCTCAGAATAAACAGCAACAGTCCGAATCCCCATGGCCCGGGCAGTACGGATAATACGACAGGCAATTTCACCACGGTTAGCAATAAGAATTGTCGTAAACATAATGTTATTCTTTCACCCAGTAGGGTTTACGTTTTTCGAGAAATGCGGCAAGTCCTTCCTGCCCCTCCTTCGACACACGGATTTCTGCAATGCACTTCGCGGTGTATATTCCCTGCTCTTCCATATCCGCAGCAGTGCTGAACGAGAGTTTTGTTTTCACTGCAGCCATTGCAGCAGGACTATTAGCCAGCAACGACCTGCATACTGTATCAACCCTGTCTGCAAGATCCTGCTTCTCGACAACCGTATCGACCAGACCAAGTCGTAATGCATCTGCAGCGCTGAACCTTTCACCAGTCAGGGCATAACGTCGGGTTGCACGATCACCAATTGCCCGGATGATGTGAGGTGAGACTACCGCAGGAATAAGGCCGATTTTAACTTCGGAAAGGGAAAACCATGCCGATTCAGCAGCAACTACGATATCGCAGGCCGCAACCAACCCTACACCACCACCCAGAGCAGGCCCCTGCACACATCCCACAACAGGCTTTGGCAATGTTGCCAGTTCAATAAAAAATTCTGCCATAGCCAGGGCATCCCGGTAATTTTCCTCTTCTGAATAGCCCGCCATGCGCCGCATCCAATTCAGATCAGCTCCTGCAGAAAAACTCTTACCTTCTGCAGCAAGCACAACCACTTTAACGTCATTGTCTTCCCGACATGCCCTGATCTTTGCCCGCAATTCCTGCAGAAGGACATCATCGAAAGCGTTATGCCGATCGGGGCGATTTAACATGATAGTAGCAATGCCTTGCGGATCAAGTGTAGTTAGAATGTCGACCATATCCCCGTAGTATACCTCTCTTTTTTTCGTTGTTCAGCTCCGGTTTCACATACGGAAAACGCCAAACTGTGTTTTTTCGACCGGTGCATTCAGGCTGGCGGAAATCGAAAGTCCCAGAACCAGCCGGGTGTCTGCAGGCTGGATAATGCCATCATCCCAGAGTCTGGCACTGGCATAGTACGGGTGCCCCTGATAATCGTATTGTTCACGTATTTTCTGTTTGAATGTTTCGGGATCCATCGAAGAATCATCAGTAGTCCGCACTTCCGCCAGAACGTTGGCGGCCTGCTCACCACCCATCACAGAGATCCTGCTGTTAGGCCAGCTCCAGACAAAACGCGGATCATACGCGCGACCGCACATTGCGTAGTTTCCGGCTCCGAAACTGCCACCGATAATCACCGTAAACTTAGGAACCCGGGCACATGCTGTGGCCATAACCATTTTAGCCCCATGCTTGGCAATACCACCCCGCTCATACCGGCCGCCTACCATAAAGCCACTGATATTCTGCAGAAAGACAATGGGAATTCTCCGACTGCAGCACAGTTCTATAAAGTGACAACCTTTCTCGGCAGATTCAGAAAAAAGCACGCCATTGTTAGCTATAATACCAACAGGATAGCCCATAATATGTGCGAAACCGCAGACGAGAGTCGAGCCGAACAAGGCCTTGAACTCATCAAAATCGCTGTTATCTATAAGCCTGCACAATACTTCCCGAACATCATACGGAGTGCGAAGATTTGCGGGTACCACCCCGGCGAGTTCAGCCGGGTCATAAGCAGGTTCCTGCGGAGGACGGAGCGGAATATCAACACGTTTCTTACGGTTCAGCGTGGCCATGATCTTTCGAGCCAGGACCAGCGCATGGTGATCATTTTCAGCGTAATGATCAGTCACTCCAGATTCGCGACAATGCACATCAGCCCCGCCAAGATCCTCGGCACTGATGATTTCGCCGGTGGCAGCTTTCACAAGCGGAGGACCACCAAGAAAAATCGTCCCTTGATTCCGGACAATTACAGATTCATCTGCCATTGCCGGGATATACGCACCTCCAGCAGTACATGAGCCCATAACCACAGCTATCTGCGCCAACCCTTTGGCAGACATAATGGCCTGATTATAGAAAATCCGACCAAAATGATCACGGTCGGGAAAAACTTTATCCTGCTCCGGCAGATAAGCGCCACCTGAATCAACAAGGTAAATACATGGCAACCGGTTCTGGAGTGCAATATCCTGCGCCCGCAGATGTTTTTTCACCGTCATCGGGAAATAGGTGCCACCCTTTACTGTTGCGTCATTAGCTACAACCATACATTCCTGACCGGAAACCCTGCCTATACCAGTGACTATGCCGGCGGCAGAGATATTTCCATCATACATTCCCCAGGCAGCAAACTGGGAAAGCTCAAGAAATGGCGAACCATGATCGAGAAGCGCTGCAATACGTTCACGCACCAGCAGTTTACCGCGCTGCACATGCTTGTCTCTGGCACCATCACTTCCCCCTCTGGCAATACAGGAAACCTTTTCCTCCAGGTCTGTAAGCAACCCCCGCATTGCCCGGCTATTTTCTCTAAAATCAGGTGAATCTGTTCTGAGGTTGGATTTCAGTATTGTCATTTGCGCTCAAAATAACCTGTTAAAATTTATTCCTCCCGGCCTGATACGACCGGACAGCCTTCAACATGTTTCCTGAAAAATCTCTCTACCAATCAGCATGCGCCGAATCTCACTTGTGCCGGCACCTATCTCATACAGTTTTGCATCCCGCAGCAATCGTCCTGCAGGATGTTCATTAGTGTAGCCATTACCGCCAAATATCTGGATGGTATCAAGAGCAAGCCGGGTAGCCTGTTCGGCTGTGTACAGAATTACACTTGCCCCGTCTTTTCTGATTTCCGCTCCTCTTTCAGCAGAGCGGGCAACAGCATATACGTAAGATCTGCTGGCATTCCAGATCGAATAGATATCCGCAACCTTACCCTGAATAAGCTGAAACTCACCTATGGATTGACCGAACTGTTTTCTTTCATGAATATACGGAAGTATATTATCCATGCATGATGCCATGACTGACTGTTTCACCAAGAGCATAATCCAATCCTGTAAAGCGAGTCATGCATGTCCTCCTGTCTGAAAGATGTGAGACATTCGTTTTACGGAACTTTTTACTCCTCTCGTATCTATCGATTTTTTAACCTGAAAGTCAACAGATGGTTTAAGTTTGGACATTCAACGCCACTGCTTAATCAGCTATCAGTATTCAAAAAAACAACTCTCCAGAGTAATGTCGCCATTACATATCATTACAAAAAACATATCATGGATCTGTTTCTACAAACCTCTCCCCACCGCACCTGCCTGCAACTGTAATAGCCATGCCCGATATGCAGGCACGGTTTGTCAGCGATGCCTGCTCTCCCGATATGTACGGTCATCATCATGATTTACAAAATATCACAGAATATCAGGATTTAGAAAATAATCTTGCAGTTGATCTCTTAACCCTTGTCGGTGGTTCAACATAATGATTCTGTGCTAACCTGTAGGCATTGGTTTTCCGGAAAAAAAGGCAGATGTGACCCGGCATGCGTAGTCTCCGCCCCAAGAACATACTTCGATATATTGTTACTACTTTACCTTTGATGAAAAAGGCCTGCACTAAAGTTGCACACTTTACCTACCGATATATTAAATAATAATGATTATCATAAATAGTCAGGCTGACTATTGTACGATTGTAAATAGATGTTAGATTTAAGCTATGATGTGAAGATGATTTCGAACGTACGAAACGCATTCTATCGCAAGCAGTTGAGATCAGGAAATAGTGGTCACAGGAGTATATATTATGAAAAAAAGTATATCTGCAATAGCACTTACAATATTTTTAGGTTTTTTCGGTTACACTAATGCCAAAGCTCAATCTGTGGAGTTCGTTGATAACACGATTCATTTTGACAGTTACACCAGCATCTGGGCTCCGATTTACCCCAAAGACGAATACGGAACCCCAAAAATATACAGCCTTACTGTCAACTGGAATGACAACAGTGGTCTGCTTGAAAAAGTAATTATCAACCTACATGATAGCCCAGAAAGACAGTTATTCGACAGTCTCTTTATTAATACCGATTACGGCACTACTGACTCAAACATCGAAGGTTGGGATTATTTCGTACTTTCAGGTATAAACGCAGCAACGAATCACGTTGCCAACACCACTGGTACATTACCTGGAAGTGACGGTCTATATAGCGTTACTGAAAATTACAATTACACCACCAACCTGTCAGGTGGCCGAAAAGGTCACGCAACCGGCATCGACACCGATTCCCTGAATTTGCTTGATGCAGGTATCACGGGCAGTCACCCGGATGGTTCTTTCACAATCACGTATGATTTCAGTAGCGTGAGCATTCAACTGGGTGAAAATTTCGCCATCGCTTACGCCCCGTGGTGTGCAAATGATGTTATACTTGTATCTCATAGTGCTGAACCGGTTCCTGAACCTGCAACCATGCTGCTATTCGGAGTTGGACTTTCCGGCTTAGCAAGTGCCACTGCTCTAAAACGACGAAAACCCAAAAACGTCATCAAGTAAAAAAAGGCCGCATCCAGATTTCATGGAATGCGGCCTTTTTTTTCTATTTCAGTTTGGTTCTTTCAGCCTAGTGCTCTGTAAAGCTTAATCTATCGCATATTTCCAGCCCTTTTGTCACACTGACTTCGTTTCTCATTCAGTTACATAGCGTTGCTATGCTCCTTCATTCGTGCCTTGCTGTGTGCCGAAATTGCTAAGAAATATTAC
>JBFHGS010000191.1:0-9956 GCA_041582995.1 Desulfopila sp. | reverse complement strand
GCCGGTGATGTGCTTCTCCTGATGAATCATTTTCTTCAAAAGGTTTGCAGGGCCATTGGCAGAACATTGCCGGCTATCGATACTGAGGTACAGAAGGCGTTGCTCGGATATCGCTGGCCCGGCAATATCAGGGAGCTTGAAAATACCCTGGAACGGGCAGTACATGTCTGTCGGGATAATATTATCACGATGGAAGATCTCAGCAGAGATGTAACCTTGCAGTTTAATGCTGGCTCGAAACAACCTGCTCCGGTGCACCGTACCGAGCGGCAGCAGCCGCACATTTCAGGTAATTCAGCCCAATTACTCAAACATCAGGAGTATTCTTCAATTCTCGATGTGCTTGGAGAAAACGGTGGAAATATCCGTCGGAGTGCGGAAATGCTGGGGATTGCCAGATCAACGTTATATGAGAAGATACGGAGATTCGGGATAGATATGGACGAATTACGTTAGCCAGGTAGACGTCGTATGCAGATTGCACAGCCCTGCTTTTGCAGGGGCAGTGCAATCCGGGACATATACAGGCAGAAAAATCAGTCGGCAGGGCTGAACTGGCTTTTGTCAACTCCGCACACTGGACAGGTAAAGTCATCCGGAAGATCCTCAAAGGCGGTTCCCGGTGCAATTCCCTGGTCCGGAACGCCTGCTGCTGGATCGTACTCATAACCACAAACATCACATACGTACTTTTTCATTATGATCTCCTGAGTTAAAGGTTTATGTGTAGTTTCAAGAATCAAAAATCTAAAATAATTATCACTAAAAGTCTTTAAAAAACACATGACTGATTCAGGCAGATTCTGAGTTTAATCGTCGGACATGTCCGAATACAGGCCATTCATGTTCGAATTTCATACATGAGCCGTTCTTCACTTTTTACGGAAAATAGCCTTTTAAGCATATAAAAACAGGTGCTTGGTGTTTTTGTTATGGCGGTGGCATTTAATTTGCAGATGAGCATGGTGCACACCTGATATCGAACAAAGAAATGTGTTAGATTTTAAGAAGAGTTACGTATGTAACATAGAGAGGAATCCGGGAGGGAAGCCATATGTCCGTTAAAAAGATTCTGATGCTGGTTGGTGACTATGTAGAAGATTACGAAGTGATGGTGCCTTATCAAGCACTTTCCATGCTTGGTTATCAGGTTGATGCTGTCTGCCCTGATAAAAAAGCTGGTGATTTTGTCCGCACTTCAATTCATGATTTCGAAGGAGACCAGACTTATAGCGAGAAGCGAGGCCATAACTTCACCCTTACAGCTGACTTTACAGAAATCAACAGTGCCGACTATGTCGGGCTTGTGATTCCCGGTGGTCGTGCACCTGAGTACCTTCGCTTGAACGAGAATGTCCTGGCCATCGTAAAATCCTTTGCCAATAGTGAAAAACCTGTGGCAGCCATCTGTCACGGTGCACAGTTACTGACTGCTGCCGGAGTTCTTGCCGGTCGTGAATGTTCAGCGTATCCTGCGTGCGGCCCAGAAGTACAAGCTGCAGGTGGTAAATATATAGCGGTTGAGATGAATGCCGCACATGTACAGGGTAATCTTGTGACAGCTCCTGCCTGGCCGGCGCATCCGGCATGGCTTGCAAAGTTTGTGGAGAAGCTTGGCGCAAAAATAGAAATTTAGTGAATTGTCCACGGATAGCTGGGATGGGTAAAGATTGTCTTTTGCGGTAAGAGTTACGTGAAGAATGTGAGGAACATTATGGTTCGTCACATCTTCTGCAGGATGTCTTCCTCCCCTAGGCGCTTTCAAGTCTGCGTTATCTCTGATAGTTGTGGATAACCTTCTGTATCCGATCAACTAACTGTTGATCGCTGCACCCCGGGAAAAGAGGGATGCGTAGCCGGTAAGCGCCGACTATGTCATCCCTCTTTTCTTTTGTGCAAAAAATCTGGACAGGATACCACTCTCTCGGGTACTGGTGCTGGATAATCCTTGATGCATTTTTTCCTCATTTTATTTGGAGTCATATATGTCTGAATCTCGATTGGCCGGATTGTATACCTTTATTGAGCAACAGGGGTTGGCCGCAGTAGCTGTTAATGCTGGCCCCAGCCTCACCTACCTGACAGGTCTGCATTTCCATCTGATGGAGCGGCCGGTTGTCATGGTGTTTGTGCCAGGTCATGAACCGACGATAGTGTTGCCGGAGTTGGAGCAGGCAAAACTTGATCATCTCACATTCGGGGTGCGTGCTTTTGCTTATGGTGATAACCCCAAAATATGGTCCGATACGTTTACTGCAGCATTGGAAGGTTTAGGGCTTGATGGTGGAACAATTGGAGTTGAGCCACGGCAACTCAGGTTGCTTGAATACAATTACCTGCAACGTGCTACGAGCACTGAGTATGTTGATGGCTCTGGCATTATTGCGGCACTCAGATCTAAAAAGGATGAAGTGGAAATTGCCAATATGCGTAAAGCTGTTGAAATTGCCGAGAAAGCACTTGAAGCAACTCTTGCTGTCACCAGGATCGGTGTGACGGAAGAGGAGATAGCAAGTGAGCTCTTTATGCAGCTGATACGTAACGGTTCGGAAGCGTCACTGCCGTTTACTCCTATAGTGGCTTCAGGGGCTAATTGTGCAAACCCACATGCGAGGCCGTCTGCAAAGTCAATCAAAGAAGGTGATCTTCTTGTCGTTGACTGGGGGGCGAGCTATAATGGTTATGCTTCCGATCTGACCAGAACCTTTGCGGTTGGCAGAATTGATGCAGAGGCCGAGAAAATTCATAAAACAGTGCAACTTGCCAATCAGGCAGGGCGTGAGGCCGGAGCTCCAGGTGTACCTTGTGCAGCAGTGGATCGGGCTGCCAGAAAAGTTATTGATGATGCAGGATACGGCAGATTTTTCAACCATCGTACCGGTCACGGCATTGGTATGGAGTGCCATGAGGAACCGTATATGCATGGTGAAAATGAGCAGTTGCTGGCTGTGGGCAATGCCTATACCGTGGAACCTGGCATTTACCTTGCCGGCCGTAATGGTGTTCGGATCGAAGATGACGTCATTGTTACCGAAAATGGTGCGGAGTCGCTTTCTACCATGAGTCGGGAAATACGTGTTATCGAAAATCCCTGATTCGCCAGTCGGTGCTGAGTGGCGGGAGAGTTTTCTCGTCCTCAGCTTTTCTATTTCCTGTGTTTCTGGTGTTCGAGAACGTATTTTATTTCTCCGTAACCGAAGGCATTGTCGAGAGCGTTCTTAATCTCTTTTAAAGGTGCGTCAGGCATGTCCACAAGAGTCTTGCCAATGACAGTGATGGCCTCATCGGTCAGCAACGCATGGATGCTCAATTCGCCGTTTCCGACAAAATATGCCAGATGATTTTCAACTGTATTCACGGTCAATTCACGTTCGGTTGCGATCTGGGAGACTGTTTTGCCTTTACGGAACAGTTCGAGACTGGCATTTTTGGTCTCTGCTTTTGGGATTTTTACCGTCTCTGTCTTTTTCGCCTCGGCTGCTATGTGCAGAAGTGGCATATCCGGCAATTCCACTTTCGCGATATTGTGCTTTTTCCGGTAACCAGCAACAATACCAACCAACTCGTCACCGTAGTTTTCAGCCATTTTTTTGCCGATACCTTTGATCGCTTTCAACGCAGAGTGCGTGTCAGGTAGATGTACAGCGATCTGAACCATAGTTTTCTGGTGCATGATCTGAAAGAGCTGAACGGATTTTTCGGATGCTTTCTTTCGTCGCCATTCTTTGAGCATTTCAAAAAGCTCAGGATGGCCGACATCTGCTTCAGTATAGGTGGCGGCAACCGGCTTCGCTTTTGGTTTGGCGGCCTCTATTTCGGCTGCGGAAAGTGCTCGAAGATATTTAGCAGGAGAAAAGCCATCCCTGACAGATAGAACGGCGGCAAGCTTTACGGCAGCCTCTTCCTGCAACCATTTGATTGAGTTGTTGATTTTTTTGCCGACCTCTTTGTTATCTGTTTCAACGTTGATCTGTGAGAGTGTCGGCATCAGGATTGTTTCGAACTTTCCTGCAAAATAGTCTGAAGCCTTGTCAAGGCGCTCACCTACGGCAGGATCGTCTGCCGGTAGTGCCGTGTCAGTAAATAAACCGTGCAGTTGTCGTCTGAAATTCTCTCCGACACTACAAATTTCATCATGGGTCTTTCTCTGGATATCAGCGACATCTCCGGCCCCGAATACCTGGATAACACCTTCGTTACGAATCAGGTTCGAGACCATACGGCCGACCTGGGTCCGGAGCTTGTCAAAGCTGAAGCACTCCATTAAGAGCTGCTGCTGGTAGCGTACTTTGGAGAGCGCAAGTTTATCATTGGTCGGTACGTTACGTTCAGCATCTTTGACAAAACGGTTGACGGTATGATCGCTCTTAATAGCACTTGATGAAAGCGGTGAGCTGAGTACCATGCCTTCAAAGGTCCTGCAGCGACTGAGCGCAACATACACCTGGCCGTGGGCGAATGCTGCCTGAGCATCGATGATTGCCTTGTCAAAAGTAAGGCCCTGACTCTTGTGAATAGTTATAGCCCAGGCAAGTTTCAATGGAAACTGGGCAAATGTTCCGATGGTTTTTTCTGAAATTTCTGTGGTGTCCGGATCAACGGTATACTCAATGTTTTCCCAGGTAGCGCGCTCTACATTGATGGTTTCATATTCATCGGGACAACTCACTTCAATCATTTTATCGGACATGCGGGTGATTTTACCGATTTTGCCATTGAAATAGCGTTTTTCGGGTGACGAGTCGTTTCGGACAAACATTACCTGGGCGCCTACCTTTAGTTGCAGAGCGGCGGCAGTAGGATAGGTATGCTCAGGAAAATCGCCATCAAGCTCAGCGCTGTAATTGCGACTTACACCTTGGATTTCATGGAGTTTGCCGATATTTATGGCGTCCGCGCTGTTGTTGTGGGTGGAGAGGGTGATGTAGCCTTCTTCGTCTGCCGGTGTGAAACCAGGGATATGCCTGCTGTTGAGCCGCTGCAGAGTCTGCTGATCAAGTTTATTGTCGCGGACACAATTGAGCAGCTCAATAAAGGTCGAGTCGGACTGACGATAAATATGTTTCAGTTCGATGGGGAGCATTTCTGTCTGGCGAAGAGCAGTGGAACTGAAAAAATAAGGAGAATCATAATGCGACTTGAGTATCTGCCAGTCTGACTCTTTCACCACTGGTGACAGCTGGTGAAGATCGCCGATCATCAGTAGCTGTACTCCGCCAAAAGGCAGGTCGGACCGGCGGTAGCGTCTGAGAACTGTGTCTACCAGATCAAGTAGATCTGCACGTACCATACTTATTTCATCTATAACCAGCAGATCGAGGCTGTTGATGATGTTTTTCTTTTCTTTGGTGATCCTGTGCTGGTTTTGTCGTGAGAACGGTTCGCTACCGGGAGTATATGGACCGAAGGGGAGCTGGAAGAACGAATGCAGGGTAACTCCGCCTGCATTGATGGCAGCTACACCCGTAGGTGCGGTAATAATCATCCGTTTATGCGTCTGCTTTTTGATGCTATGCAGAAACGTAGTCTTGCCTGTGCCGGCTTTACCGGTAAGGAAGATATTACAGCAGGTGTGCTGCACGAAGTCTTCTGCGAGCTGCAGTTCGGGATTTACAATACTCATTGTTTCTGTTGCGTGTCGTAAAGCATGAATGAGAAAGGGGGAATGACAGCCCCCCTGACGCAGTATTTTCGGAGATATACCTATTGAACTTTCTACTTAAACATATTTTTAAGGATTTCGTTTATTTCGGTGATATCTTCAAGGTCGAACAGGTCGGGAAGAAAATCTGTGCCCGCCCATTCCACCATAGCTTCATGATCATCATGGTCTGGATTGGTATACGCTTCGAGAAATTCCTGATAACCCCATATGCCGCCGATATCCTCAGGTGGACAGGCACGTTTTCCCGTAATAATAACTGGATAGGGTTTCCCTTCTTCAGGTGAGAGAATTTTCTCCACTGTTATACGATGCTGCCAGTTATCGCCGAAATCATAGATATATTCAAAATGAGGCTGGATCTTCTGACTCAGTGAGTGAAGTGTGTATGTGACTTCATCAGTGATTCGTTCCATTGCCCAGTCGTCATCAGTAACGGGTCCATAAAGGGTTTTCTTGATGTCGAACTGATGCAGGTGTGAGTCGAACCAGCCCATACTGACCTGAATGATATCGTGCAACCCCGCTAATGTTATTGAGCCGGGAACCTGGATGCGGCGCCAGATAGGCGGCCTGGAACCTTTAAGCGAAATTTTTAGCTGGTAGACGGGGGCTTTCGGCTCTTTGGACGTGACCTTGGTTTTATTGGTGAAATCTACTCTGATAATAGTGGCTTTTCGAGTCGTCTTCTCTTTGGTGTCAGGTTCCGCCGTAGTTGAAAATGCTCGTTTAGTCTGTGCGGCTGAGACAAAGCGAAATTTTTCTTTCTGGGTAATATCCTGTTCCAGTTCTTTTGCATGTTTCTGCAGGGTCTGTACGGCAAGAGGTAAAGTTGATAGCAGAAAGAGCTGAATTTGAAGATCTTTATTCTCTTCACTGGCTTTGAAAGTCGTAAAAGCTTCTGCCATTAATTCATCTGGCAGCTTTTCAAAAAAGGGCATTACTTCGAGCGGATCAACAAGGCCCTGAATGACCATCATGCTGAAAAAGAGTTCTTCGATATTTCTGGTATCGAGCTCACTTTCGTCAGCAGGTTCCCAGAACTCCGGACGAAGTGCAAGCGCCTCCTCGAAACCTGAAACCCATTCGAGCACTTCTTCGAGTTCGTTTTGCTCAAGAGTTTCAAGTTGGTAAGGGAAATCCAGCTCTCCCCGACTTTTTTTAACCATGAATGTGGTGTAAACCTGACTCAGTACTGTACTCAGCGAGCGGGCCTGGTCTTCCGCAGTAATTCCTGAATCATCATCTCCGAAAATAGCCACCATCCATTCGTCATCCGGAATAGTCACCGGAGTTATGGCCAATCCGAACATAAACCCCATGAGTTCATTGTAACTTAACGTTTGTTCAGGAACCGGTGCTAATGCAAGGAGTTCTTTCAGAAGGGTTTTTTCTATCGAAGATAACATTTTGTTGCCGCGTAGTTTTGAAGATGGTTCATCCTGCAGCTCACTTGGCAGGCAGGCGTTACAAAACTGCAGAATATACTCAATCTGGTGGAAAATGAAACAGCCATCATCAGACAGGTATGGATCATCGGGTTCAGAGAGTATGCTAACAGAAAAATATGTGCAACTGAGATACTGTTATGCAAGGTTTTTTCATGAGTGTGGTACAGAAAAAGAACCACTACACAGTGGCAAAGACGTTTTTTGTTGCCACGAAAGGAGTGAGATGTAAATATCTCTGACCATGTTCATGAAATAGAGTGTATTACTCTACACTCGCTGCTGTTGATCACGAATTGTAGGCCTGATTTAAGAGATGATGATTTCCGCACAACTGAAAAAAACCATATTTGACTGGAACTATCAGCTCTATGCGCCTGTGGTGCGGTTAATAGGCTGGGCAGCGGCTTTGACTCATCTGCTTTTCTATTTTACTCTGCATCATAATTCTGCTGACACGATAAATTTCATAGCGAGAATGCTGGTCGTTGCGCTGTATCTGCCGCTGACGTTTTTCCCGACACACGCCTGGAAAATTGGCCACAAGATATATTTCGAATTGATGCTGGCTTTTACCATGCCAGCATACTTTACGTTTATATTGCTCAATGATACCACTCTTTACTGGGCTGTTACTCTTGTATTTATAGTGATTTACTATGGCGTTTTTTCGCGTTGGCAGTGTGTTATCTGGCTATATCCACTTTCAGTAGCCGCAGCTTTCGGGGCTGTTCATCTGTTGTATCCTGACAGGTTGGTGGAAGTTAAGCAGGTAATGGATATTCAGTACACAGCCATGCTTGCTCTGTTGTTAGTGCAGGTGTTGAAAATATTTGTAGAATCGTCTCATACGACGATGGTGAGTCTTAAAGAAAAGGCAGATCAGCAGAACGAGATCTTTTCAGCTTTACTCGATATTTCAGTTGAAGTAAGCCGTTTTGATGATCTTGATGAAATCTTTCATCTTTTATTGAAACGCTTTGAAACAATATTTCCTGATCGGGGTTTCGGCTTGCTTGTCGAAGGACCGCGACCTAAGATTATCCCGTATATGGCCTTTCGTGGTGTTTCGCAGAAGGACACCACCTTTCTCCTGCAGGTGCATCCGTATGTCCTCGGGTTTGCCAGCGTCAGTCTCGAAAATGATGAGGAGACGCTTTCTTCAATTGAGGGAGATGACTGGCAGGTGTTTGGCGGCGGTATTCGTTCAACCTCCATTCAGGGCCAGACGGTGTATTGTTTTAAGCTGTTTGTCAAAGGCAGACGTCTTGATGAGGATGAGCGCAGGACTCTTGAGGTTTTCCTTGAGACAATCCGCGGTATGACCCGCTCCCGTATCCAGGCGCTGGAGCTCGAGCGCTATTCCAATACTGACCAGCTTACAGGCCTTTATAACCGCAATTATTTTAACAGTATACTTGAAGAGTGGAAAGACAAGGCCCGCCCGGAGAAACCGTTCTCAGTAATTTTCGGTGACATAAACGGTTTAAAGAGAATTAACGACACCTATGGTCATCAGGCTGGTGATATGATGATCAAATCCAGTGGAAATCTGCTTAGCCAAGCTGTTAGAAACTCAGATCTTGTCTTTCGGCTTGGTGGAGATGAGGTTGTAATTCTCTGTCCTTCAACCACACTGGCCCATGCTGATGAGCTTGTAAAACGTATTCGCATGGGTATGGAAACATTGATTGTTCCCTGTGTGGATGAGATGAGCGGTAATATCGCTGAAGAGCATGTGCATATCAGCTTTGGAGCTGCTTGCTCAACGGAGCAAGGACCGGAAGAGGTGATTGCACTGGCCGATAAAAGGATGTTTGATGAGAAAAAGAAGTTTTATGCCATTCCCGGGAAGAAACGATACCGGTAGGGCCTTATTGAATATCCCTATTGATGTGATCTTCTTCGGGTGAAGCGTCTTCAGCTTCAGGATCGTGCTGCTCTTGGTGTTCCGTATCGTAGAGTTGCTTGCCGGCGAGTAGCAGAAATCCCATTGCGGCCAGTGGTGCAAAGAGTGGTAGAAGACCAGCAAGTGTGTTGTCTCCGGCAACAATTTTCGGCGCACCATATTTTAGTCCGCAATATGTCAGGATGGCAAGCAGCACGGAACACCACCATGGAAAACGACTCATGATAACTCCTCGAGCACGAGTGCTACCAGTTCCTGCACCTGCGGACTTGGGTCCGTTGCCATTTTTTTAATATGGGTCAGGGCTTCATCAGTACCTATAATACTCAGGACGCTGATCGCTTCACCCCGAATATTAGCTGATGCAGAGGTGAGGAGACCGGCAAGCGAAGGGATTGCAGTCTCAAGCTTCTCGGGCTGTACTTTTTTCAGTTCCTCAAACAGGAGTGATACTCCTACTCGAACACTGAAACGCTCGTCATCAAGTATGTCCCCTGTCCACTGATAGTACTGAGGATAGCGACGGAACATTGCGATAATATTCTCTACATGTCCCATGTCCAGGAAATCTGCGATAACCTTTTTTAGTTCTTTTTCACTTACTTCTGTCATCTATAGTATCCATTTGCTGCTGATTTTTGATGTAAAGTCTTTATCTCTTTCTTTCTCAGCAAGCCCGGTGAGGTGTTACGTGTTAGGTGTGAGAGGTGCACAACGATTCATGTTGCAACCAATCACTATTAAGGTGAATGCTGTGATTTGTCGAGTTGGCTGCAACGAATGCAGTTTACGCCTGACTTTTCACCTGTTCACAGTAAGATTCAGAGGTAATCAGATAGCTGTATTAATTACACAGTGGGCAGAGTGCTAGGAAATTGTGGCATTGGCAAGCGTTTTATCGCCAGGAGTTGAATTTTTAACTGTACTGGAGGTGTCT
>JBFHGS010000190.1:0-9959 GCA_041582995.1 Desulfopila sp. | reverse complement strand
ATGGTCTCCGGGATTGTTGAGTTTACTGAACAGGTATGCCGGGTGTTGTTCCAGCAGCAGCCTGGCAACAAGCGGTCGGGTAGGTATGAATTGAAGTGTATATCGTCCAGCGGGTATTATCAGTTGCGTTCGTTCAAGTTTTCCTGCTGTGATACCTTTACCGTTCAGGCTGAGAATCTGGTTTTGTTCCGGCAGGCTGGTAAATTCAAGCAGACTGCTTTCCTGTAATCTGCCATCCATATCAAGGAGTTGCATTTCTATCCGGTATTCAGCACGGCGGTCGACATCATGCTCAAAATAGAGAAGATGATGTTCAATTACAATAGCAGAGGGTCCCTCAACGACGGCAATGCTTTCCTTCAGACCGTCCATTACCCCCATGATAGATCGGCCGGAAGTATCTCCGTCAATAACAACCTGCCTGTCGCCGATTTCGACCTGATTACGAGTTATTTCAGGTGATTTTGCTGATTCTGTTATGCTGGTTGAGAGTAGTAATCTGATGTTTTTTTCAAGATGGCGCGGTCGAACTATCCGGCAGAGCAGGGTGTTGCTCCCTCTGTCCGGTTCTACAATGAGCGCTGTGTCTTTGCTGGAACCATGCAGAGAACGGCTGGCAAATAGTCCTGAGCCGTTTGACACAGATACATCAAGATCCTGTGGTGTAATTTTTACGTCAGGCGAGCTGATTCGCAGTGCCTGATAAGCGCGAAGTTCAAGTGTGAGTTCTTCACCTGGCTCAAGAGTAATGGTATCCCGGTTGAAAAACCAGCCGCCGCCCCGTTTGCCGCTGGTGTGTATGCGAAAACTGTGCGGGTCGATCTGTTCCCAGTAGGAGAGATGAGGCGCGTCTTTCAACTCCTCGTATGCCGGCAGCAGACCGGAACCGGATGGTAGAGCATCAGAACCTGGATATTCAGGTGCCCGGAGTATCTGTACTTGCTCATTAGCCTTACTGTCGTGTGTTGGTAACAGGCAGAGTGTTGTCAGCAGGATGAGCAGCAGACTATATATGTATCCGGTTCTCTTCAATCCTGTATTTTCTCCAGACAGCTGCCAAATGGTTGACGCAGTGAGCGGTTTTTACGTAGCCTGTCACGGATTTCCCTGTTCATCTCGACATGCACAAATCCGTTATGGCCCGCATGTCGGAGGATTTTTCCGGTAATATTTGTTGTGCCGCCAAGCTCCCGGACATCACGGGGGTAGACAAGTACCTTTTCTGAAAAAAGTTGCTGCAGGCATTCCTGCAGCACAAGGATATCCTGTCGTACTGTTTCGGTGCCCCCGCTCAGAATCAGGCCCGCTTCCGCTCCTTCGGAGCTGCTCCTTTTATCCACCGCAAAGCCGTGCAGCTGCAGTACCTTGCCATGTGGAAACGTTGTGGCAAACGCTCTGCTGAGAGCTGCGAAATAGCTGTTTGGCAGCTTGCCAAGATCATATTCCAGCCGTACGCCATCGGTATCGTCTCTATAACGCGGAACGGTATTAAAGGCGGCAGCTGCGAAATCGTTATCCTGAAAAATTCTGAAAGTTATATAACCAGTGCCGACATCTTTCTGGCCATGCGGGGCCATCAGCAGGCTCTTGCTGTTACTGTCCGGCGAAAAGATGTAGAGGCCGCGGCCGAGTTTCTGGTCGGGGCGTTCATGCAGTACCCAATATCGTTTTTCTTTAAACAGTACTTTTTCCAGAATGAAACCGAGCTTCAGCCATTCATCCAGAAGGGTTTCAGGCCTTTCCCTGTTCAGGAGGCGGGTGAATAACTCCTCGGCTTCGCTGACATCCCGGCTGGAGGGTACAGTATATTCGCCCCCCCGTTGTGCATCCTGCCAGATCGATTTAAGTTTCATTGCACATTGCCCTGATGAGAGGGAGAGCAATACTACAATACAAGAGAGTGTGAGAGAGCAGGGTAGTCGTTTAGCCATAGGTTAGTTTTCCTCCCGAAAAAAATTACTCCAGTCATACTGACCGGGCGTGACCCTGTACATGAGGATAAATCCTTCCGTCTGCCCTTGCGGCTTAATACGGAATGTGTACTTTTTTTGCGGCAGATCTCCTCGTAATGGGAAAAAGAAACGCTGACCGATATCAGTTTTTCCAGACCGGGTGTATAGAATCGGCAGCATCGGTTTATCTCCGGTGCGGATATCGTAAATACGTTCAACCTGGGTAAATCCGGAGAACGGTCCAGGCTGTTTTTCAGGATTGAGCAGTTGCACACTGATTCGTGTGCGTTCCTTCGTATTGTCAGGCGCATAAAAAAAGAAACTGAGCAACTCTTCTTCTCGCTCTTTGGTATAATCAAATTGCATACCCTGTGGTGTGAGCCGGTAGGCAAATCGCAGGGTATGCGGATTATCTCCTTCCAGCAGATTACTGATAAAAAAAGTACAGTCTTCAGTGCTTGTCAGTATCAGGCTGTGACTGCCTGCTGTGAGTGGTGGCAACGAGACCAGGCCACGGTTACCTTTTATTGATTCGTTATAATAGGGCTTGCCATCGATTCGCAGCTGTATCTTTGTGACGGTATCCTTCTCTCGAATAAATATCAGATTTGGTCTGAGAGTATCAATATTTCCAGGTGATTTCGTAGTTATCTGCATGGTCGTATTGCTTTTGACCGCGTGGTAGGTTGTTGCCAGTGATTCAGTCCTGGACGGGCTTGCCGGGTCTTTCGGGAAGAGCAGATAACTGCCCTGCCACTGGCCACCCGGCCTGAATGCTTCCCAGAAATACGTACCCGATAACAGGTCTTCCTCGCGTTCAGGCGGCCTGGGTTGAAGCTGAATCAACAAGGTTTCAGGGGCTGACTGCAGATCGGTTACATGGGGTGGGAATGTAAACCAGCTGGGCAGGTTCCCCTTATCAAAAGACGTGCGGAAATACTCTTCCGGAACCATCATTTCCTGCGTATAGGCCGCGGGTCTGTTGGCAACTGCGATCAGCAGCGACTCTTTACTGGTAATGTGCAGTCCGGACACCTCGGCCGGTAGTTGAAAATAGAAGTAGACCGGATCTGAAATCCGAGCCTCAATTTCACTATCCGTAAGTGTATCATAACGTGACGGGATGGTGGTAAAACTGAGGATTTTTTCCTGAAGGGGCTGACCCGTGCTATCGGTCAGCGTGCAGTGCAGTTCAATTTCACGTTGTTGCCCGTCTTCAGGAATAAAACTGCGGACGTTGATCCTTACAGGTGTAGGATGCGAGTCTATATGCCGGATAGTATACGAAAGTCCGGTAGCGGGACTGCTGAGATACATTTTACTGAAGATAAATTCGGGAGTTATTTCCTGTCCTTCCTGATTATGATCTTGCAGTGTGACGTGTACGGGGATTTCCGCTTCTATTTCAACTATACCGCCGGCAAAATTGTGGCTGAATGTTTCAGTACTGCCCTGCCAGGGAATAGTCCAGTTCTGGTTTTCATGTACTTTCTGGCCATACCAGCGCACGATAATATTTCCTTTCGCGGATTGTTGATCTTCCGGAGGCGTAAACTGAAGTTGCAGGTTTTTGCCTTCTTCCGGTATAGCGAAGGTGAGCGGGAAACCTGGAGTGATGATAAGCCCGCTCAACAGAGATCCGCTTTCGGTAGACTTGTCACTGATATCACGGCGTATATACATGCGTTGTATCTTGAAATCGCGATCGGGGATTCCCCGTGGACCAATTGGTATCCATTGATTATCCAGCAGGCTGGTTATTTCATTTTGGGTCAGCAGATCCTGTGGGTAGATATTACCTTTTGCTAACTTTTCTTTTTTGCTGGTATGCAGGCGGTTCCATAGAAGAGGATCTTTCCGGCCAATCATCTGTTGTCGGACGTAGACCCGGATAATGATGGTTGATACAGCCGGAGATCGTGAGCCGATTTTGAACCTGATACGTCTATCCCCGGACTGACCTGCCAGTTCTGCAAGATCGAGCAGCATGATTCTGCCGTCGGTTGGCAATTCCCCCGATTCCCGGAAGAAAGCTGCAGGTTGTGGTTCCTGTTCCGGGGTTTGCTGATAGAGCGTCATTGTCGTGTTGAAATAATATGTGCCCTGACTTATCACCCGCTCTGAGTCGGCATCGTAAATTTCATAGATCAGACTGTACTGTAGTGGTTCATCTGTAAAAGGGTAATTTGCAGGCATTACACAATTGGTGATGGTCCTGATCCTGTTGGTCGCCTGTGGCAGCGAAAATTCTGTCCAGTTTTGCTGGTCAAGAGCATATGTGAGGCTGATGAGCGTTTCCTGATTGAGGATATCCGCCTGTTTGAGTGTGAAGTAATCGTGAATTCTGTAAACAGTCCGCGGATTTTTATATGCATAGAGCCCAAGACTGGTGAACACGATGAGTATGAGGAGGGTGAACCGTAGCATGGTCAATTTCCCGGAAGAAGCCAGAGTGAACGTGAGTCGATGTAAGCGCTGACTGTATCGCGGTCAAGTTGCGGTTTCAGTGGGAATGAGCGATCCTCCTGTAGGGGATGAAGGTTGGCGACCAGCAGCGGTTGCTTTGAACTGTTCAGAGCCACCAAAAAGGCTTGTTTAGAGTTAACGTCTATTACTTGTCGGAAATCTATTTCCGGATAGCTGACCAGCATCTGCTGCAAGGCCAGTATGTCCTGTGAATGGATGTAATCAGCGATGGATTCCTGCAACTGTGTCAAATCAATAAAAGCAGAGTCTGTGGTTGAGCGGCCAGTATCATCCTGAAGATAGCTGAAGAGTTCTTTTTCGACAGTCTCTATTTTCATGGTTGTAAAATGATTTTCAAGAGGTCTGTTCTCGGTCTGCTGGCGGAAGGCGGCGCGCAGTGTCGGTGAGAGCCAGAGATTGATGAACTCTTTGTTGGCCGTTTGCTCCAGGTAGAGTGCTTGCGGGATACCGCCCACTTCGTAGCCTGCCTCATTGGCTTCACCGGTAATAAACTTGACGGAAAAAAGATATCTGTTCTGCAGGATATCAATAACCCGGTCGACCATAGGGGATTTTTCCGGATTGAGACTGAGGCCGGTATAGGAGGCTATCAGCGCATCGGGAGTATCGAGATTGTCGCTGTTAGCAAAGGCGCGGCACTGAATCACCAGCATCGGTTCCAGGGCAGCTTCGCGCAAAAGTGTCTGATTGACCAGGTTGAAAAAATTCTCTTTGTTTTCAAAGCGGATTACATCGGCACTGCCGTCACTGTTGGCAAGCGGGTGGGCTCCACTTATGAGGAGGGCACGGGCATCAAGGTTTTCAAAAAGGGATACTGCGTATTCAAAAACGTTTCGTTCAGAGAGCGGACGGGGAACCTGTATTACATACCTGCTGCTTTTGCCGAGTCGAAAGATGTATGTACCCCAGTATTTTCTATCCGGACTATTTTCCTGTTCCGTCAGTATCAGATATTCCTGGCCGGTGGTCTGGTGCCGGTAATGTTTAAGGTCATAATGGAATATTGCAGCACTGTTTTTGAGTACCCGCAGTTCCTCAAGCTCTTCATCGCTCCATTGCAGACGTGTCTGTTGTTTATCGATAAGCCGGGTAAGCGGGGTGAGGAGTTCCATATCCCAGAAGAGGAACTCCTCAAGTGTCGGTTTCCTGTATGTCTCGCTCCCTTTTTCGGCGAGATAGCCTTTTCTGGTGAGTATCCAGTCCTGGAGATAGCCGACTATTGATTGCACGCTGGTTTCGGTGGTGAGCTCATCAACGGCGAAAAAGGGTTTGAAGAGGAGTTCCCGTCTATCCGCTCTGGTGAGAAAGAGTTCGGCAAAACTACCGGAACTGCTCTGACGCAGGCTGTTGGTCATCGGGGCTTCTTTCCAGCGCACGTTGAATTCACCGATATTTTCACCCAGCAGCTTCAGATTGATTCCTTCCGGGAGAGAACTTGCTATCATCAGCATTGAGGAGCCAGCAGGCATATCTTGTGTCGTGTCCTGGTATTTTTGATCGTATATGAGAGTGCTATACCGCCCTGTAAGTCCTCTGACCTGAATAACTTCATGTTTGCCGAATGTTTTCTGGAAAACATAAAATAAGGTTCTGCTGTTGTTGAGTACATCAGCCGATCCGTCATCATTAGCAGTCCTGCGACAGCCAGAGATTGCCAGGCTGGCACCGTTAAATGTTTTAAAGAGGGCAAACCCGGCGTAGCTTGTACCCCATTCGGTTATCGGGGCAGGAACCTGCACCTGCAATTGGTTGTCCGGCTGCAGATGAAGTATGAACATTCCCCAGCCTCGTTTGGGATCCTGTTCCCGCAGAACAAGATAATGTTGTTCCACCAGAGATATCGAATATCTGAGGCGATTAAACAGCTGTTGTGCTTCTCCGAGCTGTGAGGCTTTTTGGGTGACCTGCCATTTCTGCAGCAAACGTAATGCTTCCCCGAATATATCGATCTCTTCAGGGAGAGGGATTGGCACTGAGTTGCGCCTGATGCTCTTATAGATCAGTACCTGTTCTTCCCGTATTATTTCTGTAAGACTTCTTTCTTCATGCTGGAGTTCTGGAGTTCCGGCAACCGTACTTGCCGTGTTCGCAGAAGACAGGACATTGGGCAGGTAGGTGAGGCTGAAACCTATACACGTGGCGATGACCAGTGAGACAAGAGAGGTTTGAAGAGAGGCCCGTGTTATTTTGGCAGCGATCTCTTTATCATGCATTTTTACTGCAAGCAGGGTCGAGAGCAGGTAACCGAAGCCGTAAAAATCGCTTACCAGATAACGGGGGAAGAAGGTCACGATTACATGGCCTAGTAATAATTTGTAAAAAAAGCTGATGTTAAAGAAAAAAAGTACTTTTCTGGCACCTTCAATGGTGGTCCGCTGAAAGATCTTCAGCTTCAGCAGTTGCCCGGCAACGATCAGAATTATAAAGGTTTCCGTGAAGGTTATAAGCAGTTTGAACGGCTGATACCATTCGAGTGCCAGTAGGGCAGGGATAAGAATGCCGCTGTATTCCCAGCCATAACGCAGATTGAAATGTGAAGCGATAAAAGCGGTGGTGAGCAGGACGATATACGCTTTGGGGCCGGCCAGCATTGATGCGGCGAGGTTTTCGTACATGTAGGCGAGCGAGCCGACACTGAAATTTGTAAATGGCATCAGCAGGTAACGCACTGCCAGAAAGGTGATGAAAACTGTCACGCCCAGAACTACAAAGCCTTTTCTAAGTCCGGGTTTCCATAACTGATTGGCGATAAGAGCAACGACAATGAGGCCGAAACTGTGCAGGTTGTTGCGATAGTCAAAGTTGAGGCCGAAGGTGGAGTTCAGGTATTCACCGAGGGCGGGCCAAAGCAGAACATCAAAGCATACCCGTACAATGACACTGACTAGCAGCAGGGCGAAGAACCGGTCTCGGCCGAAGAAATTGGCAAATCCAGTGGCCCGCGATAGTTTTTCTGAATAGAGCCAGACGAAAAGATAGGTAATAGCTCCTTCAACGACGACCACCGCTGCCGACCAGGGCTTTACCAGTATTAGCGGCACAAGGTATCCGGGCACAACCAGGCCGCTCAGAACCCAGCCCAGTCTCAGGTTGAAAAATACAACAACCCACACGCCGATCCAGACCGTTGTGACGACCGATAGCGACAGGCTCCCCACTGGGAATATGTTAAAAACGAGAGATGAATTCACTTCTCTTTTTCGCGTTGAAAGGAGGTGTTGCTGTTACGACTTCTATCGCCGGGTGATGTTGCAGCCCGGTTGGATTTACTCGAATCTCTTCAACTTTATGAGAAACTCTGTCCCTTTTCCCAGCTCGCTTTTGCCGCTGAACTGGCCGGCAAAGCGAAGGATTTGTTTTCTGGCCGCATGCAGAGTTTGAAATTCTTTTGACAGTACTGCATCTTCATCATTGAGATATTTTTGAAAATCCTGATTGGGGATGCCGTAGCCCGTATTTTTGAAATGACATATCAGAAATTTATATTCTCTGCCGATAGTGATCACAAGTTTAGAATTAGGCTCAGCGTCATTTAAGAGATAGGTTATCAGGTGGGAAAAGATCGTTTCGAGTTCATCAGGTATTGCTAATATCGGTACCATGTAATCAGGTATGCGGAGCTCAAATTCTACTTTTCCAGAAGCAGCTTCTTTACTGCAGTTTCTTATGGCAGCCTGGAGGCATTCTTCACAATCTGTGGGGAAATGTGCCGTGGTTGCATTCAGCAGATTCTGGGTCATAAGATCGCTTAGACGGGCAATATAATCAAAAAGTGAATCGAGTCGTTTTTCGATGAAGGCGTGCAGTTTTGAACGGGTGCGCAGATCGAGTTCTTCCTGTTTCAGGATCTCAAGTACCGGGGGAAATGATATCCGGTAATTTCGAAATGTCTGGCTGCTGAGGTTGAAGAAATCATCTTTAAAGCTCATCATTTTTTCCACATCGCTCATCTCATGTATCTCGAGGAGTAGACCAAGAATGTTAAAAGCGTGTTCAGGCTGGTCGTCGGCATCATCTCCCTGGCTTTCATCGGCGCTCACGGTGGTAACTGTGAGCATATATGTTTCCTGTCCTTCCCCAAGTTTACCGGTTGGGTAATTCACTTTTTCTCCGGTGAAAATGAGATCTGCAAGTGTCTGCCGAACCTCATCGAGGTTCCGGCTGGTCAGGAGTACGATAAGTTCTGCACCTGAATATTTATAAGGGCTTACATCAAGTTCACGGCAGAGAAGGGTAATCTTCTGGTTGGCATATACAACCTGACCAAAAAGGTCGTAGAGGATTGCCCCGGTGCCAAGAGAGTTAAAAACAGTCTCTACGGTTCCCAGACGTCTGGTCAAAAGCGAGAACGCTTTATTGATCTCATCGAATTGCTCCTCTCCACCTTCAAGGGTAAGCAGTTTGCGCAACGGACTTCGCAAATGCTCCTGTTCCTGCAGCCAGCGTTTTCTGCCATAGAGCATTTCACTGATCTGCGTAGCGAAGGTGTTGATTAGCGGAAGCAGCTCTTTTAACGACTGATCACGGTCGGCCGAAACGGAACAGGCCCAGAATCCGAGTATGTCATCTTCTGTAACCCGGAACGGAACGAGAAACTGATGTTCATTATTTTCAGATGGCTTGAGATATTTAAACACCTCTATCACGCCATTGGCTTCAAGAGCAGTGGTGTAGGGGGTACGTTCGAAATCTCGCCGCCGTTCAAAAATATCATCAATTGAGGTATTGGCAGCAGCGACTTCGCGCACCCTGTGATCGCCGGGGACCTTTTCGAGGAATATGGAACGCTCCAGATTGAGTACCTGACTTACCATACCGACTATTTGTGTCCAGTATTGCGGGGTGTCATATAGGTTTGCCGGCATGAGGCGTTCCTGTACCTGCAGTCTGGTGTTAAAGGCTACAATACGGATTTTTTCATCTGTCAGAAGCGATTTGCCGATAATAACCAGCAGCAGAGAAAGGAACTGACCAATCAGTAACTCGGTGACCGGTATCTGTATAAGGAAGAAAGCCAGAGAGGCCCAGGCGGCAAAAGCGGTCAACATAAAGGCAGCACATGCAGAGAAGAGAGCGAATCCCGCCTTCAGGTATTGGGAAATGATAGTGCCGGCAACAATAAAGACGACAAGGATATAAAAGGTTAAAAAAGCTCCGGCATGACGTAACGTTTTTTCATGTACCAGACTGTCGTAGGCGTAGGCGGCGTACATCGCAGGTGAAATCAGCTCGCTGTCGACAGCGAGAGGAGTGCGTAAGCCGTAGAATTGATCAGTTTGCTGGATACCGACAACTACTGTGCGTCCACCGACAATGGCAGTGACCAGGTTGCCCGTAAGGGCGTATGAGAGTGTCATGCGGGGCTGAGTGTGAACGGGCCTGCCATTGAAGTTGATCAGAAAGATGTCGTCACCTGTATAACGTACCCCCTGAATCCTTTCAACAGCTTGTCGTATGATATGTGGGGAGTGTTCACCGTCCGCAAGAGTTACCGTGGTGTAATGACTTCTGTAAATACCT
>JBFHGS010000189.1:0-10069 GCA_041582995.1 Desulfopila sp. | reverse complement strand
ATTCAAGAATATTGGAAATAAGCTTATCAACATGAAAATAAGGAAACAATGGCAGAAGTGAACACGAAATATCTACGTACGGCCGAAGATGAAATTACCCGATGCTGGTGGGGACATGAACATCTTGATTATCGTAAATATCATGATGAAGAGTGGGGGCGTCCGGTTGCTGATGACTTCAGACTTTTTGAGAAAATTTGTTTAGAAGGTTTCCAGTCCGGGCTCTCCTGGTTAACCATTCTCCGCAAGCGTGAAAATTTTCGAGAAGCATTCGGTGGCTTCGACTTTAATAAGATTGCTGAATTTGATGATGAAGATATTACCAACCTCATCCACAATGCGGGTATCATCCGCCATCGCGGGAAAATTGAAGCAACGATTAACAATGCCCGACGGGCAATTGCACTCGTTGATGAATTTGGCAGCCTTGCGCATTATATATGGAGCTGGGAGCCTGCTTCGCGTGAACCGGGAATCGGAAAAAATGATAAGAACACCCCGATTCCGAGTATCACAAACACCTCGCAATTATTAAGTAAAGATCTGAAAAAGCGTGGTTGGAAGTTTTTTGGACCGACAACAGCATATGCCTTCATGCAGGCAATGGGCTTGGTAAATGACCACATGGAAGGGTGTGCTATCCGGGAAATTGTCGAAAATGCTCGGAATCAATTCAATCGTCCTCGTTAGAAAATTAAACAGTATTTCCCTTTTTATCCGATTTACGTTGAACCAGTGCAATAAGAATGCTCAGGTTTTATCAAAAAAACTGAGCATTCTTATCACGTTAGATATGTGGACGCAATGTGCGCCGCAGCAATGCCCCTGATATTAAGGTAAATGTCCGATTGATCAGGTGAAGCGTCAACTGCCTTCATGAAGGCTCACACATGAGAACACGTACTAATTACGCAATTCACTCGCAATCTCTGTTTTCCTCGGCAACTTCGAATAGTGAACAGCTTCAACAGGACAAGCCGAGAGACAACTACCACAATTGATGCAATTTGTTTCTGCAGGCCGCGTATCCATCGAGCATGTTTTTCTACAGCTATCGCAGTTCGTGCAACTTTCATCCGCAGTAACTTTAACGAAAGCAACCTTGTTTAAAATATCAAGCAATCCTCCTGTAGGACAGAGAAAACGACACCATACTCGTGGAATAATACTCCCACCAATAAAAAAGATGACTAGTATTCCAATCGTTTTATAAAGCCAGAGCAGATTAGCATGCTCAAAAGTCAACCAGACCGAATTAAAGAATTCACCTGTCCTTATAGGCACAGCCCAGCGAGGGTTGTTGAGCACAAAAAAATAATAGAGCGACAGGGCCAGCATAATATACTTACCAGAAGCCGCGACCTTTGCAGCAATGCCTCGCACATTCATTCTTGCCTTTGTCACCATCGTCAGCATCTCGGCGACAATACCACCTGGACAGACCCAACCACAAAAAGCCCGACCGAAGACTAGCGCCGAAGCTCCGATGATTATCCAGCTCCACATCCAGAGTGAACGCCCAGGACACTGGATAACCGGGCATTGTGCGCATCCGATGTATGGAACAGCAAAAGGGCATCTGAAAATTCCGTAAAAAGACCACTCCCCCAAAAAAGCAAGCGAAAGAAGTTGGGTAATTCGACGCTTTACACTTGTGGTCCTGAAAAAATCAAACATCGTTCACCCCGTATTTTAACGTTAACCGCTCCCCCTGTTCCGAACGAGCTGCAATAAATCCTGCTGCAGTGAAAAACGCCTGTCCTTCTTCTGAGAGAATAAAACGAATATACTCTTCAGCGAAATCTTTGTCTTTTGCCCACTTCATCAAACCAATTGTAAACGGAACCGGTGCAGGGGGATAATATTTCTCAGGGATATCTATTACATCAACTTTATCCTTAAATTTCGGTAGCTGCGTCAGTCGATATTCAACAACGGCAACATCGCCTTTACCATTTACAATATCAGGTACCGAAGTCTGTACACAGTCTCCCTGGGTAACAGCGTTCTTTACGGCGGTTTCCTCCACACCGGCTTTTTTCAATATTATCATCGATGCCTTTCCTCCGGGCGGAGAGGCATCAGGGATAAGTACAGGTTTCACATCATCGCGCTTTAAATCTGCTATACTTTCTATACCCGCCGGGTTTCCTTTTGGGGTAATGAGAACATAACGTGTATAACAAAGCGGCTCATAATGAAGCATTTTCCCTTGAGCTTTCAACTTTTGAGCCAACTCCAGAACTCGTGGAGCAAAGACTTCTGTCTGTGCTCCACCACTCAAAAGCGACTTGCCAAGTGCTCCGGCAAAAGCGCCTGTATAGGCAATATGACTTCCGTTTTTCGCTGAAAATTTCGAATTCGCCGGCATCATTGCTTCTGCAAGTCCACCGCAAGACCAAACTTGCAAACTATTGGCATTCTCTTTTGCTGAACTTGCAACAGGCAATGCAGTTGCAAGAGATGCGCTTATGGCAACGCCAGCACTTTTTAAAAACGTTCTTCGACTAGTATTACTCGACACATGTCACCTCTCTTCCCGGTATCCCTTCAGCATCTGCCCGGCATTGTTTGCACTTTGTAAATACAGGCAAGACCTCTGCAATCTCTTTCTGCAAAAGCTCAAATTTATGAGCTTTTGCAGGCAAAAACAACCCATTCGGTGTTGGATCTAAACGCGGAATAAGATTGATCATCCTTGCACCATGACGTTTTACCTCTACTGCTGTTTCGAAAATATGATCGCTGTTTATTCCCTCAAGAACAACACAGTTAACTTTTACAAAGATACCACTCCTCGCTGCTTGCCTTATCCCTTCAAGTTGCCGCACAATCAGCATCTCTGCAGCAATTCTTCCGGTGTATTTCTTCTTCTGGTATCGTATCCAGGGTTGGATCTGTTCCACAATTTCTGCTGCAATCCCATTTACCGTTACGGTCAGATGACGTAAACCAATCTGCTGCAATAACGGAAGGTGGTCAAGAAGACCGAGACCATTAGTACAGAGACATAAGTGAATGCCATCGAAACGCTTATGTAATAACCGAAGAGTTTCGATGGCCTCAAAGTTGGCAAGTGGGTCTCCCGGGCCTGCTATGCCTACAATAGCATCCTCACCCCATTTATCGAGAAAGTGCTCAGTTTTCTGCAAAGCCTCAGCGGGAGTAAGGATGGTCTCAGTTCTTCCTGGCCCCGACTGGAAACCTGCGGCGGCAATACCACGTCTGCAGTATATACAGAGAGTATTGCATGTTGGCGCTACAGGAAGATGGAGTCGCGGTACTTTATCATGGGCGTTCTCATTCATGCAGGGATGCCATGGGACATCGGCTACTACTTCGTATTCAATATTCAATCTTCACCTCAACGTGTTAAATTACCGCAACAGCAATACTATCAAAGTCATTAAATATCTAATACATACTCTCTATCTTTATCTGGTAGTCCATAGGTAATCTATATCAATATCCTAAGATCTGTCTCTATTCAGCATTCGTATCCAGAACACTTCAGTGCACATACAAAACAGAACTCATTCAGCAGTATCACTGATGTAGAATGGAGATAGCCTGAAGGAGTTTACATATCTTTTGAACCACGACAGTCTGATCGAAGAACAAACGTTTTCACCAAAAACCAGTAGAACCAACCACTGTATTTCGATATCAAAGACTCCACCAACACTTCTCGCTTTTCTACCTAACTAGCAGATTTTCAACGCATCTTCATTCATCTTCTAAAAAAGTATCGTCTGGTGGACCGTATGTTTTTTACAAAAATGTTCCAGCAGGCATTGACTCCGGGTTCATGTTAGGTATAGGTTAATATTAACCGATGCTAAATGTTGGCATCAGGTGCATTTATACTTATCCATCATTTTTGTGTGTTAGAAACTCTGTGAGGTTGCATGAATATTGGTTCGTTGATCAGGAGATCGAGAAAAGAACGTAAGTTAACGCTCAAAACAGTCGCTGAGAAAGCCATGATATCAGAAGGTTTTCTTAGCCAGGTTGAAAATGATGTCAACTCGCCATCAGTTGATACCCTTATCAGGATCTGTAGCGCGATTGACGTTAATGTTGGCGATCTGATTACTCAGGCCAGCCAGCAGCAGCAAATCCATATAATCAAGAGAATAGAATGGGATGATATTGATCTGTCACATACCGGTTTTGTGACACGTCGTTTTTTTTCTCCGGAAGAACGGACTGTTATCGACTCTGCGATTCTGGTAATTGAGCCGGACAAATCAATCCCGGTTCGAAAGAACATCAAGAACGGACAAGAAGTCCTCTGTGTATTGAAGGGTGAAGTTGAGTTGATGCTGAGTGATGAAAAGCACGCACTCGTCGAAGGGGATTCGGTGCATTTTCGTTCAAACCCGGACAGCCAGACAATTACCAACAAAAGCACTATTACGAGTTTTGTCTTATGGGTGGGAACGATCTGACAACATACATTCATTCACTCCGAACCATGCATTGATGAACACAAGAGGACTGCAGGCGTTACTGAAAAGCTGTTGGAAGTATAACAGGCGTTGACCAAACGCATAACCATCAAGGAGACCGAGGTATGATCACATTCAGCAAGCAACAGTTGAAAATTCCTCAGCTGCAGAGACCAGTATATCTGGTAACGGCTGGCCAGTCCAAGTATGACCGTGCCTTTCCGGATAAGCGCACCGAGGAGCTTTGTGTCGATTCGTTTGTTATGGCTGCAGAGTTACTGAATATGTCTCCTGCAGAATTGAAGCGGTATATTCACACCTGCTATTATGGGCATTTTGCAGATCATTTCGGTGACCAGCTCCTGGGGGAGTCAGTAATCCACGACAGACTCGGGCTTGATCCTCTCGGTAATGTTGGTGTCAAGACCGGTGGTGCCACAGGTGGTTCAACCATGTGGGAGGGCATGAAGGCAGTTGCTTCAGGATATTCAGACTGTGTTCTGGTCATGGGCTGGGAGCGGATGGATGAGGTCCCGACTGATGAAGGAAACTTCCTTATTTCATGTGCTGCAGATAAGGATTGGGAATCACCTCTCGGGCATATTTACACAGGTTATTATGCTGTTATGGCCCAACGTTACTGGCAGATATTCGGGAAGTCAGAAGAATCTTTCCGTAAAACCCTGGCAGAAATTTCTGTAAAACATCACGGCTATGCGAGATTCAATCCCTTTGCCCAATCTCCGATGAACATTACTGTCGAAGATGTTCTGCAGTCTCCAGTAGTAGCTTATCCTCTTCGGGCCCTCGACTGCTGCCTGATGAGTGTAGGTGCCGCATGCAGCATTCTCTGCGATGAAAATACCGCCTATAAACTGACTAAAAATTCACCTCATAAACCATTACGTATATTTGTTGCTGCAGGATCACATACACTACGTCCTGCGGACAGACGGGATATGGATATTCCTCTGCTTCCAAACGAAACTGCAGACCAGTACAAGGATCTCGGCGATCGTTTTCCTGGAGGTGACCGGTATCCTGGATTCACCGGTTTTCTCGCAGCACGAATGGCGGCCTATTACGGATATGGAATGGCAGGAATAACCGACCCAACAGACGATCTTGACCTGGTTGAACTTCATGATGCCTTCACTATCAGTGATGTTCAAACGTATGAAGATATAGGCATACGGCCTTATGGTTATGGACGGGAGTATGTTGAGTCTGGTGATTGTTATCACACAAACCCTCACACAGGCAAACCCGGCAAGTTGCCTTCAAACCTTTCCGGTGGCTTGATCGGCTGTATGCATTCCGTTGGTGCCACAGGTATTATGCAGACGTTTGAAGTCGCCTCGCATATCTGGAACAGATGGGAAGAACTACATGGCGATGAAAGCGTCTGGAAAAAATTCAAGCGCGAGAAGCCAAGTGACTGGACCAACCTGCAGGTGAAAAATGCTAAACGCGGCATGGCAATCAGCCATGCAGGAGTCGGCTCTCATGTTACATCTACCATTCTTATGGATCCCGACCACTTGATAAAGAAAGATGCCTAAAGGAGATATACTATGAGCATGTTCGGACAGGTTTTGGTCAAAGACAATAAATATAAGCCTAAAGGCGATTTTCACCACCTGACACCTAACACCCCGATTCGTGATGCTGATAATGATTTCAAGCTGCTCGGGATCACAAATCCACGAGATATGACCTATATGCATTCATATGGAGGGGAGGCTGTTTTCTTCGAATCTCTCAGTAAGGGTAAATTACTTGCCACACGTTGTGATAAATTTGAATGTGAGTCCAAAGGCACTATATATATGCCATTCAGAATTCATTGCCCTGACTGCCTTGGCAAAAATACCATTTTTGATCTTACAAACATAGCAAAGCAAACAGCCACAATCCATACGTTTATGGAATGTGAACGATCCGGCGCATTCAATATGCTGGATAAGCCCATTAAATTTATCAATATTGAATTTGATGGTGTCGCTACTATCCTGATGAGCTACCTCTCTATCGGTGAACCTCAATTTAATATGAAGGTAGTACCGATTTTTAGAACGAGTGGACCGACGTTCACCATCTTGGATCTTTCCTGGGTGCCGGAAGGAACGCGTGAAGATCAGCTCCCGGAAGGATTCAGCTTTTAAACAGCTCTGATAACGTAGAGAGTATAATTTAAGTATCGATCTATCCCTGGCGGAACTCTGGAATCCGCCAGGAATGTTCTCCATTGATATATCATTACACTTGTCGTCCTCGTAAAACACTGCTGCCAGACGATCCAGGTATGCATAGAGTATTTGTGTAAATACATCGATTATTGCAAAAGTTTTTACGAGATTATCGCAATTCCTTATCACTTCTTTTTCAAAGGAGGATCAGATGAATAAGCCTGGCATCAAGGTAGGCAGTGCGACCATCGGTAATGTTGTAGATATTCTGGCTGAAAACTTCGGAGATAATACAGGCCTGGAGTATCATGAACTTGGCATTAAAATGAACTTCAGGGAGTTGCGCGACAAATTCGACGAGGTTGCTAAAGGACTCATGGCTCTCGGCATTCAAAAAGGCGAAAAGGTCGCAATCTGGGCAAACAATCTCCCCGAATGGGTATACACACAATATGGCAGTGCCCGAATGGGTGCCGTGCTGGTGACAGTGAATACCAGTTATCGAAGCAAGGAACTTGAATATCTTCTGAAGCAATCCGACACGACAACTCTCATCCTTACAGGAGGAGTACGCGAACCTGACGAATACATACGTATACTGAACACCGTCTGTCCGATGATACGTGACAGCCAGCCGGGAAAAATAGACTGTGAACAGTTACCATTTTTGAAAAATGTCATCTATCTTGGCAAAGAAAAAATTGCCGGAATGTATAACTGGGATGAAGTACTGGAGAAGGGCAAAGAAGTTTCAGATAAAGAATTACAGACGAGACTTGCGTCTCTTGCCCCTGATGACGTTATAAACATGCAGTACACTTCAGGTACCACTGGGTTTCCTAAAGGAGTTATGCTTTCTCACACAAATCTCATTGGCAATGCCATGAGCATGGCTGCCTGCATGAAACTGACCCCGGATGATGCCATGTGCATACCTGTGCCGTTTTTCCACTGTTTTGGCTGCGTTATAGGTACGCTCTGCTGCATGGTTTCGGGAACTACCATGGCCCCGACTGTATCATTTACCGCTAAAAATGCCTTGAAGACTGTCGAGGCGTCCAGATGCAACGCACTTCTGGGTGTGCCGACAATGTTCATAGCCGAATTTGAAGAGATGGACAAAAATACCTACAACACCTCTTCGTTACGAACGGGAGTCATGGCCGGTTCAACATGTCCTGTTGAAGTTATGAAGCGTGTAATTAAGGATATGGGAGCCAATGAAATGACTATTGTCTATGGTCAGACTGAAGCTTCGCCAGGCATTACTCAGACCCGGGATCATGATTCTCTCGAAATAAAAACAACTACCGTCGGTAAAGCATTACCAAATGTAGAAGTAAAAATAGTTGATCCGATTAATAATAAAGAACTGCCTGTAGGCAAGCAGGGGGAACTCTGCACCAGAGGCTATCACGTGATGAAAGGTTATTACAAGATGCCGGAAGCAACAGCGAAGGCTATAGACAGTGACAACTGGCTGCATACCGGAGATCTTGCTGTGATGGACGAAAACGGTTATTGCAAAATTACCGGTAGAATGAAAGATATGATTATCCGCGGCGGTGAAAACATTTATCCGCGTGAAATTGAAGAGTTTCTCTATTCATTTCCAAAAATTAAGGATGTACAGGTTGTTGGCATACCCAGTGAAAAATATGGTGAAGAGGTTGCCGCTTTCATCCAGCTGAAAACCGGATCCAAGGCAACAGAGCGGGAAGTTAGAGAATTCTGCGACGATCGTATTTCATACCACAAAATACCCAAATTTATATTTTTTGTGGATGACTACCCGACAACAGCCAGCGGCAAAATTCAAAAATACAAACTCAGGGAACTCGCGATACAAAAAATGGCTGCCAGCTGAACGGCTCACGCATGTGAGAATCCGTGAGCGTAATGCTTTAAACAGAGAGGTCAACAATGACAGAACCGCTGTGGATACCATCGGAGCAACGAATTAAAGAATCCAATATGTATGGATTCATGCAGAAAGTAAACCGGACCTACGGAACCAGTTTTACCGATTACGATGCCTTATATCAGTGGTCTGTAGAGGACATTGAGGATTTTTGGGCTGAAGTCTGGAGTTTTACTGAGGTCAGAGCTTCGAAAGGGTACACGGAGGTGGTCGATGATCCATCGCGGATGCCTGGCGCAAAGTGGTTTGGTGGTAGCCGATTAAACTTTGCCGAAAATCTTCTACGTTTCAGAGATGAACGAACGGCACTTATTTTCAGAGGAGAAGACAGCGTTCGCAGAACTTTGACCTACAAAGAACTCTATGCGGCAACAGCGAAGGTCGCATTAGCTCTTCGCCAGGCTGGTGTCACAACAGGAGACAGGGTTGTCGGTTTTATGCCGAACATGCCCGAATCAATAATTGCGATGCTGGCAGCAACGAGTCTTGGCGCTATATGGTCTTCATGTTCACCTGATTTTGGTATTAAAGGCGTTCTCGATAGATTCGGCCAGACGAGACCGAAAATCCTGTTTACAGCTGATGGATATTTTTTCAAAGGGAAACAACTTGATAGCCTGGAAAAAATTGCAGGAATAGTCCACGAGATACCGTCTCTCGAAAAAGTGGTTGTTGTGCCGTATACCAGAGATAATCCGGACCTGACGGAACTGCCGCATGCTGTTTTGTACAGTGATTTCAGTGGCAACGATGCAAGAGAAATGGAATTTGTACAACTGCCGTTTGAACACCCGCTGTATATTATGTATTCCTCTGGTACAACGGGCCTGCCTAAATGCATGGTTCAAAGTAGCGGCGGAGTACTGCTGCATCAGCTGAAAGAGTTGGTTCTCCATACAGATCTTAAACGTGAAGACACCATCTTTTACTTCACAACCTGCGGCTGGATGATGTGGAACTGGCTGACAACCTCTCTGGCTGTAGGTGCAACTCTGGTACTGTATGACGGCAATCCATTTTATCCCGGGCCGGACGCGTTATGGAGAATGGCCCAGGATGAAAAAATCTCAATCTTTGGAACAAGTGCAGGTTACATCTCAGCCCTTAAAAATGCAGGGGTTAAACCAGGTAAAATGTTTGACCTCGATTCATTGAAGACTCTGCTTTCGACTGGGTCTCCATTGTCTAATGAAGATTTTTACTTCATCTACCGCGAAATAAAAAACGATCTGCAGCTGGCTTCCATCTCTGGCGGTTCTGACCTGAATGGCTGTTTTGCTCTGGGCAATCCGATGGGACCGGTGTACGAAGGTGAACTCCAATGCCGGGGGCTTGGCATGAAGGTTTTTGCCTATGACGAGAACGGCACTCCTGTGGTTGGCAAACAGGGTGAACTCGTCTGCACAGCTCCGTTTCCTTCCATGCCCGTCTACTTCTGGGACGATGCAAACAATGAGAAATACATGTCAGCATATTTTGATGTATTTCCAGGCGTCTGGACGCATGGT
>JBFHGS010000188.1:0-10114 GCA_041582995.1 Desulfopila sp. | reverse complement strand
TCAGTATAAAAAGCCATCACCGGATCATCTGTGTAGCCGCTGGAAACTATCGCCCTGGCCTGTGGGTCAAGATGCAGTATCTGTTTGATCGTCTCTTTCCCGCCACCACTGCCTGGAACTGTGAGATCGAGAATCACAAGGTCAAAAGGGCACCCGGCAATCTGCGCCTGCCGAAAAAGCTCAGTAGCTTTCTGACCATTCTCCGCAACCGCCACGGTACAGTTAACAGTTGATAGCATTTGTGCAACAATAGACAACACCATCTCGTCATCATCCATAACCAGTATCTTAGAACATTTACCCATGATAGCCGGTGCTGCCTTTTGAAGTACAGTCTGCTTCTGTGGTACCGGTTCGGACAAGGCTGGCAGATACACATCAAAGGTCGTGCCGCGTCCTGGTTCAGAAGCAACCTTTATTAAACCATCGTGTTTTGAAATGATGGAATACACTGTAGCAAGCCCCAGACCGCGACCGGTCTGTTTCGTACTGAAATATGGATCGAAAATACGACAGAGGTGCTCAGCCTTAATCCCCTCGCCTTCATCACATACTCTTACGTGGATAAATTCCCCAGCCTCCAGATCAGTGATCTGTGCATCTGAATTATCACAATTCTGAAGATGAATGCGAAAATGGCCACCATTCGGCATAGCTTGCTTGGCGTTCATTGCCAGGTTTGAAAAAACCTGCTGAATCTGTGCCTTATCAGCATTAGCCGGCAGTAAACCCTCGGCAACGTTAAATACAAATTTCACGTTGCTTCCGGAAAGATCGAACGAAACAACCTCCTTTACCAGATCGACAAGGCTGATCTGTTCTCGAACGGGCTCCCCGCCTTTGGCAAAGGTAAGCAATTTTCCCGTCAGGCGTGTGGCCCGATTAAGGCTTTTTTCTGCCTTATCCAGAAATTCAAAGGCCTGATGTTGAGGTTCAAGATAAATCTTTGCTAAAGAGAGATTTCCAAACAAACCTGTAAGAATATTGTTAAAATCATGAGCGATGCCACCGGCTAAAGTGCCGATGCTCTCAAGTTTATGAATCGTCTGCTGATCACTCTCTGCCTGTTTTCTCGAACGTATGTCGCGTAACACACTTACCCGGATCAACTCTCCACCGTATGAAATTGTTCTTCCCTGAATTTCAATCGGAAACTCAGTGCCATCTTTATGCCTGGCAATAGTTTCGTACGGATGCATATCGTTAATGCGCAATCTTTCTAAAATTCGATTGTGATCTGCAGGAATGATCCATTCAGTAGCATGTTTTCCTTTGGCTTCATCAAGAGTGTAGCCAAACAGTTTTTCAGCGTTTTTATTCTGTCCGAAGACAACCCCGTTTCGGGACAGGTAAACAGCTTCAAATGATGCTTCAGCAAGGGCACGCTGCTGAGCTTCAGAGTCCCGCAGTGACTGCTCCATCTTCTTGCGCCTGCTGATATCCCGCATAAACGTATGGTAGGTGCCGTCCGGCATCATTTTGCTGTTCATTTCAACCGGTACAGTGGTACCATCTTTACGTTTCAGCGTACGTTCTACCTGCAGAACTTTCCCCTGCTTCAGTAAATCATACCGTAACGGGTTATTCCGTTGCTCTTCCGCAGAAAAAAGCTGGCTTATATTGATGGAAAGCAGCTCCTCCCGTGAATAACCGGTGAGCTCCGTGGCACTTGTATTTGCCCCGATGATGTTACCTGAAGTATTACCACTGAGAATTGCATCCGCTGCGAGCTCTATAAGGTTGCGGTCACGGTCGTGCTCTTTCTGCAACTTCTCCAGGGCAAGCTGACGCTGCCGTACAGCCTCTTTGAGCTGCAGGTTCTGTCGGTATATTCTGTCGAGTTGTCTGATCAGTTCTGTTGTCGATATTTCGCTTGTCATCGTGGGGCCCTTCAACATACCATATCTCTGTATTTGCCACTCAAGGAATGCGGGGCAAGTAAAATCAACGAGTTAGCAGCTGCAGATAAATTACTCAACAATTTACTTAACATACAACATACTGCTGCGCCTCTGCAGCATGCAGAAAACATCAGTATTTGCAGCATGTCAAGTGATCATTATTTATCAAAATACGATCATTGGCAAGTACCGCTGTCACTTCTGTAAGCCTTCCGCACGCAGGGGGGGGTTACGAAAACCGGGAACATCGAGAACCGGTATTTATACAATTGGAGTCTAAACGTGCAGCTATTCGTCAAGAATTCACGATAACATGGACCTGACTTCCATTTTCGCTGTACATTCGTTTCTCAGTTCGACAAGCTCACTGAGCTTGTACATTTTATGCGCCGGTCAGCGACCGGTTACCCTTCACGCATCTCAATTCAGAAATCTGCATGTGAACCATACGCGCAATAATTGCAATCCACTGTCTTTCATGCTTACATTGAATTTCGTTGTATATATTTTTGTTTCCACTCAAAAAATCATTTTCAAGTAGGGAAAACGCTATGGACATAGTACTCAATGACACTGAAATCCGGGTACTCGGCTGCCTGATGGAAAAAGAAATGGCTACCCCTGATTATTATCCTTTAACTCTGAATGTCTTATTAAATGCCTGCAACCAGAAATCGAACCGCAATCCGGTGGTATCGTATGATGAAGAAACCGTCATGTCAGCCCTCGCCGGACTACGTGAGAAAAAACTGGTACGCCAGAGCAATGTCAGTCGCGCCTTGAAATATGAACAGATCTTTTCAAGCCCGCTGAACATGATCGTGCGCGAAGAGGCTATATTATGCATTCTCCTGCTTCGCGGACCACAAACAGTTGGGGAAATACGGGGACGCACTGAAAGACTCTACCCGTTTCCTGATCTCGAAGAAGTGAAGCAGTCAATAACCAGCCTTGAAGAGATGGGGCTTATCATGATGCTGCCCCGCCAGCCCGGTCGTAAGGAATCCCGCTACGCTCACCTGTTTGCCGGAGAACCGCAGGAACTCCCTGACGAAACCTGTCAGGCATCTGCACCAACGACTGTGATTGCAGATAGAGATACTGACCGTATTCTGGATCTTGAAAATCAGATCAGCGAATTGCGCCAGGAACTGCAAAGCCTGCAGCAGGATTTTGAAACCTTTAAGAATCGATTCGAATAGGTAGACTACCGATACAATATTCTTGTGGTCATGACTTGTCAGTGCATAACAGCAGGCAGGAATATCGCCTTGAAAGAAGGGGAAAAGAATAACACTATCTGATTCCCCTTCTTTTCGCAGCTACACAGACTTGACTTTGTCAGATCCTTTAGTTATTATCGATAATAGATAATAACACGAGTATAGAAAAAGCCTGACCGATATAATATTTTGGCACAAATCCAGACCTTTTGGAAAAATCACTCTACACGGGACGCAGCAGCAGAATTGGCAGTTTGACAATACATGCAGTAGGGCAAAGCGTTCTTTAGAATTTATAACGAAGCAGACCTGACGATTTACAAGTCAAGCAACCAGGTGTTCTCTGAAAGAAAACCTGTATTCTTCGGAGAGCAGAGGCATTCATTCAGGAAGTCAAACACACATTATCGATAATCGATAAAGGAAGGATGCGATGAACCCCACCATTCAGAGCATTAACAACAGCAAAGAAAAAAACAGTTATGAAAACATTACACTCGAACAGATGGATGTACTTGGCAGAAAATGTCACCATCTGCATGACGAAGAGATCCTTCTTCGTTTTTCACAGATTTTTAAAATGATAGGTCACATGTTCAGGCATGAACAGGAGGAGCAGCACCAGCCATTAGCACAGTAAAACACTACAGGGAGATACATCAGAACGTGTTGCCGCGCAGCGGTTGAAACGACAATAAGACCAGAATGAATGCTTCTTTCCGGCAATACTTCTCATCAGGAAATATTGCCGGATCTCGGTTGCGCAGTACCTTTATTTCTGCGTTCGACAGTCTCCCAGCAGAATAAAAAATTCCCGCAGGAACGTATCCATCTGTTCTTCAGTACCGACTGACACACGAAGATGATTCTGTAATTGCGGAGTGTTGAAGTAGCGCAGCAGAATACCTTTCTTCTCTAGTTCATCTTTCAAAGCTTTTGCGTTCAGTTCTTTCAGCCTGAATAGAATAAAGTTAGACCGTGAAGGATACACCTGTAATTCCTCCCGACCGGCCAACGCTGTAATAACCCGGTCCCGGGTGGCAACCATACGCTTGACCTGAGCGGCAAAAATCTCCTTCTTGCTGACACAGACCCGCAGTGCAACCTCAGCTGCCATGTTGACGCTATATGGCGGCTTGATTTTCATAATCGCTTCGTGCAGAAGAGGCGACATAATACCATACCCAACCCGCAGACCAGCCAGGCCGAAACACTTTGAAAATGTCCGCAATACCAGAAGGTTTTCATGCTGACTGATGCGGTCTGCGAAGGTACTGTTTGAAAATTCATAGTATGCTTCATCCACGACAACCAGCATATCTTTTGCCAGAAAATAGTTCAGAACCTCCTCTTCCAGCATATTGCCGGGCGGATTATTCGGTGAACAGAGAAGCACAGCTTTTATGCCTTTAAGGTCTATTTCCGGTAAAGCATCGACATCAATCGAATAATCATCTTTTCTGTGCACATCGACCAGTTCGCCACCATTTAACTCCACCACATGCTTGTAGTAGGAAAAGGTGGGAGAAAAGGTCAGCACCTTGTCACCCGGATTAAGCACCAGCCTGCAGATAAGATCGATCAGTTCATCAGCTCCGGCCCCTGCCACAATATTATTAGCCTCACAGCCGACATATTCAGCAATCGCCGTACGGATCGCCTTTTGAGCTGGATCAGGATAGATGCTTAAATATTTCGCCCGGCCCAGTTCTTCAAGTACCTCGGCGGCAACTCCGTATGGGTTTTCGTTGGCATCAAGTTTAATAATCCGGGACTCAGGCAATCCCAGTCGGAGTGCTATCTGATCAGGTGGCTCTATGGGGCTGTACGTGGCCATTTCCATGACCCCGTTCTTAAAAAGAGATTCTATGCGATTCATACTGTGCCTTGTATTTCTGGTAATTAAAATATCTGTAAACCTTCACTCATGCTTATTATGGACCCGCATTCATGTCCTCCGGTTCACCCTCCGGCAAGCTTAGCCTTATACCCCGATTTTATGAGAGCATCGACCAATATCTCACGATGATCTCCCTGAATTTCAATCGTTCCGTTCTTCACCGTGCCGCCGGAGCCACACTTTTTCTTTAATTCACCGGCAAGTTTTTTCAACTCTGCTTCAGCAAGGGGCACTCCGGTTATAAGTGAAACACCAGCACCTTTGCGTCCTTTCGTCTGGCGGCTTACCCGCACCACCCCGTCAGTCGGAAGCTGTTGTTTTTTACTGCTGCAACAGCACTGCTTTAGCGGATGTCCGCAACCGGGGCAGGTTCTGCCTGTATCTGTAGAGTAAACCAGCCCATTATTTCTGGATTTTTTCATATGTTATAGGTCCGTATCTATATCTCTGCCGACGGCAGTCTCAGTTGATTCTGCAGAATTTCCAGCCATAGTACCATAGGGATTCTATAGATAGCATATCATTATCGGGTCGTCATTTCAGTTTCACCCTTCCAGCCTCATTTTCTTTTCAGCAACACCGCACCCTGCAACCTACCTGAGTTTGGGCACCTGCTGAAAAAGTGGATACAGGGTGAAAAGAAGCGCTGCAAAACCATACAAAACTCGCAAAAACGCAGAAACTCAAGCCGCAGCTATCAGGCAATTGTGGTTTCTGCAGGCTCACCGTAATAATTATCTTCGCGCTCCTATTGTAACCGCCAAAAAGAGTATTATTTCATATCAGATCTTCAATTACGGCATTCAGCCAGCGGGAAACCTTCTCATTTTCCACATTTTTTTATTAAAGGAGTTGTATGAAAACTTCACTCAGGCTTCGGCTCGGCGTTATCTTCTGCCTTGTCCTACTCTCTGTCATTACACTTATTCCTTCCTTTTATGGCGGAACGCCAAGTTGGTGGAAGAAATATATGGCACCGGGAGGCTTGCACTTAGGCCTGGATCTACAGGGTGGTATGCATCTGGTACTCAAGGTGGATCTTGAGCGGGCTGCACATAACACTCTTGAACTGGTCGCTACCGATTTGAAAGAACGACTGGCAGAACAGTCCATCAGCGCAGTTCAGACCCCTTCCACTGATCCCGCAACCGTTATCTTCACACTGCCGAATATCAATGCAGCAGAAAAAGTAAATGACCTCTCCAAGGATGATCCTGACATTATCCTTCGAATAGAGGAGAAAGATGGGGCTTTCCCCCGGATCTTACTGACATTGTCACAAGAAAAAATTGATTATATCCGGGCAAACGCCGTCAACCAGTCCCTTGAAATCCTGCGCAACAGGATTGACCAGTTCGGTGTCGCTGAGCCGGTCATTATTCGTCAGGGCGATGATGAAATAGTTATTCAGCTTCCCGGGGTAAAAGATTCCAAAAGAGCGCTGAAACTCCTCGGAGATACAGCCCAACTCGAATTCAAGATGGTCGCTGACAACGAGGGAGTGAATATTGCATCCCTTGTCAATGAAGCTGTCCGCTCGGGGCAATGGCATGAGGGTGAGAGCTTAAAGCAACTCAATCAGGTGTTGCAAAACCAACTGCCTCAAGAGACGTCTGTCTACTTTGAAAAAGAAACCGACCCGACCACCAAAGTTGAAACCAGTCGTCCATTACTGCTGCATAACAAAATCCTGATGACCGGCGACATGATCAAAGATGCGCAGGTCAGGGTTGGCGGAACCTTCAATGAGCCGTATGTCAGTCTCGACATGACCAGTAGCGGCGCACGGGTATTCGGCAATATTACCGAGCAGAATGTCGGTAAACGAATGGCGATCATCCTAGATGACATTGTTCGATCGGCTCCGGTTATCCGCGAGAAGATACTCGGTGGCTCGGCGCAGATTTCCGGAAGTTTTAGCCACGAAGAAGCTTCGGATCTGGCAATCATCCTGAGGGTTGGAGCACTGCCTGCACCGGTCGATATTATCCAGAACATGACCGTCGGTGCCAGCCTCGGGCAGGACTCTATTCAGCAGGGTTTAACCTCCGGTATTATCGGTTCGCTGCTGGTTATCGGCTTTATGTTCATCTATTATCGCTTAAGCGGAATCATTGCCAATACCGCTATGATTCTTAATATTCTCTTTCTATTTGCCGGGCTTGCCGTCCTCAGTGCCACACTCACCATGCCCGGTATCGCCGGTATTGTTCTCTCAATCGGCATGGCCGTTGATTCAAACGTTCTTATTTTCGAGCGAATGCGCGAAGAAGCCGCTCTGGGCAAATCTATTAAATCCAGCATTGATGGTGGATTCAGCAAAGCCTTTCTGACTATTATCGATGCGCAGGTAACGACCCTTATTACGGCCCTTGCCCTCTTTCTGTTTGGCACCGGTCCGGTTAAAGGTTTCGCTATTACTCTGTCACTCGGTATTATTTTTAACCTTTTCACCTCTATCAATTATTCGCATTGGATCTTTAACACTCTCAACTCATACAAACTGATTAAACGCATCAACTACCTGCAGTTCTTTGCAAAACCAACTCTCGATTATATGAAATTGCGAAAGTACGCTTTTGCGGTTTCAGGTTCACTGGTTGTGCTGGGAATTGTGGCTATTGGCGAGATCTTTCTCGGTAATGCCAATATGGGTGTCGACTTCAGTGGCGGTTCTTTGCTGCAGTACAAGGCGGGCCAGGAATTCTCGATGACTGAGGTGCGCAAGGCTTTTGATACAAGCAACCTGGAAGGTATCGACCTGCAGCAGATCGAGAACGAAGGCCGGTTGATGGTCAAGATTAAAAAATCTTCTGAGGTTATCGCTTCTGAGCTGAATGAAGAAGTGACTGCTGTGCTGAATACTCAGCTCCCCGACAAGAACTTCTCGTTAGAAAGCCAAACTGAAATAGGTTCATCAGTAAGTGCAGTGCTGCGGAACAAAGCGTTATTTGCTATAGCCCTTTCTATGGCCGGAGTTATTATCTATCTCGCTTTTCGCTTTAATCTCAGCTTTGGGATCGGGGCGGCCATTGCTACTTTTCACGATGTTTTGGCAGTGCTCGGCATCTGCTGGCTCATGAATATTGAGATAACGCTGTTGATAGTCACAGCATTATTGACTCTGGCAGGTTATTCGTTGAACGATACGGTGGTCATCTTTGACCGTATTCGTGAGAATATGAATAAGACCAAAACACATTCTTTATTAAAGGTAATAAATAACAGTGTCAACGAGGTACTCGTACGTTCTGTCGTGACAGGTTTTACCGCATTATTAAGTGTTCTCGCTCTTTTCTGGTTCGGCGGTTCGGTAATTCACGATTTCTCGTTTGCCCTGCTTATCGGTATCATTATCGGTACCTATTCATCAATTTTTGTCGCCAGTCCGATCCTGACCATTTGGGATAAAGAGTAATCTGCTTCGGGTAAACAAACAGGACATCAGCAGCGACAGAAATTCTTTCCGCTCGCTGCTGATGTTTTCGCAGGGTCAACATGCAACGTCAACCACACTGATCAAGGCTTCTGAATAAAAAAGTAACACGCTGTCATCATTTTCAGCGTGTTGCTGCGTTGCCTCCTTCACGTTTCTCTCTCTGTTCAGTTTCTATTGCGATCTGATCGTACACCTGATGAAGCTGTACAGATGGTTGTTTTTTACGCAAGCGGAGGTTGAGCATTTCGACCCCGAAGGAGAACGCCATGGCGAAATACAGATAACCTTTTGGCATTTCATGCCCTGTGCCCTCGGCAACCAGAGCTATTCCCACCAGTACAAGAAAAGAGAGCGCCAGCATTTTGATGGTTGGATGTGTTTCAACAAATTCCCCTATAGCTGCAGCTGAGAACATCATCACTCCGATAGCAATGACAATTGCCGCCACCATAACCGGAACATGATCAGCCAGCCCGACTGCAGTAATCACCGAATCCAATGAGAAGACGATATCAATAACCGCAATCTGGGCAATTATCATAGGCAGCGTTGAAGCGAAATGTTGTGGTCCCTCCATTTCCCCCCCTCCTTCAAGACTGCCATGAATTTCGCAAACAGCTTTATAAATCAGGAACAGACCACCAGCCAGCAACACCAGATCACGACCGGAGACCTGATTACCGATAACTTCAAAAAGCGGTTTTTCCAACCGTGCCAGCCAGGCTATTGATAAAAGCAGCAGAACACGGGTGGCCATTGCGGCCAGAAGTCCAAACTGCCGGGCAATGCCCCTTTGATGCTCCGGGAGCTTCCCTACCAGCAAGGTAAGGAAGACAATGTTATCAATACCCAGAACAATCTCCAATACAGTCAACGTCACCAGAGAACTCCAGACGTTAAAATCCAACATCCATTCCATAAACACCCTGCACTTTAATTGGTAAAACCGGCCTGCAAGAACAGCAGACCAGACACAACACCGAATACACTACCTTAATTCATAACAGCTCACAGGTTCCCTATTTTTAAACAATCATAATTTCCTGCATAGACAGTCAACCCAAAACCCTACTCTAATTCTTCTTTCTGCCTTTGAATCGCATGACCAAAAATATAGGTACACACCGGAACACCGAGCAACAAGCCCCAAAAACCAAACAATTTTCCACCAATGGTCAGGATAATAAGGACGATAACCGGATTTATCCGCATGTATGAGCCATAAACCCTCGGATTAAGAATATACCCTTCTATCAGATGAATAGCAGTGATCATGAGTATGGCTAAACCCATTATCTGCAGTCCCTCAGCCTGTAGAGCGATTAAACAGATGGGTATTGAACTGATGAAAACGCCGACAACAGGGATGAAGCTGCAAAAGAAAACGATCACCGACAGGAACGCAACATTTTCCCCCAGCCCGAGAGCAGTGATCCCCAGAGCTGTTAAAATACTGTTGATAGTCGCAATAATTAACTGGGCCTCCAGCGCCCGACCGAGAACCTGTGAAAAATCCTTGATGTTGTCGGCAACGCTGAGATAGATAAAGCAAAGCCTGGTATTTTCGAGATTTCGTACACTTTGTGTAAGTTTCGGCAGATCGAGGATAATCAGGAAAGAAAAGAGCAGTGACAGCAGAAAAGAAGAACTG
>JBFHGS010000187.1:0-10139 GCA_041582995.1 Desulfopila sp. | reverse complement strand
CAGGGTGACGGTGGTGAGCCTTCACTTTTGCCAGGTGATTCTGGCTACAACGACGATGAGCTATTCGGCAGTGAGAGTGGGGGGTATGTACATCCATATCTCAGTCTTCAAGAGTCCTATACCGATAACGTCTTTAATGTTGCTACAGATGAGACGAGCAGTTTTATTACAAAAATATCGCCCGGTATATGGTTGTCGTTACCGGGGAAAAAGATAAATCCTGTTTCTCTTATGACCAGCAACACTGCGCCCGGTGGTCTGGTGATGGAAGTTGATGACTATGGTGGCACCGACAGATACCAACTCTACGCGCTTGCAGGTGCCGATATACTCATGTATTCCGAAGATTCCGATCTGAATTACGAGGATTACTATCTTGAGGGACTCGGGCGGTATAACATGGCAAGTGGTTTGTCATTGCAGCTGCTTGACAGATTTACCCTGGGGCATGACTCTTTTGATATAGGTAATGCTTCAGCAGATAATTCACGGGAGTACGACAGTAACCTGGTTATGGGGACTGCTGACTGGGATATGACTGAAAAGCTGCGGCTCCGTGCTGACTATTCGTTGTTTTCTGTCGGATACGATGATTCCATTAATGATTTCCTGGAACGCCAGGATAATATATTGGATTTATATACGTATTTTAAATACAGTGTCAAAACCTCGTTCTTTCTGCAGTACCGTTATACTGATGTTGAGTATGATACATACACTCAGAGTGATAACTCTCAAAATACCTATTATGGTGGTATACGGTATGACACAACCGAGAAGCTCGCTCTAACGTTTAAAATCGGTTCTCAGGACAAACAATTTGATAATGAGATCACGGGATATGACGATTCAAATAACCTGACCATGGATCTTCAGGCCAAATACCGTATAACTGTGAAGACAGATTTAGATATTGATCTGTTCAGAAGTAACCAGGAATCTGACAGTCAGGATGCTTCGGAAATGGTTGTGCTAGGTGGAAAGCTGGGCTATCGGCAGGAAGTCAATGAGAAAATTGCTTTAACCTGTGAGCTGCAGTATGAAAATTCAGATTATAGTCAGATAAGCGGGGGCACCCGTGAGGACGATTATTACCTTTTGAGACCCGGTGTCGAGTACTTGTTTAAAGAATGGTTGATGGCTGAAGGTGCATATTCATATGAAAAACGTGATTCTTCAAATGATCTTTTTGACTATGATACAAATATTTTTTACCTGAGCCTGAATTTCGCACTCTAGGAGCTGAAGGGGAGGGGCTTTTGCCTTTTCTTGTCGTTATGCCGGAAAAGTAATTTTCATAGCAGTTTACATTGCTGTGGTTCTTTTCTGGAAAAGGGTTGAGCCGAGATAAAAAACCTGAAATCCGAAAGGGTCCTGGAAAGATGTTGGACAGGAACAATTCTCCGCTCATCTGATTAGCGGCTATATGCATGCCATAGGTCCAAATAAAAGAATCTGTTTTGTCCCTCTTCGGGCTTGCTTACCTACTCGAAGAGGGATTTTTTTATGTTTCTACAATCGGGAGATTGGCTGAAGTGAGAACGTTAGTAGTTCATTGGTTACTGGTTTCTATTCTTTGTGTGTGTTCTTCGGTTTTGGCGGAAGAATATCATATAGGTCCCGGAGATGTCCTTAGCATCAGTGTGTATGATAATGATGATCTCACAACCAAGGTGAGGGTATCAACTTCAGGCACTATTGTTATGCCGCTGATCGGGCAGATTGAAGTAAAGACGTTAACTGTAAATGCTATTACCGATAAAATCACTGCTCTCCTGGCAGATGGTTATCTGGTAAGGCCTCAGGTGAATGTCTTTGTAGAAGAGTTTCGAAGTAAAAAAGCGGTGGTTCTTGGGAATGTGCGAACCCCTGGATTGATAGAGTTGAGCGGGCCAACAAATTTTCTTGAGCTGATTTCTAAAGCTGGTGGCCTTGATCAGGATGCGGGAGATACCGCAACTATTCAGCGGGCCGTAGGTGCTGAAAAAAAATCAGTCATTGTGGTTGATCTACTTGCTCTGATTCAGCAGGGAGACCTCTCCCAGAATGTTGAAGTTCGTGACGGTGATACTGTTTTTATCTCCAAGGGCGGTATGTGTTTTATTACAGGTCAGGTAAAGAGCCCCGGTACATATGCATGTGGCGAGGGGACGACGGTCTTGAAACTTGTTGCACTCTCGGGTGGGTTTAACGGAAAGGCATCTAAATCGAGCGTCAGTATTGTCAGAATTATAGACAACAAAAAAACAATATTTAAAGATGTGGATCTGTATACACCTCTTAAACACAATGATGTAGTGGTTGTTCCTGAAAGTTTTTTCTAATATTTTCCTGACGTTTTAGAGTATCTCACAGGTGTTTGTGAAGAGTGATAGGCGGTAATGATGAATACGAATCATAACGATTATGTATCAGATGAATTCGAAGATCAGGGACTTAATCTACGAGATTATTTCCGGATACTGAATAAGCGAAAATTTCTGATATTGACAGTATTAGGGCTGGTATTTTTGGCCTCTATCGTAAAAACATATACAACGACTCCTATATTTACTGCGACATCGCAGGTGCTGATAGAGCGTAATTATGGCAGTAAGGGGTTAGAAAATCAGTTTTACAGATATGAGCCCGAGTTCCTTGAGACTCAGACAGAGATCATTAAAAGCCCGAATGTAGCAAGAAAGGTTGTTGACAAGCTTCAGCTTACCAGCCGGTATCGTCACTACTTTTTTAGTGAGCCTGAAAAACCATCATTTATTTCTGCACTCAGGACAAGTATTGGTTCGTTCATTCGCTCTGCTATTGCGTCTATTTCCGGTGAAGCAGAATCTGTTAAGGGAGAAAAGACTTCACTATTTGAGGCCGTAGCTGTTGAAAAAAAATCTGAAGAAGAAATAGTCGCAAGCCGGATACAGGGAGGTTTGCGTGTATTACCCGTGAATAATACTAAGATTGTCAGAATATCCTACAATGACAGGGATCCTGCCATATCTCAACTTGTCGCCAATGCCGTTGTGCAGGCATATATGGATGAAATGCTTGAGATTAAGCTTAGTACCAGTAGCTATTCTGTGAAGTGGATGACAGATAAGGCAGAAGAAGAACGGGCAAAGCTGGAGCACTCAGAGCGTGAATTGCAGCTCTTCATGCGGGAAAATGATCTGGTAACCGTTGAAGATAAAATGACTCTTTTACCGCAGAGGCTCAGCGAATTCGGCAGGCAGATTTCCATGTCTGAGACGGAGAAGAAAGAGCTTCAGGGGCTAATCAACCAGATTCGTACAGCCGGTAATAATCTTGAGAAGCTTGAGGAGATCCCGAATCTCTCAACGAACGAGGTGCTCAAATCAATCAGAGAGCGTATTTACAAAGCATCGCAGAATATACAGGAACTTTCAAAAAAATATGGTCCGAAGCATCCCAAAATGATCAAGGCCAATGATGAATTGCGTATCCTGAATAATGAAAAGCGTTTTGAAGTCGAGCGTATTATTTCCTCAATAACGAACTCATATGAGCTTGCAACCTCCAAAGAACAGAACCTGAAAGAATTACTTGCCGGGACAAAATCTGAAATGATGGGTCTTAATGAGAAATTCATGCAATATCAGGTGATGAAGCGTGAGGTCGATAGTAACCGTGTAATGTATGAAACGTTGCAGTCAGGTATCAAGCAGGAGGGCGTCACCGGGCAGTCACAGAGTGTGAATATCTGGGTTATGAAGAAGGCTGATTTACCCGTCGCGCCTTCCAAGCCGGATAAGCAACGTAATCTGTTGATTGGCCTTATTCTCGGGCTTCTTGGCGGTGTTGGTCTGGCACTCTTAATTGAATATCTTGATAATACGGTGCAAGGTGCCCAGGAACTTGAGGAGAAGTATGGTTTAACCGTTCTTGGCACAATCAGAGAGTTGAATGAAAAGGGGGAGAGTATTGATTCTTATATTTCACGGAATCCCCTGTCTCCGTTTGCTGAGAGTTATCGTCTTATCCGGACAGGTTTACTGTTATCTTCAGCTGAGCACCCGCCTCGAAGCATACTGGTAACGAGTATGGACGCTAAAGAGGGGAAGACCTCCAATACTGCCAATATTGCCCGGATTCTTACTTTGAGTGGTAGCCGTGTACTGGTTATAGACTGTGATTTACGCAGACCAAGAATGCATGAAGTTTTCGGTGCAGTGAGTGAGGTCGGTCTGAGTTCATTTCTCTCAGGCTCTACAGAAGAAAATGTTATACAGAAATCGGTTGCAGATAAGATTGACCTGCTTCCCTCTGGCCCTATACCACCTTCGCCGGCCGAACTCCTCAGTTCAAATAGAATGAAGTTGCTCGTTGAAAAGATGGCAGAAGAGTATGATTTCGTTCTTCTTGACTCGCCGCCTGTACAGAGTGTCACTGACGGCCTTGCTCTTAGTCAGATTGTTGACGGCACTATCGTCGTCGTTCGTGCCGGCAGAACAACCCACGAGATGCTTGAGAGCGGTATGAGAAAATTGCAGGGTGTGCAGGCAAAAGTACTTGGCTTCGTGTTAAACGGTATGAAGGGTGTTGATACGGGTAGGTACTACTATGGATATAGTAATTATTATGCACGGGACGAAAAGCAGGACTGACAATCACAGGCTTCTTGAGGATCTGGGATTACAGGTGTTATGATTAAATATAAAGGATTAAGAACGAGTGAAACGCTTTGTTCTTAATCCTTTTTTTATTGAGGAAGTATGAAATTCGCCTATTGGATATATCTCTTCGTACTGGTGTTTGCACCTCTTGCTTTTGGCACTACCGAATCATGGTCATTGATTACGGTTGAGGTTATGACTGGCCTGGCAGCTATGGTTCTTTTCTGCACTCTTTGGATTGGTGGTGAGAGAACATATAGGATACCAGGAGCCCTTCCCCTGGTTTTGCTGCTCGGATTTATGTTGCTGCAATTAGTACCATTACCACCTGAAATCGTTAAGGTCATTTCACCTTCGATATATGAGGCTTACCGACCAGTTCTGACTATTGGGGGCAGCGAGTGGATACCGCTAACGATTAATCAGCGGGCAACCCTGCATGAATTCCTGAGAATTGGCGCTTACGCGCTCATGTATGTAGTGACCATCCATTTACTGAGCAGCCATGTCAGGCTAAAGCGAACAGTTCATGTTGTCGTTGTTCTGGGCGTTGCCGTTGCTTTAATGGCGATTATCCAGAAAGTTCAATCACCGGGAGCCATTTATGGTTTTCGCGTACCGACCGAGGGGGCACCATTCGGGCCGTGGGTCAATCCGAATCAATATGCCGGCTTCATGGAAATGTTGTGTCCTCTGGCTATTGCACTGTTCCTTTATTACCGGCCAAGAGCCGAACGTGTCGAAACAGTTCGGCAGAAGATCATTGCATTTTTCTCAATGCCGGGCGGTAATCTTCATCTGCTTATCAGTTTTGCTGTAATTATCATGGCATTATCTGTTTTTGTCAGTCTTTGCCGCGGTGGAATTATAGCTATTACCCTCTCAACTTTTGTCTTCATAGCTTTATACAGTTATGTGCGTAACCAAAAAAGCCGCACTGCGTTTATCGCTATTATTTGTGGAATAGTGTTGGCAGTTTCAAGTTTTGGCTGGGGTAAAATCAGTGCGGAATTCAATAATGCAGTAGGTGCATCAGGAACCATCTCTGATGGAAGATTTGAGATATGGGCTGCCTGTTGGAACGTTATTAAAAGTTTTTGGGCTACCGGAAGCGGATTCGGCACTTTTGTGGATGTTTTTCCAGGATTTAGAATTGATTCCGGAAGTTTAATATATGACCATGCCCATAATGATTACATCGAACTCCTTACGGACGGTGGTATTATCGGTTTCGGCATGGCTGCGTGGTTTGTGCTGGCCGTATTGATGCATGGCTGGAAGCTGATCAGGGCTCGAAGAGACCAGTATGCGGTCCTGCTTGGTATAGGTGCTTTCACCGGGATAATTGCCATGCTTTTGCATGGAGTAACAGACTTCAACATGCATAACGGGGCAGATGGCCTCTATTTTTTCTTTCTCTGCGGTTTACTTGTTTCTGCCGTAAATACCCGCTTTAGTTACTCAGCCTCTGAGACTCTCTTAAATAGACAGAGCAAGCAGTGGAATCTATGGTGCTTAGGCGGATGCACGGTTTTGGTGTTGTCTACATGTGTGATTCAGTACGGTGTATTGCGTGCACAATGGGAATATTCTCAGGTGCGGAATATCTATATCAGTCCTGTTCTCGGTAAAAGTAAGATATCCGAAGTTGAGAGCGCAATTTCGCAAGCGATTGCGTATGACCCATGGCATGGCGGGTACAGTTTTACCCTCGGGGCTCTCGCCTGGGTTGAGCAGGATCGGGATGAGGCTCTGAGGCGGTTTCTTCTGACTGCCAGGAAACAGCCGATGAGTGGAGCTGCCTTGCAGCGGCTTGGGTTGTTGGTCGAAGACGATAGTCTCGCAGGGGTTATGCTGCACGAAGGCTATCGGCGCGCTTTCAATAAGGACGAGCTTGCCCTGATATATGTAGAATATCTTCTTTTGAAAGGCGATAGGGATACTGCAAGGGCGGTAATCATTGAAAGGATAGGATTGCAACCCGCTCTTATCCGGAAATGGGCCCCACTTTTGGAGAGGTTTGATTTCAGCAACCGGGATATGGCAACCTTGCTTCCGGAATCTGTTGACGCATGGATTCAGTATGGCACCTATCGTGATAATCAAGGGGATGTGGAAGGGGCTGGATATTATCGCAGCAAAGCTCTTACCTTTGTTGAAAATGAAGAGTTAGTGAAACCTGACTGGTATCAACAGTTAATTGATTTTTATCGAAGAACAGGGAAAGTGCAGGATGCTTTAACTATTTTGAGGCAGGCTGTTGAAGTAATGCCACAGATAGCGAATTTTCATATTCAACTCGGAGATTATTACGATCAGGAAGGCATTAGCTATCGAGCGAAAGAAGAATATGAAACTGCATTGACCCTGGAACCTGGAAACCGGGCGGTTATGAGCAGGTTGCGGAAGATGGGGTTGTTGGATGCATATTAGGTCGCTTCGCGACCGTGAAGGGTGAGGGGTTAGGAGTGAGGAGTCGCTTTGCGAATGTTTGGAGTGAGGTGTTAGGGGTGAGGGGGGAAGTCGCGGAGCGACTTTGGAAAAGCAGGTTGGGGTAAAATTCGAAGTAAACTTTATTGTTTGAGTTTTTTTTGTATTGAGTTGATGAGGCCGCCGAGGCGTCCGAATATTTCATTGGTTTTCTGGAGTTCGGTTGAAATATCATCGACGTAGTTAAGGTTTTTACAGAGCAAAAGCAGGGTTTCGAGTTCGCTCAAAGAACCACGAGCAATGGATAAAAAATGTAGAAACTCTTTCGAACCATTCCTACCATTGACTTGTCAACCCATACATTTCCTCTTTTGGTAATCGTGAAGTAAGCGCATACACAAGCTCAACAAGCTTCATCCCCTCCTGCCACACCAGCAAATCATGATGCGCCCGCTTAACCATCCCGATTCCTCTCCTTACGTTTTTTTCCAAAGTCGCCCCGCGACTTCACCCCTCACCCCTAACTCCTCACCCCGAACAGTCGCAAAGCGACTCCCCCTCACATATCACTCCTCACTCCTAACCCCTCACACCTCACCGACTTCAGTCGTTTATATGCTTCTCAGTAAACTGAGCCATCAGCTCATGGATATTATACGGAGGGCGTACCTTAAAGTAGTGGTCGACGATGGCGTGGCCGATTTCATGGGCTATTACCCGGAGTTCGGTATCGTCTACAGAGATGTAGATGGTGTCTTCCTTGAGTGAATAATAGGCGATATGGTTGGCATGTTTGCCGTATTTCTGTTTGTAGACTGCCGCGACATCGCGGCGGGTTGGTAGCAGGACTATCGTGATATGCAGCTTGTCGGGAAACATATCGAGAACAGTTTCCGCCTTTTCAATGAGGATGTCGAGTTTGGCAACGACTTCATCTTCGACGGTGACGATATTCTTCTTCTGCAGGTAATATCGAAGTTTTCTGCCGAGTACGAGCTGGCTGTTGAATTCACGCAGTAATTCTTTGTTGCCCTGGTAGTTCAGCGTGACGTATCTGCCTTTGGCCTGGGCCTTAGTCTCGCAGGGGAGAAAAGTGGCCAGAAGTGTGACGAGCAGTATGCTGAAAAGGCATCTATTCATCCTTGAGGGTGTAGGCGTCGCAGGTGGTTTTGATTTTACGGTTGTGCTCCTGCATCGACCAGTAAAGGCCGGCCAGTATCTCCTTGTCGTTATCGGGCAGGTTGAGTGTTGTAGCCTGTTCTATCAATGATTCGATGGCCTTGGTGTTATGGTTAATGGTACGTAGCGACTTGGAAAGCTCTGCATTGAATTGATTGATCTTGCCGGCCAGTTCCTTGCCTTCATCTGCGCCACGCAAATGAATCTGGTCGTCCAGCCGTCCGGCAATCATATTATCCAGCGTCTTTTCAAACCTGAATAACGGCCCGGCAATCCGGTGTGAGAAAATCATTGCAACAACAACCAGAACGGTGCCGCCAAGGGCAATAAGAATCCAGTTGGCGGTAAGCGCCTGCTTAACCAGCATGAGCGGGGTCTGGCCGAATTGCAGATCGTGATTGGTGTACGAGATAGTAAGGGTGTCTGCCGAGAATATAGTGAACATGACCATAAACAACATCCCGCCACCAGTAACGAGAAGGAAGGTGGAGAGAATAAGTTTTCCCTGAAAGTCCTTTTTGATAAATATGTTCCTGCGCTTATACCCTTTAGCCATGTTACCTGTTACCCGTTATGTATTGTTATTGAAGCCTTCTTGCGGAGCTCATCAAGCCAGCGTGTAATCTGTTGCTGCCGTTTATGTTCTTCAAACATTTCTAAAATATGCTGGCGTTCAGGTAGTTTCTGCTCGACGTTTTCGAGCTGCTGAACCTTATCGAGCCTGACTGCATATCGTTCGCTGCCTGTATCAAACTTGATGGCGGTTTCACCGGGATGAAGACCTGCCAGCAGGAGTTGCAGCGGTTCTGAGAGATCATCGAATAACACTTCAGTCTGCGGACCCTCAGCTGAAGCCGGGGAGTAGGGCGGGCTGGAAGTTACCGGAAGCCTGGTGAAAGTGACCATCCGGCCAAGCAGAGAAAGATAGGTTTCAATTTCCGCTTCAGTTACGCTTACTTCAATCTCACTGTACTGACGGTCCATCAGGGTTTTGATTAAAGATTGCTCATAAAAGTCTTTCAGTGAGTCACGAAAATTTGCTTCTTTGTCGATTTCCTGACGTTGCGCTTCCTGAATGAGGAGCTCGCGGGTAATGACAGAGTCGAGCAGCATCTCGTAGTTATCACTGTGATAGCCACTTTTAGAGCCTTCTGCGGTGATCGTGTTTTTTGCAAAATCGTGGCCGTTAACCGTTACCGCCACATTAGCCTGGGGCTGTGGTTTGCTCGGCCAGAGAAAATACAACGTCAGCATTGAAGCGACGAGAACTATCCCGAGTATCGTAAATAAGTACTTCATGGCGAATACGTTTTCTACTGAAGAGATTTATACAGCTGCAACGGAGAAAAGGAATCGAGCTTTGCCTGGTGATATGGTCACTGCAAGATTCGTAACTTCCTCAGAATATCTCGAAAGATGTAAAGATTGCAAGAGACAAAAGAAGGGTGGAGTCGCTTTACTACTATAAGGGGGAAGTCGCTTTGCGACTGTGAGGAGGGAGGCGTTAGGAGTTAGGAGTAAAAACGGAAAAGCGGAGAGGCGGAAAAGCGGGAAGGCTAAGGATTAAGGACTGAGGACTTCGCACTCAGTCCTCAGTTTTCGTTTTTAATGTGTTATGAGGTAGGTGGTAATGCCGGCTGCTGCCAGCCAGATATTAGTGATGTTCGAGACTGTGATGTTGAGGATTGCTGCCAGATGTTTTTTACGGGCGAGCAGTGCGATGCATGACTTGAACTCAGGCCAGCTGGTGAGGGTGGCAAGTACCAGGAAACCGATTACGCCTTTGGGGGCATGTGAATGAGTGGCGGCGAAGGTGACGACACTATCAAGAAAATAGCCGGTAACGGTAAGTATAATTACCGCTGGAAGCAGCCAGACCCGCGGGTTGATAGCATGTTCTTCAGT
>JBFHGS010000186.1:0-10153 GCA_041582995.1 Desulfopila sp. | reverse complement strand
TGAGTCATTATATAGCTATTCACAAGGCTTTCCTCACTCCTGACAGGCAAATACTCTTTTAACCTTTCGGCCAACAATGACAGACTGCCCCCACAACACATACTATTCTTCTTTTTTCAAAAGACTTCTGCTCTGTTGCATTGTTATTGCGACTTTTACCGGAATGCTCAGTCTTCCCTGCCGACTTTATGCAAACATGACTCTCACTGTAGGAGTGTATGATAACAATCCTCTGCTTTTCATGGCCCAGGACGGCTCTCCTTCCGGATTATATATAGATATTCTTGAATACATAGCTGATCAGGAGGGCTGGGAGTTAAAATACATACACAATGACTGGGAACTACTGATCCAAGAAACTCAGCGCGGTACAATAGATCTGCTGCCAGCTATCGCCTACTCACCTGAACGTGCCACACGACTCAGCTTCAACGATGAAACAATTCTTGTCAACTGGGCCGAAGTATACTCATCCAGAAATTACTCGTTGTCGTCATTACTCGAACTGGAAGGTCAGAAAATAGCAGTTAAGGCGGGAGATATTCATTTTGAAGCGCTGAAAAAACTCGCCGAGAGATTCAACATCCACTGCCGTTTTATCGAAACCGACGGCTATGATACTATCTTCGAGATGCTTGATGCCGGATACGTTCATATAGGGGTTGTCAACAGGCTTTACGGTAAAGCCAACATGCAGAACTATAAAATCAAGATCACTCCGCTGATCTACAATCCTATTGAGCTGCGATTTGCAACTGCAAAAGGCAGCAACAGAGACATTTTCGGCATCATCGACAACCGTCTGCTTACCTATAAAAACTCCAGTGATTCCATTTACTACCAGGCAATACAACGCTGGCTTGGCTCTGAAAAAGAGAGTAAGTTATCTCAGTATCTGACATACTTTATGATCGGTGCAGTAGTTATTGTGCTATTTCTCTTCGGCATCAATCTGCTGCTCAGGTATCAGGTTTCACGACAGACCCGTGACCTTCAGGAAAGTAATAAACACCTGAAAAAGGAGATGGCCAAAAGAAGAAGGACTATGCAGGAGTTGAAAAAGTATGCCCGTGTCGTCGAGGCCTCCAACGATGCCATTGCTCTTTTTGACAGAGACCACAATCATCTCCTTGTCAACAGCGCCTACCTCAAGGTTTTCCAGAAAAATCGTGATCAGCTGCAGCTCACTAATCTCATGCAGGTTACCGGCCAGCAGTTTTACGATCTATACCTGCGGGATCCAATCGCACGATGCCTTGAAGGCAATCAGATGAATGTCACTGCGATCTACTCCCCTGATGGACAACGGCCGAAACACTGGCATATTCATTTAGGACCCTATGCTGTCTCTGATGGTTTCATACTCGGTTATGCTCTCGATCTCCGTGACATCACTCAACAGGTAGAATTAGAAAACCAGTTAAAACATGCTCAGAAAATGGAGGCAATCGGCTTGCTGGCAGGGGGGGTAGCCCATGACCTGAACAATATACTTTCCGGACTGGTCAGCTATCCGGACATGCTGCTGGTCGGCCGGGATAAAGATGACCCGATGTACAATCCACTTCATATAATAAAAAAATCCGGCACCAGGGCGGCTGCTATAGTTTCAGATCTGCTGACCCTCGCCAGACGCAGCGTTGAAAATATGGAACCTACAAATTTCAACGCTCTTATTGTGGAACTGCAGTCAAGCCCTGATTATACACTTTTGCTGCAATCTGCCCAAGGGATCCAGGTTGATGTGACTCTGGACGAGGAGTTACTGAACATCATGGGCTCGCAGATTCATCTCACCAAATGTTTCATGAATCTTTTCACTAACGCAATCGAAGCAATGCCCGGTGGAGGTAAGCTGACCGTCTCCACCAGAAATATTCACTTTGGCAACAATACTCCGCTTCCGGAAATGGTAGAAGGTGATTACGTGGTTCTTTCGATGACAGACACAGGAATGGGCATGAATTCAGAAACCCAAAGCCATATTTTCGAGCCCTTTTACACCAGCAAAGTCATGGGAAGAAGCGGTACTGGTCTGGGCATGACGCTCGTCTGGGGAACAGTTAAAGATCACAACGGTCATATTGATATCCGAAGCGAGACTAATGTCGGCACTACTTTTGACCTGTATTTTCCCGCCACATGCGGAGTAGTCACCACTACAACTGAAAAGGATCTGACTGAGTACAGGGGAAACGGCGAATCAATACTTATCATCGACGATGTGAAAGAGCAGCGCGAGTTTGCCTCTGAGATTCTCACAATGCTCGGTTACACAGCTTTTACAGCAGAAAGTGGTGAAGTTGCTGTAGCTCTTGTCCGGGAAAGAAAATTTGATGCTCTTGTACTTGATATGATAATGCCTGGTGGTGTTGATGGATTGACGACCTACGAGAAGATCATTGCCATCCGTCCTGACCAGAAGGCGATCATTGCTTCTGGTTTCTCAGACACTGCAAATGTCACCAGGGCGCAGGCCCTGGGAGCAGGGTCATATGTAAGGAAACCTTACACTGTTCTCTCCCTCGCCATAGCACTTAAAAGAGAACTCTCCTGATGGAGCAACTGGTGCATACGCATCATTTTCAGGTCAGGTTACCAGCATGGTCACCGACTGCAATATCGTGATGAAATGACACTCCAACCATGATCCCGTTTTCCCTTTAGCCATTGACACACCGAACTATTTTCTTTATACACCACACCGGCAGATTCAGGTATGCCGGGTATAATACGGCAACTACAAAGATCGGCGGGATCTGTTCCCACCAGAAAAAACATCGGAGGATATCACATGTTACAGAAGAAATTTGCTGTTTTAGCCATACTTATGGCATTCACGCTCACAGGTGGCAACGTTTTTGGTGCTGAAAAAATCGTAAATGGAATTGATGCGAACTTTCCTCCCTTTGCCTATGTTGATAAGACCGGAACACCAAGCGGTTTTGACGTCGAAGCGATGGAATGGATAGCAAACGAGATGGGTGTGAAGGTGAGCCACCAGCCGACAGAATGGGACGGTATCATCACCAGCCTGCTCACCAAGAAAATTGACATCATTGCTTCGGGCATGAGCATCACCGAAAAACGTCAGCAGATGGTTGATTTCACGACCCCGTACTGGAAAATTGAAAATGTCATGGTCACCAGAAAAGATTCTGCTCTTACCCTTGACGAACTGCTGAAAGGTAACAAAATAATAGGTGTTCAGCAGGGAACCCCAGAGGCGAAATGGTTAAAAGACGAGGCTGCAGCTCAAGGCTGGAATTACACTCTTCGCTACTACAATTCCTCACCTCTTGCAGTTGAAGACATCTTAAACGGTCGTATTGCCGCTGCTGCCATGAATGATGCTCCGGCTAAAGACGCTGCTTCAAAAAAAGATGTTCAGATTCTCGGTCAATTCGGTATGCACGGAGAAGCTTTTGGTTATGCTGTCCGGAAAGGCGACACTGAATTGCTTGCCAAGGTGAACGCAGCCCTTGATAAGCTTATGGCTTCTCCGAAATGGAATGAGCTTATCAGCAAATACGGACTCGATAAATAATTACGGGATCCACAATCGGATTGCATCTCTCACCGGTCCCTGCCGGTTTGTAAGAAGCGGCAGGGAATCCGGGCCGAAGTGCCACATATTATTTTAATATGCAGTCGTATCGCAAAAGCGACACACAATAGCGACCCATGTGCAAGAGTTGATCATGTGCCATATTCACCGTTGCTTTTCATGAAACTTCCCGGCCTTAGAGGTTATGCTTCAATATTTCAACATATTAACTGATTCTCTGCCGTACCTGCTGCAAGGTGCATTCATCACGGTAGCCATTGTCACCGCAGCCATGCTTATCGGGCTTGTACTTGGTCTTGGCATGGCGGTCGGAATCGTCTATGGCAGCAGACCCATCCGGATCGTTTTCAATATTTACATCTGGTTCTTCAGAGGCGTACCTCTTCTGGTTCTGCTGTTTCTTTTCTACTTTGGACTCTTTACCTGGCTGGGCTTTAATTTCAGCGCCGTTGCCGCTGTGGCCATTGTACTCGGCATGACCACAGGTGCTTACCAGGCCAACATCTTCAAAGGTGCGATCCTCTCTCTGCCTCAGGGGCAGTTCAAAGCAGCATGCGCGCTCGGAATGAGTGAACGTCAGGCAATCAGGTCTATCATTTTGCCGCAGATACTGAGAATTTCCATCCCAGCCTGGTCCAATGAGTTTTCCATCGTCTTAAAAGATTCTGCACTGGCCTTTGTCATCGGGGCACCTGAAATCATGGCCAGAACTCAGTTCATAGCTTCCAGGACATACCAGCATCTCCCCCTCTACATTACAGCCGGAATCATCTACTTTATCCTCACCTGGGCAGGTGTGATGTTATTGGCACGACTTGAAAAACGATTTAAAATCCCCGGATACGCTCAGGAAGGAATGCAATCATGACAGCTTCAACCCCTATCCTTCAGGTCCACCAACTGACCAAGACTCTGAACAACACCCCGATTCTCAAAGGTATAAGCCTGGAAATGGTAAAAGGGGAAATTAAGGTCCTGATAGGGCCTTCAGGGGGAGGAAAATCGACTCTGCTGCAGTGTATTAACTGTCTGGTGCAGCCAGACAGCGGCACAATACAGCTCTATGGTAAAAACATAAACCTTAAGAGCAAAAAAGCTCTTTGTGAACTGCGTCAGCAGGTTGGTATGATTTTTCAGGACTTCAACCTCTTTGACCACCTTACAGCCATCGACAACATAAGGGTATCACTGCAGAAAGTTAAGAATGTCAGCAAAAAGAAAGCCACAGAGCGGGCAATGACCGAACTTGAACAGGTCGGTCTCGCAGATAAGGGACATCTCTATCCGGCTGAACTTTCCGGCGGTCAGAAACAACGCGTTGCCATTGCCCGAGCTCTGGCAATGGACCCGAAAATATTGCTGCTCGACGAACCCACTTCCGCACTTGACCCGGAGCTGACCGGCGAGGTTATCACTGTTATCAAGAACCTCGCGCAAAAAGGCATGACCATGATTCTGGCCACCCATCAGATGAGTCTCATCTCTTCACTCGCCAACGAAATACTCTTTATGGAAGCCGGTTCGATCGTCGAACAGGGATCACCTGCAGAATTGCTTGCAGTCGGGCTCCAGAGCAGAACCAGAGCATTCTGCGAAATGCTGAACGATTCACTCGAGATGGAGAGTTAATCGTGGAGTTATCCCCTTTCTACCAGGAGCTGATATCCGTACTTAACCGCGGTCTGCTCATGAGTATCGCCCTGATCATCCCGGCGGCCCTTGGTGGAGTTGCTATTGGTATCGGTGCAGGTGCCCTACGTTCTTTCGGCAGCCCTTTTGTTCGTAGAATGATTGATTTTTATGCCGCTCTCTTTCGAGGAACACCACTTGTTATACAACTCTTTGTTCTCTACTTCGGACTGCCAAACATTGGCATTTATCTTTCACCCTACACCGCCGCCGTTATAGGTTTCATGCTTTGCTCCGGTGCCTACCAGTCTGAGTATGTGCGTGGAGCACTCCTCTCTATTAAGCGTGGTCAATATTTCGGAGCACAGGCGCTGGGTTTCACTAACCTCCAGACGATCATCTGGATCATCATCCCACAGGCATTCCGACGTGCTCTGCACGGATGCGGCAATGAAATAATCTATCTGATCAAATACTCCTCACTTGCCTATGTCGTCACCTGTATGGAACTGACCGGCGAAGGGAAAACAATCGCTACAGAGTATTTCCGTTTCACCGAGGTGTTTGCCATTATCGGACTTTATTACCTGCTGCTGGTAAGTATTGCCATGTTTCTGCTAAAAAAACTCGAACAGCGTTTATACGTCCCCGGGTTCGGCAAGTAAGCGCTCTGGTCAACCCTGCTTTTGCCCTGACTTTATACTCCGGTTCACCTTCAGCGGGGAACACTGCAATACTCCCCGCTTCCGCATCATAATCAGACCAGCCCCGGATGCTCATCTATCTCCTCTTCGATCCGATCGGGGTCAGGCGCGTTGTAACGGATAATATTCTGCAAATGCACCAAGGCCTCCGGCTCAATAGAGGTGAATTTAATGCCTGCAATATTTCCCTGTACTCGAACCACCTCCCCTCCCACCTCCACATTCATTCGTCTATCGGCTGGGTTAAGAACAATCAACAGGCTGCATTCCGTGCCTTTCTCGAGAGACTCACCAAGATCAAGCTGGCAGCCACCGACACTCAGGTTAGCAATCTCATCGACCTTATACAGCTTGCCGGGAACAGCAAGTTCAGCTTCAATCTGAAACATTATACGGCTGAAGCGTCTTTTCTCATCTGACATACAGGCCTCCTAACGTCGTATACGGCCGAGGAATTCGGCAACAGTCTTCATCCCCTGCCGATACTGGCTCAGGCTGAACTTCTCGTTTGGCGCATGGGCACCATCATCCGGCAACCCGAATCCCATCAAAACAACCGGCGCATGCAAAACCTCATCAAATAACGCAGCAATCGGGATGGATCCACCTTCACGCATAAATACAGGTTCTTTGCCATACACCGTCGTGAGCGCATCTGCCGCCGCACGGATGTAACTGTTCTCAGGATTCACGGAAACCCCGCGTCCACCGTGCAGATTAGTGAGCTGCACACGATGACCGGCAACCATGTTATTCTTCACAGCTTTTTCCAACCAGCCAAACACTTCATTTGGCTTGAAACTTGCTGGTAAACGTAAACTTACCTTTGCGACTGCCTCAGCTGGAATAACTGTCTTTGCACCCTGACCGGTAAAACCACCACGAATGCCGTGTACCTCAAGTGTAGGCCGCACACCTAGCCGCTCAAGCGGCGGATAACCTGCCTCTCCTACAAGTTCTTTGACGCCCATCTCCTCCAGCAAGGCTGCTTCTACCTGTAATGGATCATTTTTCCAGAACGCTTTTTCTACCGGATTGACATCGGGAAGGTTCTCATACAATTCAGGAATGTTAATCACCCCATCCTCACCTTTAAGCCGGCTTATCAATACACAAAGTGCATGCACAGGGTTGGGAGCAATACCACCGTAGCTTCCGGAATGCAAATCCGTCTTCGACCCGGACACTGCTATTTCAGTATAAAGAATTCCACGCAAACCATTTATGAGAGATGGCTGCTCGCTGTCAACCATATGGGTGTCGCAGATAAGAACAGCATCGGCCTGAAGGAGTTCAGGATTCTTACGCACAAATTTTGCAACACCAGCGCCCCCGGCTTCTTCTTCACCTTCCAGAAGAATCTTCACATTTACAGGCAGATTACCATCCACTTTTATCCATGACTCAAGAGCTGCCAACACCAGCATGATCTGCGCCTTATCATCACTTGCCCCCCGGCAATAGACATTGCCATCACGAAGAGTCGGCTCAAAAGGCGGAGTGTGCCACTCTTCTACCGGATCAACAGGCTGCACATCGTAGTGCCCATAAACAAGCAGGGTCGGCTGCTCCGGATCAATCCGCCACTCTGTAAAGACCAGCGGGTGACCGTTTGTCGGGATAGTCCGCACCTCTGAGAAGCCTATATGCACCAAACGGTTACGTACCCACTCCGCTGCCATATACACATCATCCTGGTTTTCGCTCAGGGTGCTGATACTTGGGATCGCCAGCCACTCCATAAGTTGCGCCACTAACCGCTCCTGCTGCTCATCCAGATATTGTTCGCGAGTTTCTGCCATGCTCACTGCTCTCCTGTTATACTTCTATATTTTATAAGAATACATTATCGTTAAAAGAGAAATGCACTCATCATTCGGATAGTCTGAGTGCTCTCTATCATCCTATCTCACCAGACTCACAGCATCAACAGCTTTTGCGCTGAACAAATCAATACGACGAGATAAATTACTTATTACCAGGCATCCATTTGCAATATCAGGTTCATCACCGTCACAGAAGATTGAGTTTGGGAAACCTGCCGGTCCCTAAACAGATTAAAGGTGCTTTTTCTTACGGATCGTACAGTCTCCTTATGAATCCGGACACTGAGCAAAATGTGGTAGGGGAACACTATTATGATCCATTTGGCAGGAAGTTATGGAAAGAAGTTGCCGGCGTCCGCACCTACTTTCTCTACGCGAGCGAAGGGCTGATTGCCGAGTTTGATGAGAGTGGCACCGAGACCCGAAGCTATGGGTATCTGCCCGGCTCCCCCTGGTCCACTAATCCGCTGTATCGAAAGTGAACGGCAGCTATTACTAGCATATCAACGACCATCTCGGTACCCCGCAGAAGATGATTGCCACTAGCGGTGAGGTTGTCTAGGCCGCGCGCTATGACTCGTTTGGTAATGCTGTTATTGATGTTAAGGATGTTACGAATAATCTGGGATTCCCGGAGCAGTATTTTGATGCTGAGAGTGGCCTGTATTATAATTGGGATCGTTATTATGACCCGGTGTTGGGAAGGTATGTGCAGAGTGATCCGTTGGGATTTGATGCTGGGTTGAACTTTTATGTGTATGCGAATGGGAATCCGGTTAATTTGGTAGATCCTTTGGGGTTAATAATGTCTGCAGGTGAACTTGGGATTGGTAATCCTGGTTCTTACGGTAGCTATAATACTAATGATAGTATGTATGGTTCAAACGGGACCGGAACCAATAATGATTGGTATGGCAGAGACGATAATGGAGAACCAGTTGACCCTCCAGCAGGGATACCAGGAATACATACGCCAGAGTATCTAAAATCTGAAAAGATAGCTGATAAAGCTAATCCTGCTATGTGGGCGGATCCTTGGGCTGCTGCGATTATGGAGGCACAGGGGCATGAAAATCCGTTAGCCCAATCATCACAGAATGAGGGGCCAACACCAAAAGCAACTAAACCAAATCCTGCACCACTAAGTGTTGATGATATTATTGATAGTATTGTCAAGAATAAAAATGAGCCATTTAAGGCAGATCCTTTTAACTTCTTTAATTATGATCAAAGAGCCATACGTCATGTCTGGACCACTTAAAAAAGTCTCATACGACTACAGTGACTAGAAAAAAGGGGTAGAGTTTGGTGTAAAAGCTGCTAGCTATGTTGCTTATGATGTGACTGAGGATCAATTGCTTGGTGCACTGAAATCAACAGCACTTCCTGCAGCAAATAATCCGCTAGTTGATATAGCCATAGGAGTAGGTGTGACAGGGTATTTTACCTATATAAATATTGGAACACCAAGCAATCCAAGTACAAAAGGAAAGGATATAAATTATGCTATTAAAAGCATTCGAGCCGATGTCTATAGAAACGAATATAGGTATGATTAATTTAAATGGGGATGATACTTGATGTGGTTTTCAGACTATAAAACAATTCTGTATCCGTTGATAATACTGTTTTGTGCTATTGATATATTTATACTAACGTATACAAGAAAAAATAATATTGAATTAGATAATTATTACTATCTCAATTCTAAAGCGTTCAATCACTACACCAGAGACTTTTTAAAAATCGTAACTGTACTTTTATTATTGTATTATTTGTCCCAAGACAAATATGTACATACGATAACGGGGGTATTGTTTGTTCATATGGCTGGTGTGGTGACAATGGTATTTAGTTTCGTAAGGTATTTACAAAACAGGAATACAAAAGAGGAATAAAAGAATCATAATCCCCGGGACTCCCTATCATATTATCCAACGTGGTATTAACCCAATAAAAATGGTCAGAGTAAAAATAAATCTTTGTGCCCATACCCTTTGACCTGTTTTGGTGTAAATGTTCAACTCGTTAAGACATTAGAATTGACTGTACATTGATGGAGATTGGAGAATGGCAAGACTACCACGAATAATCCCTCCAGGGTACCGGCCCATATCAGCCAACGTGGAAACAATCGGCAGGCATGTTTTGGTTGCGATGAAGACTTCGGCATGTATATCACTTTGCTCAAGGAGTATGCGCCCAAATATCTGGTGAGCATTCATGCCTGGCTACTTATGACGAATCATGTTCACATGCTGTGCACAACGGATAAACAAGGTGGCATCAGCCAAATGATGCAATCAGTCGGTCGACGATATGTACAGTATTTCAATTTTTCATACAAAAGAAGTGGCACGCTCTGGGAGGGTCGATTCAGGTTCTGTCTTGTTCAGGAGAAAGAGTACCTTCTACAGGTATACAGG
>JBFHGS010000185.1:0-10162 GCA_041582995.1 Desulfopila sp. | reverse complement strand
TACAGGTAATTCAACTGATGCGACTATGCAGGTATGGGCCGGCACCATAACTGATAGCGTTAAAGTGAAAAAGCGGCTGCAGCTGGCGCTCTTTGATATAGACCGGGCCGGTATTTTCACCATTCATTCCTTTTGTCAACGCATGCTCACCGAGCAGGCTCTGGAGAGTGGACAGCTCTTTGATGTCGAGTTGCTGGCGGATATCGATCATATCCGCAGCCAGGTGGTAGAAGATTACTGGCGTCGTAAACTCTATACTCTGCTGCCCCGTCCATGCGGCATTGTGACCGGCAGGTTTTCTACACCTGCGGACCTCTTTAAAAGTGTTGCCCGGGTGGGGTGGGATTTTGACAGACTCGAACCAGTAATCTGTTCAGTTGAAGATGCCATTGATCAGTTTGAAACCTGTTACAGCAGTCTTGCACAGTGGTGGCAGAGTTCAGCTGCTGATCTGTATGATTATTTTCAGCGCACGCAGAGTGAAGGAAAATTCAAGAAACCGCTCAGCGATATTCTCGTAAACTGGTGGCGGAAGCTAGAGGAGTATTTTTCGGGCGGTGCTTGCAGTTTTCCGGACGATCTAGGATTTCTGACATCCGAAGGAATCAAGGAAACACTGAATGCGAATAAGGTGAAAAAGAACGTGCAGGATGATTTCCTGGTGGATTGGCCATTTCCGGGTTCTCTGGTTACAGATTTTATGCTCGCGGCTGAAACGTTGCTTCTGGCCGTGCGGCGTGATCTGGTCATAACCGTCAGGCAGGAGGTTGATACCCGTCTGTATGATCAAGGCCATATGTCTTTTGATGATCTGATCATCCGCCTTGATCGGGCACTGGCTCATGAGGTTGATGGGGTCGCGTTGCAAAGGATTCTGCGGGAACGTTTCAACGTTGCTTTAATCGATGAATTCCAGGATACAGATTCTGCTCAGTGGCGTATCTTTTCATCTCTGTTCGCGAACGAATCGCATTATCTCTATCTGATCGGTGATCCCAAGCAGGCGATTTACCGCTTTCGCGGAGCTGATATCTATTCGTACTTTAAGGCGCGGGAGACTGCAGATCATACCCTTACCCTGCAGAATAACTACCGCTCACATCCCGATCTTGTTCATGAAGTGAATCGTCTTTTCATGGGACGCACCAAGCCTTTTTCCTTTGATGAATCCCTGCTGCCGTTTCTGCCGGTTGATCCAGCCAAAACGCCGGCAGACGGGGGCCTGTTTCTGGACGGACATCAGTTGGGCGTGATGGAGTATTGCCAGCTTGGCCCTTCCCCTGCAGAGAAGAGCGGACGCTGGACATCGGGGAAAGCGGCAGGAGTGTTTCGTGACTATGTGATTGCCGAAACCTGTCGTCTGCTGGATTCCGCCAATCCGGCTGTACGGCGGCAGATAAAGGATGGTATCGAGGTTGAACATGTGCTGCAGGCGCGTGATATTGCCGTACTGGTACGATCCAATACCCAGGCGGACGAATATCTGCAGGCATTTGCAGCGGTGAATATTCCTGCCGTAGTTTCCAGTAAAAAGGGTGTGTTTGAAACGCAGGAAGCAAAGGAGCTCTATACACTTCTGCAGGCGCTGGCGGCCCCGGGCAACAGTTATACTCTGAAAACGGCCATGACTATCTCCTGGTTTGACCTTACCGGCGGTAACCTCCAGAGAATATGGGAAAGTGAGCAGGAGTTTGACGACTGGTTCAACCGTTTTCTGATATACAATCAGCTCTGGCAGGAACGAGGATTTCTGTCGATGATGAATCGGCTTATGATTGATGAGCAGGTATATATCACGCTTGCCGGGGCAGCTATGGCAGAGCGGCGCATAGCCAATATCCATCATCTGCTCGAGATCGTACAGGAAGCGGAAATGACAGATAAACTGGGGCCGGATCAGACACTTCTCTGGCTGCGGTCGATGCTGGCAGGAAAACCTGGTGTTGAAGATCGGGAGTTACGGCTTGAGAGCGATGAACAGGCAGTGCGCATTGTTACCATGCATAGTGCCAAAGGTTTGCAGTACCCTGTGGTGTTCTGCCCGTATCTCTGGTACCGCTCCAGCAATTTGATATCAGAGAAAAACCTGATCAGTTGTCATGATACAGATAAGCAACTGGTGGTTGATCTTGGTTCCGACAGGTTTGATGAACGGCGCGAGCTTGCCATTGAGGAGGAGCTGGCAGAAGATCTTCGTTTGCTCTATGTAGCCCTGACCAGAGCGGAATTGCGCTGCTATACAATGTGGGTTGATGTGAAAAAGTTCGGCTCTGTAGCCGATTCGTTTTCATCCGGTCTGGGATATCTGCTCTTTCCCGGCGGTGCTGTCGGGGCTGAGGAACAGGGTGCTTTTTTTCAGGATGTGACTGTAAATCCGGGTGTTCACCACCTGCTGCTGGATCCGGTTTCGAAGTATACCCCGGTTTATAGTCCGACAGTGTCGGAAACAGGGGCACTGGCTGCTGCTCGGCCAACACCCCGATCTCTGCACACTGATTATCAGATGTCCAGCTACTCGGCGATGGCAGCCTTAAGTGAGCATGAGGACCATGGTTCCGACGTGTATAGTGAACAGGCAGAGGATGAGGCTGCGGAGGTTCAGCGGATTCTCCATCAGGGACTGCCGGCCGGGGCAAATTTCGGTAACCTGGTACATGACAGTCTCGAATTGCTCTCTTTTGCTGCACTCGGCAGAAAAGAGGATAACAGTCGCGAGATTGATCGGCTCTGTCATCGTTATGGCATCGATTTGAAGGCCGAAGTAGTACAGGATTTGCTGGCATCTATTGTTACTGCACCTCTGTTTCAGCAACACAACGGTGAGCCGGGCTTTTCCCTTTCTGAACTGCGTGAAACACGATGCATGAAAGAGATGCCGTTCTATTTCCATATGGACCGGCTGGAGACGGAAAAGATAAACGAAATTCTCGCGGCAGAACCAACAGTTGTGCGGTTATCTCATCGGCAGATGCAGGGGTATCTGACCGGTTTTGTTGATTTGGTCTGTGAGCATGACGGGCGTTTCTACATTCTCGATTATAAGACAAATTTCCTGGGTGATCGACTCTCCGATTATTGCGGCGAGAATCTTGTGCAGGCGATGGCTTCCCATAATTACGGCCTGCAATACTGGATATACACGCTGGTGCTGCATCGGCATCTGCAGAATGTGATGGTCGACTATGACTACGAAACTCACTTCGGTGGGGTAATGTATCTCTTTGTACGCGGAATGATGCCAGATATTCCTGGTAGTGGTGTCTTTGCGACCCTGCCGTCGGTTGAGTTGCTGACCCGGCTGGATATGGTGCTGGGAGGTGGACAATGAGTCAGGATATAGCGATTCGATTGCTGGATGCACATTTTTCCAAGTTTATGGCAGAGCGTTGTGGTTTGGAACCAGAAAGCAGAGCGCGATTTCAGGAACTGGTGCAGAACCTGTCGCTGGCGATGGACAGCGGTCATAGCTGTTTGCAGGTGAAGCAGGAGGATGCTGTCCTGCTGTTGCAAAGTTCGCTGGTTTCCGAGGCAGGAACCACGCCTCTGGTGCTATTTCATGAGCGCCTGTATCTGCACAGATATTATAAGTATGAGTCCCGACTGGCAGTTCAGCTCAAATGTCTTGCCGGCAAAGAACATACATATCCGGATGTGCAGTTGATGCTCGATGATGCCTTTGGAGCTGATACTGCTGAAATCAACTGGCAGAAAAAGGCGGCTGAAACAGCACTGAAGAAATCGCTTGCCATCATATCCGGCGGGCCGGGAACAGGTAAGACCACGACTGTTGTGAAAATACTCGGATTACTGCTGCAGGCTGAAGGAAACGATCTGCAGATCGCTCTTGCCGCACCGACAGGAAAGGCGGCGATGCGCCTGCAGGAGTCGATTGGCAATAGCGTGAAGGGACTCTCTTTTGCAGAGGATATTCTTGAAAAAATCCCGCTTGAGGCATCTACTTTGCACAGGTTGCTCGGGGTGCGCAGAGGCTCTCCGCAGTTCAGTCATAACAGCGCTAATCCTCTGCCGTGGGACGTCGTGGTGGTTGATGAAGCTTCCATGGTGGATCTGGCGATGATGAGCAAGGTCGTGGACAGTTTACGACCGGAAACGCGACTTATCCTGCTGGGTGACAAGGACCAGCTTGCCTCTGTCGAATCCGGAGCTGTCCTCTTTGACTGCATCCGCAGTCTGCCGCAGAATACGGTTGAACTCAAAAAGAGTTATCGGTTCGATACCGGTATCAAAACACTGGCAACGGCAATAAATACTGGCGCCGGCACGGAAGCCTGGGATGTGCTTAACGGTGAGGAGTTCGACAACGTTTCTGTTTTACGGAATTCGTATTTCGACTACATCGGAGAGATGTATTCCGCATATATGGATGTTGTATATAGCGCAGGCCAACCAGACATGCAGGAGGTCTTCGATGCCTTCGGGAAATTCCAGGTACTGTGTGCCACGCGACATGGCAGCAGGGGTGTGCAGAGGTTGAATGCTGTTGTTGAAAGTTACTTGAAAAGAAAGGGTTACAGCGCGGTCAGTGACCTGTGGTATGCCGGTCGTCCGGTGCTGATTACAGCCAATGATTATAGTCTTGATCTCTTCAATGGTGATATCGGAATCTGCCTGCCTGACCCGTCAGACGGCAGAGTGAAAGTCTGGTTTGAACGGGGGGATGGCAGCTTCAAAAGTTGCCTTCCCTACAGAATCCCCAGATGCGAGACAGTTTATGCCATGACTATCCATAAAAGTCAGGGCTCGGAATTCAGTGAAGTAGTAGTTATCCTGCCCGAGGATGAAAGTCGGTTGCTGAACAGGCAGCTCGTCTATACTGCCGTTACTCGGGCAAAAGAATTTGTACATGTTGTAGCATCGAAAAAGATTTTAGTGTATGCTCTGCAGTCCGATTATCCTAGATACAGTGGACTCTCGCAAATGTTACTGGAATAGGGTATAGATACAGGGTATAGATATTTTGGAGTCTTTGAGTTTTCCTCAGCGCCTGCATGTCATTCGTTTTCTTTGAAAGCGAATATCCGGAAGTACTCTTCCTGGCCGCACTGCTCCGCATCCTGCTGAATTGACGTGGTTTGTATGTACGCTGTTTCAGCGTGCATTTCTCTTCTGCTCACACGGATTTTATGTGAGAAATGAGATTCGTTTCAGCAAAAAAAGGACTGCGGAATTCGTAGGCAAGGTGTCTCAACTGTAGTTTTTGTACCCTGAAAACAGCGGAAAATGTAGTGGCGCAGACTGAAATTTACTGAAAACACAGAAAGTGGATTGAGATATCCTTTCTGTTACAATCCTTGAATGAGAAGGCGGAATAGCGATGCATAAAGAAGATTATCGGGAAATTCCCTATAACTTTACCTCAGCCGATGACCGGTTGATAATCAACCATCTGTTCGGACAGGAAGTCTGGGAAGATTTGCAGGAATTACGTGAGCTGCGAATTACCGGCCGATCGGCTCGCCTGGTTATGCGTTTCATGGGTGACCTTTTCATTCTGCGTCGGAACCCCTTTCTGTATCAGGAACTTATTGAATCACAGTCACGTCGTCAGCAGTTTTTCGCCATGGCTGAGGAAGATCTTTCGCTTATCGAGAAAGCTGCCAACATAAAAAGGGCTGGCTCTGAACGGTCTTCAAAGGTCATGAATCTCGTGAGTTTATGCCGTGATCGTCTCGAGGTGCTGAAAAGAGAGATCAGCGGGGCGAGCGTGCATCGTACCCAGATTCAGAAACAGCTGGCTCCGATCATCGGCAAGGAAAATGTCTGGTTTGACCCGTTCACCCTGATCAGTCACGCCACTGATGCAACTGACTGGCGACTGTTTTTGCCGGTTGCCGTGGTCAGACCTTCTGCTGAAGAACAGCTGCCTGCTTTGATGGCAGCAATTGAATCGCTTGGTCTGCATGTTATTCCACGAGGTGGCGGTACCGGTCTTACCGGTGGCTGTGTGCCGGTGGCAAGCGGCTGCGTCATCATTAATACCGAAAAGCTGACAAAGATCTATCCGATCCAGTACCGGGAGTTCCCTCATCTTACCGACGAGGATAAGAACATTCCCGTATTGAAAGTTGAAGCAGGTGTTGTCACATCAGACGCCATGGCCTGTGCAGTGAAAGAAAAGCTTGTCTTTGCAACCGATCCGACCAGTGCCTGGGCATCGACCATCGGTGGCAATATTGCTGAGAATGCGGGCGGAAAAACTGCGGTACTCTGGGGTACTGCCATCGACAACCTGTTGTCGTTCAATATCGCCATGCCGGGTACCGATCTTCTTACCGTAAAGCGAATCGAGCACCCAATGCGGAAGATTCTGCCCGGTGATACTGTACTTTTTGATGTAGTCGACAGTCGGGGAACCGTTTTGAAACGGATCGGACTGACGAGTCAGGATATCCGCAAAGAAGGGTTGTGGAAAGATATCACCAATAAGGCTTTAAAAGGTGTGCCGGGTCTGCAGAAAGAGGGTGTGGATGGTGTTATCACCTCTGCCGAGTTCGTTCTCTATAAAGCGTATGAGCGTAAGATAACCTTCTGTCTCGAGTTCTATGGTGAAGATATGGACGAAGCCAGCCGGGTTATCGTCGAGATCTCCAAGGAATTCACCAACGAAGGCGAAGAGGCGCTTATTGCCCTTGAGCACTTCGACGAAGAGTACATCAAGGCGATTCAGTATAAATTCAAGGCGGCGCGCAGTGAGCATCCGAAAGCGGTGCTGCTTATCGATATGGTCGGTCATAACAGCGAGCAGATCATGCGCGGCAAGGAACGGCTTAAGGCACTCCTTGAGGATTATGCCAATACCGACCTGTTTATAGCTCAGGACGCTGATGAAGCTGCACGTTTCTGGCGCGATCGTAAGCGACTCGGAGCAATTTCAGCACGTACCAACGCCTTTAAGCTGAATGAGGATATCGTTCTGCCGCTGGCTGCGCTAGCTGAGTTTACCCGCTTTGTTGATGATTATAACATCAGGGAAGATATCCATAACAAAGAACAGTTTATTCATAAAGTTATGGGCTATCTCCGGGCCGCCGACCCGATTGAGGATCCGGATTGGCTTGAGGCAAAAATTCCCAAAGCGATCGAACTTTGCCAGGATACCCTGTCGAAACTGGCCCTGCGTACAAAAGAGTCGGTCCGCCATGAAGCGTATATCAAGAAACTCATGGCTGATCTGCTTGAGTTACTCAGCGGTTATGCCAAGGTTTCTAAAACCATTGAAGAGATATATGCACATGTACGTTCCCGCAGAATTGTTATCGCCACGCATATGCACGCCGGTGACGGTAATAACCATGTGAACATTCCGGTGTTTTCCAATGATCGTCAGATGATGACGAGGGCGGAAAAGACTGCCGAAGATGTTATGCGTAAGGCGGTCGAGCTTGGTGGAGTAGTCAGCGGCGAGCACGGAATAGGCATCACTAAGATGAAGTTTCTGGAGGAGGATCGCCGGCAGGAACTGATCAAATATCGGAAAGAGGTTGATCCGAAAGGGTTGATGAGTCCGGGTATGCTGACGGATCCGGAGATTATCGAAAAAGTCTATACCCCGTCGTTTAATCTGCTTGAGCTTGAAGCACGTATTCTGCAGCATGGTTCTCTTGAGACCCTGGCAGCAAAGATTTCCAAGTGCGTGCGGTGTGGTAAATGTATGGCCGGATGTTGTGTGTATTATCCGGGGTCCAACATTTTCATGCATCCGAGAAACAAGAATATGGTCATCGGTTCATTGATCGAGGCACTGCTGTATGATATTCAGCGCTCGCATCAGCCGCGTTTTAGTCAGATGAAGAACCTCGAGGAGATTGCCGACCACTGCACCATGTGCGGAAAATGTCTCTCACCATGTCCTGTGAATATCGATACGGCTGAAGTCAGCGTGCTTGAGCGTGGTATCTTAAGTGATCTTGGTTACAAGAACACCGCACCGGCGACAAAGCTCTCTCTTACCTATCTCAAGAGCAGAAACTCAGCCTTTAATACTGTCTTCAGGAAAGGTGTGCTGGAGTGGGGTACCGCCATTCAGCAACTGGGAACCAAAGCTCTGAAGTTTGCTCCCGAGAAACTGAAAGAGAAAGACTGGCAGTACGTCACCATGCTGAAGTCACCAATGATGACAGCACCGAATAAAACCCTGTGGCAGAGTCTTCCTGACTGTTCAGCAAACGAAGCACTCATGTTGCAGCCAGAAGGTAAGCCAGTCAAAACGGTGTTTTACTTCCCTGGTTGTGGTTCTGAACGGTTATACTCAGACATTAGCATGGCTGCTATTTACATCCTGTTAAAGAGTAACGTCCGGGTTGTGTTGCCGCCGCCATTTCTCTGCTGCGGTTTTCCGGCGCAGGTGAATGCCAAGAAGACCATGCACGAAGAAATTACACTCAGGAATACCATAATTCTGAGCCAGATTCGTGAGATGCTCGGTTATATTGTGTTTGATAAATTTGTCATCAGTTGTGGAACCTGCCGGGAATCTATCCTAGATGTCGGCGCAGCCGAGATCTTTGACTGTGAAGTGCAGGATGTCAGCCGTTTTGTGCTGGAGAACAGTACGCTGAATTTCAGCGAGAAGAAGGCGAAGACGGTTCTGTATCATGCACCATGTCACGATTCTTTTGATGGAGAAGGTGCTGCGTTTTCCCGCCAGATAGCTGAAGAAGTGAAGTCTGTTCCCAATTGCTGCTCTGAAGCGGGGACTCTTGCGATATCCAGACCCGATATCAGTTACAAGATGATGCAGCGCAAGCGCGAGTCAATCGAGGCAGCCAAAGAAGGTGTTGCGGAAGAGCCGACTATCGTAACCAATTGCCCGTCCTGTATCTCCGGTCTTGGTCGTAATCGTGAACTTGGTGTTAAACCGCAACATATGGCGGTAATGCTGGCCAAAGCACTTGGCGGCGAAAACTGGGAAAGCGAATTTGAGAGTGTGCTAGGGAGTCGGACTGAGAAGGTGACATTCTAAACACATTCCCCATGTGCAGTTTATAGAAGTAACCATGAAAAAGCGGTTGCCGGATTTGTTCTGGCAACCGCTTTTTTTGTATTTTTTGTTTCGATACTGCAGTTACAGATTAAACGGAATCTTCCTGCGCTTTTCTCTTTCGCACTCTGCCTGCAACGAATGCGAGGCCGGCTCCGAGCAGGAGCGCGGATGTCGGTTCAGGTACTGATTTTGGTCCTGGTTCAACAACCGTTATATGGCCAACGCCCCATGCATGACCAGCCGCCATTTCCGTGTAGTCGACCCAGTAAATACTTTCATCTTCAGTATCAAATCCCGTGTAGTAGCAGGCAAATTTATTGGCTGTGTCGTCATATCCGAAGACAGGTACAAAGTGGTCAGTGTTTCCGTCAGCATTATAATCGACGAGAAAGAGGAGTGGTGATCCATCATCAATCTCCTCAACAAGTTTCTTAAAGGAGAAGGCCGAAAATGAGGTGTTATATGCAGACCATCCCATGTACCCGCGATATGCTGCATAATCAATAAACGCTCCCGGGGCGTCAAAAAGATAACTCCAGCCAAAAGTTTGCTCTACGCCAGCAACGCGATCTTCAGAGGTATGGAAAAAATCAGCAATGCTTGTATCCAGATAATTGCTGGGGGGCTGATCATCGGGCTTTGGGCTGTAGTATGTATTGTGATCGACGCTTGATATCTCATCTTGGACATTTGCAGTTAACTTGATCTCATCCCAGCCACTCGCATCAAAAAGATTGCTGTAGCCAAGCAGGTCGTAATAACCGAAAATTGAAGCTACCGCTGTAGGACCACAGCCGTTGTACCATGAATATGATGGAATATTAGCGAGTGTAACTTGTGCAGAGTGAGCAGTGGAATAGAACAGTGTAAGAAAGCATACAAGTACAGTTGTTTTCATTTTCCCCTCATCAAATAAAGTTAAGCGTTACTTGCAGCCTAACCGTAAAATGATTCTCTCACAATAGGTGGATTTACCTAATATGACGGAAAAATGAGGTATTAAATGATAGGGAATGCGAGGCAGGCATCATAAGAGGCCGTGGCTGAGACAATATACTTTTAAAAAAATCAGAACTATAGGCGTGATTGGTCAACTCCTGCGATGTCGTATTCGCTGAGTTTCGTTTGTGGGGTCACCAATGAGTACGTGACCTGTTT
>JBFHGS010000184.1:0-10173 GCA_041582995.1 Desulfopila sp. | reverse complement strand
CAACGTGCTGGATAGCACCGGATATACCACAGGCGAAATAGAGTTTCGGTGCTACAGTCTTGCCAGTCTGACCAACCTGATGCGGATAGGAAATCCAACCGGCATCGACTACAGCTCTGGATGCAGATACGTTCGCGTCCAGAGCCTCTGCAAGTTCCTTTAACAGTAGAAAGCCTTTTTCACCCTCAAGACCACGGCCACCTGAAACAAGTATTTCAGATTCCTGAATATTTACATTCGACCCTTCCGAGACAACAGACTCAAGGACTTTGATTCTGCTTACCAGTTGAGCCGCTGAGGGTTTCACATCTACGATATCCCCTTTCCGGCTGCTGTCAAATTCAAGTGCCTTCATAACCCGTGGGCGTACTGTTGACATCTGCGGCCGATGCGACGGGCATACTATTGTCGCCATGATATTGCCGCCAAAAGCAGGACGTGTCTGAAGCAAAGCCCCGTCTTCCGGACGGATTTCAAGATCGGTACAGTCAGCTGTTAAACCGGCATTCAGCATTGTTGCAACTGCCGGAATAAAAGATCGACCTATAGCAGTCGCTCCGGCAAGGACAATTTCAGGCTTATGCTGCTGAATGAGTTCAGTCAGTATAGCTGTATAACTGTCTTCTGAAAACATACACAGTTCTGGATGATCTATACGAAATACTTTATCCGCACCATGGCCGATAAGAGTTTCGGCAGTCGCACCGGTATCATGACCAAGCAGCACAGCAGTAAGTTTAACACCTCTGAGGTCGGCAAGTTTTCTACCTATACCGAGTAGCTCTAGCGATACAGGAGCAAGAGATCCATTTCTATATTCACAATAGACAAGAATACCCTGCCAGTCTGCTATGTTTATCAACTGAGCTTTTTCAGCCACATCAATGGTTATTGCTCCAAGCTCGCAGCTTTCTACACAGGCACCGCAAAGAGTACAGGTATCTCCGACAACAGGAATACCATCAGACATCTCGAGAGCGCCAAATGGACAACTTGACTCACATAGTCCACAACCAATGCATACGTCTTCGTTAATTTTCAACATTTCCAGATTCTCCTGATGCCGGTTATAAGTACGGGGCCAGTTTCTCAACAAGCTGGTCAATCTGCTCATCGAGCGTTCCGGAAAGAATGGAACGTTCTCCTCTCGCTTGAGGAGGAAAGACTTTGGCAACCTGAGTTGGAGAACCGGGGAGACCTATACAAACAGGTTCCGCTTCTATATCAGCAGCAGTGAGCACCTGGATGACGGCTTTTTTGGACTTCATTTTCCCTTTGAGGGAAGGAACACGAGGCTCGTTTATATCTTTTACAACGGTCAAAAGTGCAGGGAGCGGGATTTCAACAACGTCGAATCCGTCATCCATCATCCGCTCGACAATAAGCCTCGAGTCATGCGATTCGCGAACTTTCTGGATACAGGTAGCAAAAGGAATATTCATTCGCATGGCAAGACCTGGTCCAACCTGAGCAGTATCACCATCAATGGCCTGCTTACCGCATAGAATCAAATCTGCACCGCCAATGGTCTTAATAGCCTTTTCAAGCGTATAGGCAGTCGCCCAGGTATCTGCTCCGGCAAATGCTCTATCTGAAACAAGCACTCCATGATCAGCACCACAGGAAATAGCAAGCCTCAGGATTTCCTCAGCTTGTGGAGGACCCATGGTGATTACGATAACTTCACCGCCATGCGCCTCTTTCAGGCGAACCGCCTCTTCGAGGGCATGTTGGTCATACGGATTCATGATCGACTCAACGCCCTCCCGGGCGAGAGTGTTCGTCACCGGATCAAGACGAACTTCCTTCGCGTCAGGAACCTGTTTTACACATACGAAAATTTTCATGAAACTACCTGCTGCAATTTAAAACCACTCGTTCACTCTACGCAGTAGAGACCTTATCCAGTGAATATCGGCAGAAACATTTATTTGGAATATTCCTTGTTGATTTCCTGGCCGACAACATTGCGCTGAATCTGATTGGTTCCCTCATAGATTTGCAGAATTTTAGCATCACGCATCATCTTCTCTACCGGGTATTCAGACATAAATCCATAACCACCAAGAACCTGAACTGCATCAGTAGCGACTTTCATTGCGACATCTGTAGCATATATTTTGCACATTGACGAGGCTTTAGACATATCCTTAGGATGTGCTACTATGTGCTTAGCGGATTGGTAAACAAGAGCACGGGCCGATTCAACACCGATCGCCATATCAGCAAGCATATGCTGAACAGCCTGAAAGGCTATAATTGGTTTACCAAACTGTACACGCTGCTTCGCATAGCTTGCAGCTTCGTCCAGAGCACCCTGTGCAAGACCAACTCCGAGCGCGGCAATTCCGGGACGTGAAGAGTCGAGAGTCTTCATAACCGTGATAAAACCAGTGCCCTGCCGACCGATAAGTCTGTCTTTAGGGATTCGGCAATCTTTAAAAATCAGTTCGGTGGTAGATGAAGCGCGAATACCCATTTTCTTTTCCTTGGGGCCGCATGTAAAACCAGGATCACCCTCTTCCACAACAAACATGGAAGCACCGCGAGGCCCTTTGCTTCTGTCGGTAATAGCAACAACAGTATAGATCTGGGCTTCACCACCGTTGGTGATCCATTGCTTTGTACCGTTCAACACCCACTCATCACCATCAAGTACTGCAGTGGTTCTAATTCCTGATGCATCGGATCCGGCATTGGCCTCAGTAAGACCAAAAGCCGCAAATTTTTCGCCTGAAGCAACTGCCGGAAGGTATTTTTTCTTCATTTCCTCGGAACCGGAAATCAAAATAGGATAAATACCAAGTGAACTTGCGGCAAAAGCTGTGCCTACACCAATACAGCCTCGTCCAAGCTGCTCGAGAGCAAGAACACTGTCGAAACAGTTACCGCCAAAACCGCCGTATTCTTCAGGTACAAGCAAGCCGAAAAGATCAGCCTGCGCCATATCGTTAAGAATAGAACGCGGAAATTCATGTTTTTCGTCCAACTCCGCCCGGTTCGGGATAATCCGTTCGTCAGTGATCTGTCGAGCAATGTCAACAATCATCTGCTGTTCTTCAGTCAAAAAATAATCCATTACACACTCCTCTCTACCACTTAATCAATCCTGCTCCCCAGGTGAAACCGCCACCAAACGAACAGAATAACACAGTATCTCCTGCCGAAATGCGATTTTCACGACATGCCTCGTCGAGAGCAATCGGAATAGACGCAGCCGACGTATTACCATAGTCAGATACGTTTATAAACACCTTATCCTCGGGTAACTGGAGACGTTCTTTCAATTTATTGAGAATACGTATATTTGCCTGATGTGGTATAACGAGCTTCACGTCATCCATGCTCATTTTCTCACGCTCCAGCAGACCACGTACAGCATCTTCCATCGCCTTTACCGCATATTTAAAGACTTCACGCCCTTCCATTACGATATGGGCACCGGTATTACCGGGAACCTTAAGCTCGGGATTAAGACTCTCGGGCGCATGCATATGCAGAAGTTCCCAGAGTGAACCGTCAGAGAAGAGGTTAGAGCCGATAAAACCGCGAGTACTGTCTTCATACCCGAGTACTGCAGCGCCAGCTCCATCGCCAAAAATTATGCAGGTATTCCTGTCTTCCCAGTTCACTCTGGTCGAGAGGGTTTCAGCACCTATTACAAGAATTTTCTTGGAATGATCTGCCTGGATGTATTTATCAGCAAGATCAATACCATACAGAAAACCAGAACAGGCTGCGTTCAGATCATAGGCAAAGGCATTAACTGCCCCGATTTCTTTTTGCACAAAGCAGGCGCAGGAAGGCATGAGCATATGTGAACTGATGGTACCAACGACTATCAGCCCTATCTCAGAGGCCTCAACACCTGCCATTTCCAGTGCTTTTTCAGCTGCCCTGGCTGACAACTTATATGTGTACTCATCACCACTTGCAATATGCCGGGCATGAATTCCTGTCCGGGACCGAATCCACTCATCTGTAGTTTCTACAACCTTTTCAAGGTCACTGTTCGTTACAACCTTTCGTGGCAGACATGATCCGGTGCCAAGAATAACAGTTCCCATTATACCTCCGATTGCGAAACAGCAGATTCAGCGGCAATCCCGATGAGAATTTCCTGATTCACATTTTTTTTAACCATTTTTGCAGCTTCAAAAATAGCATTCTTAATAGTCACAGCATCTGACTTTCCGTGACATACGAAGCCTATACCATCCACACCCAGAAGCGGGGCCCCTCCATACTCTGAGTAATCGACCCGTTTTTTGAATGCGCGGAAAGCAGGTCTTGCCAACAGGTAGCCGATTTTGGCCGGGAGTGATTTAACAATTTCATCCCGAAGCATCCGCATCGCAGCCTCAACAAGCCCTTCGCTGATTTTTAAACAAATGTTACCGACAAACCCATCGCAAACAATAACATCTACATCACCCTTGTATACGTCACGCCCTTCGACGTTGCCAATGAAATTCAGAGATGTCTCTTTTAATAGATCGTAGGTCTCTTTTACGAGGGTATTACCCTTGCCTGACTCCTCGCCGATTGTCAACAATCCGACCCTTGGCCGGTTTATGTCATGAATACGGGAGTAAGCCGAAGCCATAATGGCAAATTGTACGAGATGTTGCGGACGGCATTCGACATTCGCGCCGATATCCATCAACACAACAGGCTTCTTCAATGTGGGAAAAAGAGAGGCTATACCAGGCCGCGAAACTCCTTTTAAACGACCGAGTTTGCGAACAGCCGCTGCCAAAGTTGCTCCGGAATTTCCGGCACTGACAACGGCGTCTGCTTTCCCTTGGCTAACTAAGCCGAAGGCCACCATTACGGAGGAGTCTTTTTTCTTTCGAATAGCATCTACCGGATTGTCCTTCATCTCAACAACCTGAGTTGCGTGAACAATATGAATACGTGATGCTGTCTGGGAATCTGGAGCTGCGTTGTTGAGGTGCGATTGCAACAGGACTTCGTCCCCTACCAGGCTGATAGTAATATCAGCCTGCTTAGCGGCTAGTAATGCCCCGGCAATCAGCTCCTCCGGCCCATGGTCTCCGCCCATGGCGTCCAGGGCAATATGCACGGTAATTCTCCTACTCTACTTCAGTATCAAGGCTGAATACGGTTCTTCCTTTGTATTTACCGCAAGCAGCACACAGGCGATGTGGTTCTTTCGGTTCACCACAATCAGCACACAAAGAAATACCAGGAGCTACAAGAGCATCGTGGGAACGGCGTTTACGGGTACGGGAATGGGAATGTCTTCTTTTCGGCAGAGCCATAGTTTCCTCCAATTGGCATATAAGTTCCAATCAGCAAATGTCAGTTAATCCTTCTTCAGTTTTTTCAATATCGCAAACGGTGTATCCGGCTGCAATTCGGAACAGGAACACTCGTCTCTGTTCAGCGAACCACCACACCTCGGACACAATCCACGACATTGATCGCCACAGACCACCTTGCCGGGAATGGCAAGATACATCTGCTCCTTCAGGATATCGGCAACATCAATGACCGGTTCTTTCAGGTAAAGTGTATCACACTCTTCATCACTCACCTCTTTTTCAGGCAGTTCAGAAGTATCTTCCTCACGAGTAGTCGCAAGGTATAAAAATTCTTCGTTAAGTTCATATGAAACAGGATCGCCGCATCTGGAACAATCCAACTTCACTGTTCCTTTAAGCACACCGCTTAAAGAAACAGAATCAGCATTTTTCAAGCACAGGCTGATTTCAGCTACAATCGGCGTGATTACTACAAACTCACCTGACGGTAGCCAATTCTCTTCCTGAATAGTAAAGCGGGACGTCGCCCTGCTTATCTCACCAAATCCAATTTTCATATATCTCTCAACTCTCCTGCTAAACAATGAGGAGACACAAAGGAAGCAAAAATAATCAATTTAACGGATAATGGCCACAAAAAAAAGAGCTAGCCAGCCAAATCTCTTCCAAACAACGCCAGGTTGCCATCAGCTTTTCGCTGTATATCGGGTAAAAGTACTTGAAAACCAAGAGATGAACGCTACAGCACCAAGGCAAGACGCTCCGAACTTTTATGCAGTCGAAGTGACGAAATTCTAAGGATTTTCTTTATCAGATAAATATAGGTCTCCGGTGCAGTTTCCTCAAGAGCAGTAAGATCCTGCCGGGACAATCGGGCAACGACAGTTTTTTCTACGGCAATGACCGTTGCACCACGCAAACGATCACCTGAAACTGCAGATTCTCCGGCAATGGTTCCGGCATCAAGCAGGGCTACCACCTGAGTTCGGTCCCGGATACCTGTTGATTTATGCACGGCCAATCGACCTTCGAGAATAAAGAACAGACTGTCTGCCTGATCTCCGGCAGAAAACAGTACTTCTCCCTCAGAGATCTTGCGAATGTCAAAATCCACTTTCAGATCAGCAGAACCACTTTGCTGATCGTGGAAAAATCTCATAAGTACAGGATGTAGAGATTCAGACATAATACACTCTAATTGGTTCCAGTCTCAAAGGATCGATTTTTCTCTTCAAGCACCTTGACCAGACCTTCAAACTTTTCTGTTCGCAAAATGGATTTGAACTGCTGCATATAATTTCGCACAAGGCTTACCCCCTCGATATTGATATCATATACCATCCACTTCTCGTTCTCCAGTGCCATTATATAATGAACCGGTATCTCCAGACCATTATCTTCTACGAGGGTCGACACCTGTGCACGTTCCCCCTTTATTCGTTCATTCACATAGCCGATAGTCTGGCCAGAATAGTTCTCAAGCTTGCCGATATAGACATTTTCGAGCAACTTGGTCATAAGTTCTGTGAATTGTATACGCTGTTGAGGAGAAATATCGTGCCAGGTACTACCAAGTATCCTCTGACACATCTCTGTAAAATTAAACCCCTGTTTTATTGAAGCCATTATCTTTGCCCGGCGTTCAACCTTCCGCTCATCCCCTTTCAGTTCCGGGTCAGCAAGCACACTTGTCAACATCGACAGGGTCGGCCGCAACTCCTCCATCGGCCCCTTGGCTGCCATAACCTGAATAGGAAGAAAACTCACCAGCACAACCAGTACTGCACATCTGATACTACTTTTTGTATTCATAAAATTGTACGCCGTTTAAAATATATTCTCCAGAAGACACTACGACTACCTGCTCAAACAACTACTCATGCGATAAAATAAGATTTCGTCTGTAGTCGATATACGCCTGCCGGGTGGCAACATACGGATCCAGAGAAATTTTCTTTATATCTTCATACACATCAGGAGTTATGGATAGTCTGTTGATAAATTCCGAGCCTCTGGCAAATGATTGTGCTGCGCTGTCAAATTCTAAATAGGAATATGGATGTAATTGCATATCACCCACAATCCCTACACTGTCTCGTACATTTGACGGCCCAAACAGTGGCCAGCAGAGGTAAATACCTTCACCTATTCCGTAAACTCCAAGAGTTTCACCAAAATCGCCACGCTCTGGCTTCAGATCAAAGTCAACCGCAGCTACATCACCAAAACCAAAAATTCCAAGAGTAGAGTTTATTACAAAACGCTTGAATACTACACCTGAATCTTCAAATCTCCCTTGGAGAAGAGTATTCGTCAGATTTACCGGTGCTGCAAGATTATAGAAAAAATTACCGACGGAAACGCGGATATCTTCAGGTACAACATAGGTATACCCCTGTTTCACGGGTTTCAGTACCCAAAAATAGAGCTTATCGTTGAACTCGAAAAATGCCCGGTTCAAAGGTTCCAAAGGATCATAAATGCCAGCAGGCTCTTTCTCATTCTCCCACTCTGATTCATCGCCAAGAAGATCCGGTGCTCCGTTCTCAACAATATAATCATCCCCACCAACACCGTATTTATCTTCTGACAATGCTACTGACGGGAGCAACATACCTGCAGAAATTACCCCACACAGGATGCACATTTTCAGGAATTTCATGATACTTCTCCTTATTTTGCACTGCCGAAGGCAAACTTACTTATCAATGATTCAATATCAATAGCTGACTCTGTATCTGTGATCATAGCCCCTTCTTCCAATAATTCCTCATCACCACCGAGGTTTATCTGGATGAATTTGTCTCCAATTATACCCTGAGACTTTACCGAAGCTATTGAATCAACGGGTATTTTTAGTTCATTCTCAAGACGCATTGTTAACACTGCATAGTGGTCTTTTCCAAGCCGGACTCCTTCAACACTGCCGACAACCACCCCGGAAACCTGCACTGCCGCGCCTTTTTTAATCCCTGACACGTTGTCAAACTCAGCCTCGACTACATAGGTACTGCCACGGCTGAAAATCGTCACTTCACCAAGTTGCAGGGCCAGATAAACTAATGCCGTAAAGCCGATTATCATGAACATACCGACAACGATTTCTAGCGTTCCTTTTTTCATTCTTCCACCATCTGGCTTTGATATATTTCACCCATTGTGGTGCGGACAAAATCCTGAATATGATTTTTTCTCGACCACTGGATTTCTTCGGGATTCAAGAAGACATCCATCTCACCCTGATGCAACACAATCACCTGATCAGCAAGATTAAATACCTTCGGGATATCATGACTCACTATGACTGAGGTAAATCCTACCTTCTCCTGTGTTTGCGAAAATAGCTGGTATATTTCCTGGGTCATTACCGGATCAAGACCGGTTGTGGGCTCATCAAACAACATAATTTCGGGATTGAGTTGCAACGCTCTTGCAAGCCCCACCCGTTTACGCATACCGCCACTCAATTGTGCAGGATATTTATTTTCATGTCCGAGGAGTTCCAGCTGCTCAAGAGTAGTTGAAACCAGATTACGAATTTTACTCTCGTCATATTTGGTCCTCTCCCGTAATGGCAGAGCAACATTCTCGTACACGGAAAGAGAGTCAAACAGCGCTGCGCCCTGAAACAACACTCCGAACTTGGTACGTAACTGTTCAAGGCCCCTGCCGCTCAGCCTGGTTACATCCTTACCATCGACACGAATTACCCCATTGTCAGCACGCATCAAACCAAGAATAAGTTTTAGTGTAACACTTTTACCCTGGCCTGATCTCCCGGCAATAACGGTAGTTTTGCCTTTAGGAATAGTAAAATTGACTTTATCCAGAATTATCTGGCGCCCACCGTCTCTTTTGGGAAAACCTTTTTCTATATCTATGAATTCTATTGCCGGGGTCATCAGAGCAGTACCGCTGTCAAAAGATAATCGAAAATAAGAACAGAAATGGATGAAAGAACGACAGCCTGAGTTGTCACTCTGCTCACACTTTCTGCGCCAAAGCCTGCACCTCTGATTTCTCGCACAAAGTACCCCCGACCTGTACAAATCCAAACGACCAGCAGAGCAAAAACAAATGATTTAATAACTCCCAGCCGTATATCATGATTAGTAACACTGGAAATCATGCCGTCCATATAACTGCCCGGGTTAACACCCATCAGACTGACACCCGCCACATAACCGCCGGCAATTCCCACCACGTCAAACATTGCAGTTAGAAGCGGCACAGAAACCAGAGTTGCCAGAAATTTTGGTGTGATAAGATATCGAAAAGGATCAATTGCCATGCACTCCAGCGCATCAACCTGATCTGAAATCTGCATTATACCCAGCTCGGCACACATGGCAGAACCGGCCCGGCCTGCAACCATAAGCGCTGTCAGTACAGGCCCAAGTTCCATTATAAGAGTAAGCGAAACCGCAGACCCGAGCATGCCTTCTGCACCGAATTTATTTAAAGAATAATATCCTTGCAGGCCAAGAACCATACCCGTTGAGGCTGCAGTAAAAAAAATAACTGCAAGAGATCCGGCACCGACAAAATGAATCTGGCGAATGAATTCTCTGAAGCGAAAAGGACGTCGGAATATTGCAGCCAGCGCCCTGCCGAGATATATCGTCATTCGGCCAAGGTCCTGCACTACATAGATTCCGGTATCTCCGATATTTTGAATGGGACCCTTAAACATAATTTCCTGCTCGTAGAAGCTACACAACTCCGGGTATCAATCCGCATCTGCAAAGATACCGACACAACATGGTAATCCCGACAAAGAACGCAGATCTAATAATTTGTATTGGCGCGTACCTTAAAGATAGAAAAGTAATCTGTCAACAGGCGCAACATAATATAACACAAGCTTTCTTTATTCTTACACATT
>JBFHGS010000183.1:0-10196 GCA_041582995.1 Desulfopila sp. | reverse complement strand
CTTTTTTATTTCCAGAGGAGGTTCAACCACATCAATGAATTCAAGGCTTTCAGGCAGGTAACTTTGTATCAGGTGATAACCAACATTTTTATCTGCTACGACAAGATCTACACGGCCAAGCATGAGCATTTTGAAACCCTGAAGATCTTGTGTGGTTATTTCTTTGTTAAGATACGTTGCCTCGTCAAAATCAACTGTATTCACATATCCTCTCACTACTGCAATAGTGTATGGCTTTAGATCCCGAAGATTTGAATAATTGATACTATCTTTTTTTCTTTTAAAAAATACGAGCGGAGTCGCAAAAAATGGTTCGGAAAAATAAAAGTCTTCAGCGATTTTGCTTGAGTAATATTCAGGTAAATATCCTGCAAACTCATGGCTCTGCGCAACACGAACAGCTCTGGCCCATGGGAAAAAAGCTAGCTTAACCTCATAATCTGAACCGGCAAATGCTTTTTGTATAAGTTGAGCAACAAAGCCCTGATCTGAATGACTGTAGATGTATGGTTCCCACTCCAGAGTAGCAAGTTTCAGTTCCTTTCCGAGTAACTGGAAAGGAATCAACAGTAATATTAATGTAATAAGGGTACGTTTTGTCATTGTGTTGTCTGTAAAATCCGGCGTGTATCCTCGAAAATCTGTTGAAAGAATGTGTGAAATCGTGATCTGCTATTTGAAAGAAATTAACCGAGGTAAGGTAAATATCCAGCCAATGCCAGTTTTCAAAGACTTACCATGCCAAGCTCAAGGAGGTATCAAAATGTGGCGTTACCGTAAAAATGCGCAATGAAGTAGGTTGAAAATACGCTATTTTTGAAATTTAAGGCAGGCTGAGCTGTATTTTTCTTCTATTTTGAAGATTTACCGGAAACTGGTAAACTTCCTTGTAGTGCTCACGGACTGTTTGCCTGATAATCCCGGACGCCTCCGCTTTAAGTAATGCTCTTTCAAGCAGGTTTCGGAGTTCAGGTTCTTTCGGTGTTACGTATAATATATGATCTTTGGGGTAAGCAAACACAAGATATTGCTCAACTTCAAGGTTTGGATACAATTGCCACTCCTTTGCTATTTCCTGAACACCGCGTGAAAGAGCTTCGACCGGGCGCTTCCTGGAAGCAACCATAGAGTACAGATTTTTCCAGTCTCCACCAACGGTGTATACTGGGAGATTATTTGCGCGCCAGATTGCCACATCGGCCCAGAACTCTCCCATTCCAACTACTTTATCAAGTAATCGAAAGTCCTCCAGTGTTTTAACATGTTCATAATCATGTTGCGTGCCTTTTTGAATAAAAAGAACTCTATGGGCCATCATGTTGTCAGTCATAGCTACCCGTACAGCAAGAAAACGTTCATTACGAGTCCGGGTTTCGCCCATGATAAAACCGCTCAGCTTCCCTTCAGCCATCATTTTTTCCAGCCTGGTGGTTGGAATCGTACCAACATTTTCTATATGAACTTTGTAACCTGAGGCTTTCAGAGCTCGAGTTAATATAAGAGAGATATAATTAAACGTTTCAGGTGTTCCGCCCAACTTGAGGTGAACTGTTTCACCGGCATATGAGAGATTAGAAAAACTAAATACTACCAATACAAAAACGAGAAATCGCATCTTCAGTTCCCGTAGAGATTTTTTTGAAAAATGGGGGGGGTAAGCTATGGAAAAAGCTCCTTCCCGGGCCTCGTGATTTATCACACAGGCGTGATAAGTGCCAAAGCAAATTGATTTTTCCTTTCTTCCTGGTTGTAGCAAGTCCGCGGTTAGGTTCGTCCTCGATCGTCCTCTTTCAGATTGTACCAATGTGGCGAAAACTGAGCAAAGGTGATCAAGGGCAGAATTGGTTAGGTCAACTACCCCTTCGGTCAGCAAACTGAAACCAACTCATTTGCCTTTCAGCAACGCCACAACTTGAAAGAGGTGGCGGAGTAACCGGTCTAAATGATCACGTTTCCATACACTCAGAGGGTCTCCCTCACAAAGGTCTTCTTCCTGTGATCCTGAGTTCTGATCTTTGGAGCTGAAACGAGCATGTCAGAAAATTGACCCTATAAAAAACATCCTCGTTTCATTAAACGTGTTTTATGTGACAAATCCAGGATCAACAGTATGAAATGTTTTGCGACACGGTGTCGGTGACACAAATACACATTACGTAATATCTTATAATGTTATACTTTTATAAGAATAATGCAACGTCAATAAAAAAATCATTGCCATATATCCGGATATTCGGATATATGTACTTCAAGCACATACCCGAATATCCGGATATATGCATTTCAGTTATATATAACGACCCAATAGACTCCTTTTCGAACAGGACGAACCTATGCAAAATGAGATTCAATTATTTAAAGCACTCTCCGACGGCACCAGGCTGCGGATGCTGCTGCTACTTCTGAATAACGGTGAATTGTGTGTCTGCGACCTGATGGAATCTATGCAGATTCCTCAATCAACCGCATCACGGCACCTGGCCCTGCTACGTAATGCCGGACTTGTCGACGGTGAACGACGTGGGACCTGGATGTATTACAGAGTGATTGAGGACCAGACACTTGGATCGGCGATACTGTCTGCTCTCAAGCAGTATTGTTTAGGGCTTGAAACTGCCGTGGAAGACCAGAGGAGATGTAAGGAATTCTCCTCTGTTAAAGACAGTACCCTATGCCGTAAAACACATAATCCACAAGAGTAAAACATAATGAAAAACAGCAAACGATTGTCATTTCTTGATCGCTACCTCACACTCTGGATATTTCTGGCCATGTTTGTCGGGGTTATGACCGGCTATCTGTATCCGTCGACAAATGAGATTATCAACACTTTCCAGGTTGGAACTACCAATATTCCCATTGCTATTGGTCTTATAATGATGATGTACCCGCCTCTGGCGAAAGTGAAGTATGAGGAACTTGGGCAGGTATTCAGGAATACGAAAGTTCTCATGCTTTCACTCGTTCAGAACTGGATTATTGGTCCCGTGCTGATGTTTCTTTTGGCCATAACCTTTCTTTCCGGCCACCATGAATACATGGTCGGCCTCATTCTTATTGGTCTGGCCAGATGCATTGCCATGGTCATCGTCTGGAACGAACTGGCAGACGGTGACACGGAGTATTGTGCTGGTCTCGTAGCATTCAACTCAATTTTCCAGGTCCTCTTTTTCTCACTCTACGCCTGGATTTTTATCACTATCGTGCCAGCATGGTTCGGCCTGGCAGGTGCCGTCGTCGATATCTCTATCGGTGAAATCGCCAAATCGGTATTCATCTATCTTGGTATCCCGTTTCTCGGGGGTATGCTGACTCGCTTTATAGGTATCAGGAGCAGGGGCAAGGAATGGTACGAGTCCGTTTTTATTCCGAAGATCTCGCCGCTGACTCTGATATTCCTGCTCTTTACCATCTTGATTATGTTCTCTTTAAAAGGAGAATATATTGTCCAGTTACCGTTTGATGTATTGCGTATAGCACTGCCGCTGACCATTTACTTTTTAGTCATGTTTCTCGTCTCTTTCTTCCTGTCAATGAAAGTAGGAGCTACCTACGAGCAAACCACCACGCTCAGCTTCACTGCGGCATCTAATAATTTCGAACTGGCGATTGCCGTGGCAATCGCGGTATTCGGAATTAACTCCGGTGTAGCATTTGCCGCTGTTATCGGCCCACTGGTTGAAGTGCCTGTACTTATAGCATTGGTTAACGTTGCCCTGCGTTTTCGTGGAAAATATTTTCCTCATGTCAAAAACACCGTAACCGGTGTCTGCCACTTACGGAAATCTGAATAGGTGGAGGTTCTAATGAATACGAATAAAACAACTATACTCTTTCTCTGCACCGGTAACTCCTGCAGAAGCCAGATGGCAGAAGGATGGGCCAAAGCTTTGAAAGGAGACGTGATCGACGCATGGTCCGCCGGCATTGAAAAACACGGCCTTAATCCGTTTGCCGTCCGGGTTATGGCTGAAGCTGGTGTCGATATTTCCAGCCAGGAATCCAATATTATACCTGAATTGCCGATAAAGGAATTTGACTGGGTCATCACTTTATGTGGTCATGCCGACGAAACCTGCCCGTTTTTTCCCGGCAAAAGGATTCACGTGGGTTTCGACGACCCACCGAAACTTGCTGAAGGAGCGAAGACCGATGAGCAAAAACTTGTCCATTACCAGCGAGTCCGGGATGAAATTAGGAAATTTATCCTTTCCCTGCCCGGTTCTCTATCGAATGAATAACAGCAAAGGAACGATCATGAACGAACTCGACCAAACATTAATCGAAATGGATTTTGATTTCCTTGGAAACGGTGAGCATTCCATGAGTGTCGAAGGTATGCGCAAAGTCCTGAATAACGACCACTTTCTTTTTCTTGATGTAAGAACAGACAGGGAAAAACAGTACCTGAACTTCCCTTTCTCTGTACATATTCCTCTGCATGAGCTGCCCGGCAGGCTTGATGAACTCCCAAAGGAGAAGTCCATCATCGCCTTTTGCTCCTCAATTTTCCGTGGCGCTGTGGCTTTCACCTATCTCCGTGCCAACGGTTTTGATGAAGTGAAGTGTCTTACGGCTTCTTTAGAAGAAATGGTCGGTGCGCTTAAGCCCGGCCCATTGGCGAAAATGCAGGCATAATCAGGATTTTTATGTCATGGAATCTTCAATACTTGCTATCAGCGGGATGTCTTTTGTCCTGAGTTTTATTTTTGCACTGGGCGGGGTTGGCTCCGCCCTGGTGTTAATTCCGGTACTCTCCTGGTTCGGTCTGCCTTTTGCTCAAGCGAGATCAATCGGGCTATTCGTCAACGGCGTGAGTATGGCCGGGGCAACCTGGTCAAATATTCGGCAGAAGCGGCTTGATTATCGTCTGGGTCTTCCCATCATCATCCCTTCCATTTTACTGGCCCCGATCGGCGCATGGTTCGGTCTGCATTTACCAACACAATACGTGATGTATGCCTTTATCGCTTTCCTGACTTTTTCCGGGCTTATGATCCTGTTTTTCAACGGCTCGAAATATAAAGATCAGTACCGGGAAGACAGGCCTGTAACCGGGCCAATGTTCACTGGTGTCGGCTCTGGTTTCCTGGCAGGCCTGTTGGGTGTGGGAGGAGGCGGGTTGATATCACCCCTCATGATCCTCCAGGGTTTCAATCCTAAGAAAGTAGCTACGGTCACAGCTTTTGCCGTGCCCTTCTCCTCATTTACTGCCTTTCTTGCTTATGCAACCATGGGTTCGGTGAGCTGGGAGACGCTTTTCTTCGCCGGAGCTGCAGCCTGGGCCGGCGGCTACCTCGGCACAAGAGTCATGCAGAAGAATATGCACCCAGCCTCTGTGCGGAAATTTCTAGGTTGCGTGCTCCTTCTCCTGGCAATACGAATGATACAGAAGATGTTGTTGTAACTTTACCCGCAGTAGCTGTCCAGCGTGATTATACGCTAATATAACAGATGGATAGATTCATGAAAGCAATTCAGCCGATAGCCACCGACTGTGAGTGTGGCTGCAAAACAAAAGATGGCAACGAAACGTCAGAGATTAAAAAAAGCAATATGGGCAAGGCCATTGTTATAGGTCTTCTCGGTTTTACTCTTTGGTATGTTGTTTACAAACAACTTGAACCTTTTTCGTATTTTTTCGCGTATTCACTGGTTGGCCTTGAAAAGGGAAGTCATCTTGGCGAGGCAATACAGTTTTTTGTTTATGACACTCCAAAGGTGATGATGCTGCTGACGCTGATAGTTTTTGTTATTGGTATGATTCGGTCTTTTTTCACCCAGGAGCGAACCCGTAAATATTTGGCTGGTAAAAGAGAGAGTGCAGGTAACGTAATGGCGGCCCTCCTGGGTATCGTCACACCGTTTTGCTCGTGTTCTGCTGTGCCGCTTTTTCTTGGTTTTGTTCAGGCAGGAGTGCCTTTAGGTGTAACATTCTCTTTTCTTATTGCAGCTCCGATGGTGAACGAAATTGCTGTAGTTCTACTTTATGGTCTTCTTGGCTGGAAAGTTGCTGCAATCTATCTTGTCACAGGACTTATGATTGCCATAATTTCCGGTTGGGTGATTGGACGATTCAAACTTGAGCACTGGATAGAAGATTGGGTACAGGCAATGCGGGCCAGTGAAGCTGTCGTTGTCGAGGAAAAACTGACATGGGCGGACCGCATTGGCCGCGGACGGGAAGCTGTGCGCGATATCGTTGGCAAAGTATGGCTCTATGTCGTTGCAGGAATTGGTGTAGGTGCGGCTATTCATGGCTATGTACCGGAAACATTGATGGCCTCGATCATGGGTAAAGATGCCTGGTGGTCTGTACCGAGTGCTGTTGTGGTTGGTATTCCCATGTATTCAAATGCGGCAGGCATTGTACCTGTAGTTGAGGCACTTCTCGGAAAGGGTGCCGCACTTGGTACCGTTTTGGCCTTTATGATGAGTGTTATTGCTTTGTCACTGCCAGAAATGGTCATTCTCCGGAAGGTACTCAAGCCTAAATTGATAGCTGTATTCATTGGAGTTGTTGGCACCGGAATTTTATTCACTGGTTATTTGTTCAATCAGTTTATCTGATTGGAGTTACATGAAAAAATCGACAGGTGATACCTGTAGGCGTAGGCATAAATGATCCTTGTTTCGAGCCAGAAGGTGAGAAACTTCATGGAATTTCTTCAGCTTCGGCAGTGGTTATTGATGGTGATTTTCATGTGTGGGAGCGCACCCTAAAACAGAGTGACATTGAAGAACGGATCAGGTTCGATTACCGGGACTAATTATTTTTGTTTAACAAAAAAATCTATATTTGAATTAAGGAGCAAGGTGTGAGTAAACAATTTTTTCGAGGACCATTGAAATCTTTCGTTGTATTGATTGTTTTCGGTCTGGTATCGGCAACCGCAGTTACTGCTGTTATGGCAGAGCAATATCCGCAAGTCCCAGTTCCTGGAATGGTAACCATGGTGGACCTGGGAGCGAAAAAATGTATCCCTTGCAAGATGATGGCACCGATTATGGAAGAACTGGAAAAAGAGTATAAGGACCGGGCCGCCATTGTCTTCATCGATGTTTGGGAGAACCCAGGTGCCGGGCGGGAATATGGTATCGGTCTTATCCCAACTCAGATCTTCTATGATGTCAACGGCAACGAAGTGCTACGACATGAAGGTTTTTATGAAAAGGCCGCTATAATCGCTGAGCTGACTAAACTCGGTGTTAAATAATTATGGATCACATCTTCCTTACTATTAATACATGGATGAGCCAGGGCCTTCTGCTGGGAGGTCTTGGTTGCTTTTTGTGGGGCATGGTTAGTGTTTTATTCAGTCCCTGTCATCTGGCATCGATACCACTTATTGTAAGTTATGTGGCTGGTCAAAACCAAATCATTGCCGGCCGTAAAGCTGCGCTGTATGCAGTGCTGTTTACCATCGGTCTGTTTATCACCATTGCCACCATAGGTTTTATCTGCGCTGTGCTTGGCCGCATGCTTGGTGATGTCGGCCCCTATATGAGTATTGTCGTAGGAGTAATTCTATTATGGGTGTCTCTTGATACACTGGGCCTCGCCCAGTGTTCGATGTCAAAAGGCTTGCTCGCAAAAATCAAAGTGAAAGGAATGACGGGGGCATTCGTTTTGGGCCTGGCATATGGTATCCTTTCGGGGTCATGCACCTTTGGGTTTATAGCCCCTATTCTCGCCATAATTACAATTCAACAGAAAATTTTAACGGGTGTTGTTTTTATCCTCCTGTTCGGTCTTGGCCACTGCATTCCAATCGCACTGGCCGGGAGCTCCACTGCTTTGGTAAAACAGTTTTTAGAGAATAGTGCCTGGCAACGCGGTAGCACTATATTTCGCAAACTGGCAGGTGTCTGTATCGGAATGTTAGGTGTGTATTTCTTGAGCCAGCCATTAATGAGCTTTGTCTAATGTTTGCGACCGTATAGAAGTCCCTGATCCGACACAGTTGTAGTGACGTCTGGTTTCAGTATTTTCCGTCCTAAAACAAACAAGGTGAGACTATGTTTTTAAATGGATACAAAATGGAAATATTCAAGTCCAAGTGTGATGCAAACGCACAGGGCGTTCACTGCTTTATTCATCTTGAAAATGATATACGTGAGGTACTGCCGTATCTGAACACTAAACTTGGAGGTTTTATATATACCCGGGAACCTCCATCACTCAGTTTGAAACACTATGGGAAACTGTTTACTTTTCACTCAGAAAAAATAGCAGTGAATGCACTCAAAGATAATGAAGAGGCTGAAAAGATTGCGGCATGGCTTTGTCGGGAGATAAATGAAACATGGGAAATGCGGGATACGATCGAACCTAGCACGGAAAGTGCGAAAAAACCCACCTTGATCGAAGTGCTCAAGCTGCTTCCCAGGACGAATTGCAGAAAATGCAACGAGCCCACATGCATGGTGTTCGCAACCAAAGTGGTTGAAGGTGTTAAGGACGGTAATGATTGCCCGGAAATTTCATTACAAGACAATACGAAGCTTGTGAATTATCTGAAAGGATTCAGGTTTGACTGACTGTGTGCAAGCATAACCGATGCATAACAATGGACATGGCAAGGAGTAAACTATGCAGCACAAGATTGTTATTCTCCCCTGCAACGGTGATTCGGCAGCAGGTAACATCACCATGATCGCCGCACAGGAACTGGTGCTTGAAGGGAAAGCTCAGTGGTATTCTGCAGAAAATGAGGATAACAGGTTAGCCATCACTGACACAGCTGAGTCAAAACCTTTCATTCTCCTTGATGGGTGTGACAGGCAGTGTTTGTTCAATTCATTTCTGGAAAAGGGCTTTGTCGGCGAACATCACATGGCTTTGACTGATGTCGGCATTGACCCAGTGTACTTGGATGATATCACACGCAATGATATCGATCTTGCCAAGGATGCCGTCATTGCGGAGTGCACTTCTGTCGATGAGATGCAATCACCTCGGTTTTCAGGCTGTTGCTGTAAATAGAATGAACAATATTGTGCTTTTGGTTTATGCTCATATGTTCTATACCCTGCACCTGAGTAACCATCCAGATAGCAGTGACTCAATATTGAGTCACTGCATAATCCTATGCAATGAAGGTGCTTCCAGGTAACCTTAGAACTAATGTAAACCGTAATTACAGATGTACTCTCTCATCTGTAGAGTTTCGTGTGTTACAAAACATGCATCATTGCAGGCTGAGTGTCATGAAATTAAATGATCAATGAGCTGCAGCTTTCTTTGGCGTTCCCTGGTCCAGAACAAGACGAGCTGTCAAACCACAATTTGGGCAATTCTTCCCGGACTGGGAGTCGTCACATGTTGCGCAATACTTTTTGAAACAGCGCGCACATTGATAGAGGACATTGTTCAGTATTTCTTTGCCGCAGCGGGGACATTTATTTTCTTCCGGTTCCATGGCGAGTTCCTTTTTTTATCTGCCTTTTAGTAAACGCAATCCTGACTAAACCTACACATTCTTCAATAAGGTTATACGCATACTATGTTCTGGAATTCGGCGCAATTAAAAGAAATTAAATATACTTTGCGGTAATTCGTCGAAGCGATCACCACAGCAAAAAAAGCTACTTTGATAGTCATTTGAGTCTGGCATGTTTTTTCAGGTCTTCCATGCTCTCAACATATTTGGCTGCACTAGTCCCATCTGAGTAAGCAATTACTATATGGCGAAGATTTTTAAGGGTAATGTCCCCCTTACACCATAAATTCCTTTAATGGGACTTCGCATTTCATCATTAACGGCCCTATGTATCAGAACTACTTAGCTATATTGGCCCATAGATACTGCCCTAAGGCCAATATTTGCAAAACTGTGTATGTACCTGCGAGGGCATTTGAACGAAAATCTACGGTTTTGAAATTAAATGCCATTTAGGGGGCGGAATAGCATTTGGACAGAAAACAACGCTAAGGGTTTCTGAACTACCGTAACGGCCGGAGGATCGGCCTCTTGCATTTTTTCGGGTACGACCTGGAAAGTTGCTGTGAAGATCTTAGCACTGGCAAGGTTCATTGCTTTAACATTGCCAAAACTAGTGTCATGTCACATTTTAAATGTTAGTTAAATATGGTATGGTCAAAATAAACGGAGAAGACCATGCCAAAAATCAAATACCGGTTTTCACTAACTCAAGATGAGCGTGAAGAACTCGAATCCATAGTTGCTAAAGGG
>JBFHGS010000182.1:0-10209 GCA_041582995.1 Desulfopila sp. | reverse complement strand
TCGACATCGGCTCGTTGGGTTAAGCGCCATAGAGAAAACAGTGTTATGCTGCTCAGCATTGCGCAGATACTGCCGTAAAATGCCTGAGGTCCGAAGATCTCCATGGCAAAGGCGGTTAAGGGGGAGCCGATGGTAGCTCCTATGGCACTCAGTAGAACAAGCGTGCCGCTGGCCGCCACCATCTGGGTAGGAGTAAGGTAATCGTTTGTGTGTACGCCGCAGAGAGCATACAGAGGCATGGTTAAACCTCCAACAATTGCCAGCAATGCAAAGAACAGCCAGCTTTCATTTGCATAGCCGATGATGAAAAAAGAAATGAGTGCTCCGAAGACAGAACTGAATAAAATGACTTTACGTCGCCCAATGCAGTCTGAGAGCCAGCCCAGTGGATACTGGAACACGAAACCACCCAGGATGAGAGTACCCATGAATATGGACACTTTTTTAACAGACATGCCGATATCAGTAGCGTAAACGGCTCCCATCCCAAAGATTGCTCCCATCAGCATGCCACTTACCAGCATACCAATAGAGCCGAGCGGGGAGACCTTATAGAGTTGAATAATAGAAACTTTTTCAAGAGAATCAAACTGCGGTGCATGCGCTGCTGAGAGTAAAATAGGAATAACCGCCATGCTGATCATAAGAGATACAAGCACGAACAGTTTGAACCCCGACGGAGAAGCAATGTTCAGCATAAGCTGACCGCCAGCCATACCGCCTAAAGAGACAATCATGTAAAAGCTGAGCAGTTTTCCGCGAGCGCCATTGTCGGCAGCTTCGTTTAACCAGCTTTCTGCGACAATATAGAGACCGGAATAGGAAAAGCCGGTTACAAGACGCATTGCCCACCAAACCCATGGGTCAACAAAAACCGCCTGGACAAGAATTGAGGTGGAGGCAAGGGAGGCAAGTGCTCCAAAGGTACGGATGTGACCGACTCTGCCGACCATCTTTGGAACACAGTGACAGCCAAAGATCAGGCCGAGGAAATAACCTGACATCACCAGGCCTGTAACACTGGTGCCGAAATCCTCCAGAGAGGCGCGTACACCAAGGAGGGAACTCTGTAAGCCGTTGCCAAGCATGATAAGTCCCATGCCAAGAAACAGTGCCCAACAGTTTGAAATAATGGGAAACATCTAATTCTTCCTGGTGGCGGTCCGGAGGTTATGCCGGAGAGGTGATGAATGTGCAGCTGATAACAGCTCTTCTGATTCATGTCCCATGATGGAAGCATGTCCCTGCTGAATACTCCATTAGGGATTTCTTTTCAAGGAGCTTGCGTGGTGTTTGTGGAGCCTGTGGTAAACAGGTACATGTGGGAATTAACGCGCCGGTGATGAGATTATGTATGCATTTCTCATCACCGGTGTTTGCTGATAACTGAAACTTTTGGGTATTACAGCAGATAATCTGTAAGAGTTCTACTCAGACTGCTGTGAGCTGTTGTAATAACAGCTTTTGATAGAAAGCATTTCACGCTGACCGCTACATATATCCTGAACGGCACACAATATATCAGACTCGAGAAAAGGGCGCAGCGGTTGTTCAACCAGTTGCAGATCAGGAAATGCCTGCTGTAGTCTGCTGTCCCAATATTCAGCAAGCCGCAGCAGATCGTCGGGGTAGACAACTGTTCGGTTGCCGCCTTCCGGCAGTGCTTCAAACGGCTCGATGATATTGAGATAACCGTAATCATCTGTCAGTTCCTCGCCAGCTTCAATATCCCGTATGGCAATTTCGAAATTATAGGGAGTGAGGCAGCAGTTCGAATTAAAGCTGTGATTGATATATCTGCCGTTATCCCAGCAGAAAATATACTCTCCGCGGTTATTTCTAAAAGAATACTTCATCAGGATTTCGCGATAGCGCGGATCATGACTGTCCATTTCCTGCGGGGTGATTACCCGGTCGAGATGATCCAGAGTCCAGGTGATGGTGCCGCGTGGAATGCGGTGCGTTGCAAAAAGGCCGTACCCTTTCTCGTCATCGATAAATTGTACTGAGGTATGGGGGTGGATCATTGTGTAACGTCCTCACAGACAAGTTGTTTCTTGAGCAATAGCGCGGCTCCGCCATCATCATAATAGTTCATTTTTTTACCATATGCCGTGAAGCCAACAGATTCGTAGAGACGTTGAGCGGCAATGTTTTCTACACTGACCTCAAGGCTTATACTGTTACAGTTGTCGGCAATCGCGGTTTCTTCAGCATACGAGAGAAGTCGTCGGCCATATCCGAGATTTCGTGCTTCATCACGTATACAGATAGAATATATGCGTATGTTTCTGCTCGATTTTCTACGCAGAAGCATCATGTAGCCAAGCAGCATCTCCTGATTTTCGATCTTGATCATAAAGCCGTTTGCTTCGGTTAGCAGATACCTGAACTGGCGCCGGGATATCTTGTCGTATGTGAAAATTGCCTTTTCAAGGTCAATGAGTGGTTGCAGATCTCCAAGAGTTGCAGGGGATATGTGTACCATGTGTTATTATACTCTGCGTTTTTTGTTCAGTCGCTGGGTGAATTCACGCAAAATGATGCGATAGAGTTCGTTGCCCAGAATTTTATCTTCGATACCGTGGTCAATTGATGGATTGTCATTTACCTCAATAACGACTGCTTTGTCATTCACAAGTTTGATGTCTGCACCATATAGACCTTTACCAATAGCTCCGGCAACCTTTGAGGCAACGCGGATAACCTGTCGTGGAACAGTGTGAACGGGCACTGTTTCCACTCGTCCGGCGCGGGTGGTGCAGCCGTCCTTATGATGGTAGATCTGCCAGTGGCCGCGTGCCATAAAGTATTTGCAGGCGTAGATGCACTCTCCATTGAGTATGCCGATACGCCAGTCGAATTCCGTGCGCATGAATTCCTGGACGAGCAGAATGGATGAACGCGTGAAAAGTGCCTCCAGCATGGCATAATATTCTTCTTCGGTCTCTACCTTGCTTACCCCGACCGAGAACGATCCGTCAGGTATTTTCAAAACCATAACACCACCAAGATCTTTGCTTACTTCAGCGTAGCTGAGTGGCCTGGATTTAAATATCAGCCTTGAACGTGGTGCAGGGATTCCTGACAGGTCCAGGACCTCTTTAAGATAGACCTTGTTGGTGCAGCGGATAATTGAAGATGGGTCATCTATAACGACCATATCCGCCTGCTGGGCGGCCTGGGCCAGCTGGTAGGTGATATGGTTTACTGCGGTAGTTTGCCTGATAAACAGTGCATCAAACTCCATAAGACGTGCGGAATCATGCTCAGTGATAAGTTCCGCGTTAATACTCATTTTTTTTGCTTCACTTACAAAAAGGTTGAGAGCGGTTCGGTTACTGGGAGGAAAAGGCTCTTCAGGGTCATGGAAAATTGCCAGATCATATCGTGCAGGTTTTCTGCTGCGTGGCTGCCGCCATATTTTTCGGCTGAACTGATCGAGGCTGTCAGCAAAGAGATCCTGTTGCCGGTCATTCAGTTCATGAAGCGCGAGGGTGCGTATGCGTAACACCTGAGCGGGCTGCTCGCTATTGAAGCTCACGCGTAACAGAGGGGCTGGGTATTGATCGAAGATATAGCGCCCAAGACGCTCAAACTTCGGATCTTCTGATTTGCCGAAATAGAGATCAAGGTGGAAAAGGCCGTTTTCCGGGTCAGCGGGCAGCCTGTCATTGCAACGACACAGCCGCATGAGTGAGGCGTCCAGTTTGACATTGGTAGAGCTGTCCAGTCTGTTAAGAGTCTCTATACTTGGAATGACCTTGTGCTTTCGCGCCTGAGCCAGCAACGAGCAATAGTATCCTTCTGAGTGATATGAGTAGTCTGCACAGAGATTTATAACGAGGTGTGAATACTGGCTATGATCCTCATTCTGCAGGTAATCAATAGCTGTGATAACGCTTTCAGACTGATAGTAAGGGGCCCACTGTTCAGCAGAGTCGAGAATTATGAGTGCGGTGTTCATAGTGTGCTTGGAAAATGTCTATATCATGATATGTGGCAGACAAACGCCCCGGAACCTTTCAGTAGCCGGGGCGTTCAATTTTCATGAATACTGGACTTTTTTCAGGAGCGTTCCTCTATTTGTGTATATGTGAGGTCGGTATGACCAGTGTATTCGGCACGTGGTCTGATAAGACGGTTATTCGACCATTGTTCAAGAATATGTGATGTCCAGCCGACGATACGGCTTACGGCAAAAACCGGAGTAAAAAGTTCCCGAGGCAACCCTATGGCGTTATAGAGTGAGGCTGTGTAAAGATCTACATTTGGATATACTTTTGTCTTATCCAGAATTACCCGCTCGATTTCCTGAGTGATCTTAAAGCTGTTACTGTCTCCCACGTGATCACAGACTTTGCGTGCGTATTCTCTCAGTACCCCGACGCGAGGATCTTCACAGCGGTATACGCGGTGGCCGAATCCTGGGACCTTAATTTTGGCAGCCAGTTTTTCAAGAATAATACCTTCGGCTTTTTCCGGGCTGCCGATTTCTTCGATAAGCTGCATGACTTCCATGTTTGCACCACCATGAAGTGGCCCTTTCAGGGTACCGATTGCTGAGGTGACCGAGGAGTAGATATCCGACATCGTAGCGGCTGTTACCCGGGCAGCGAACGTGGAGGCGTTCAACTCATGGTCGGCATGGAGGATAAGTGCCACATCAAACGCCTTTTCCAGTAGTGGATCCGGAGTCTTGCCAAGCAGAGTATAGAGAAAGTTATACGCGATACCGTGGCCGGGTATCGGTTTTATCGGCTCAAGTCCTTCACGCAGCCGTTGATGCGCGGCGATAAGCAGCGGCATACGCAGGGTAAGACGCTGAGCTTTGCGCAAACAGGCGTCGAGGCCGGTATTACCGCTATCCGGGTCCCAGTGGCCAAGAGATGAAACAGCGGTACGAATGACTTCCATCGGGGTTGCGGCTTTAGGAAACATCCTGAGAATCATGATAGTTTCCACAGGCAGAGCCATGGAACCTGTGAATCCGTCGAGGAAGGCTTTGTATTCAGTAGGACGCGGCAGGCAACCGTACCAGAGCAGATAGGCAACCTCCTCAAAGGTGCTTTTTTCGGCAAGTTCCAGCGCATCATAGCCGTGATAGATAAGTCGGCCGGCAATACCGTCAATGAAGCAGATCTGTGAATCACAAGCCACAATGTCTGCAAGACCCGCCTCGGCTGTCTTTGTCGAAGTTACACTTTCCTTTGTCATTACGTACTCCTCCACGGTTGGTGATGATAAATTTGAAATAATCGTTTGATCATAGCAAGAGCTGTGCCGCTATAGCAAAAGCGGATGTAAGCATTGAAATGACGTGATTATTGTCTGTCTGAACGTAAGATCTCTGTTCAGAATAACCTGAAAAGAGAAAAGGAATTCCGAAAATAGTAATGTAGCGTAAATACAGTCTGTTATCTTTAACTATTCTGATAGTGGATATTTTACAAAAATGAAAAATATATGCAAAGATGCATAGTGGTAGGCGATAAATGATCATTACCTCTATTTTTCGAACAATCTCTATATATATTGTGTATTTCGTATAAAAGAAATACATTTCTGTTTTGTGGCTGGTGTGAACCTTTAAACGGAAATGTGTTTCTTAAATTCTAGGATGCTTATGTTAACCAGAATGGTTTTGGCGTTAAAAGATCTGAAGCTGCAGCAGCAGCTTGAAGATAAAATAATGATTGCCGATATTGAGGTCGAATGTCTTGGCCAGCATCCTGAAGTCTGGCAGCAGGTTGTGCAGAGTTGCGCGGACATCATCATCATAAGTGATTCATTGATCCCGCAACCTGTTAATGCTGGAATAACAATGCTGGGAGAACTGCCTGAGAGCCCGACCACAGTTATACTGCACGATACAAACTCTGCTGAACTTCAGGCAGGTTATATTGCAGCAGGGGCGCATGGGGCGCTGTTTTCCGGTGTGTCAGAACAGCGGCTTATCAGTGCTCTGGAGGCAACTGTCGAAACACGACGACAGGTGATGCAGCACGATCGGCATGACCCGAGAGGTAAGGCAAAACCGAAAATATCCGATCTCACTTCCAGCAGTGAAACTATGCAGATATTCATGAATGAAGTGATACAGGTAGCCTCAAGTGATTCATTGCTGATGATTATGGGAGAGACCGGTGTAGGCAAGGAACATCTGGCCAAGGTCATTCACACTGAAAGCCCGCGTGCTGCCGGGCCTTTTGTCGCGGTAAATACAGCGGCACTACCGGAACAACTGCTAGAAAGTGAGTTGTTCGGCCACAAGCAGGGAGCCTTTACAGGTGCAACCCGTTCCCGCCGGGGAGCATTTGAACAGGCTCATGGCGGAACAATTTTTCTAGATGAGATAGGGGAGATGCCGCTGCATCTTCAGGCGAAGTTATTGCGTGTTTTACAGGAATATGAAATAAGACCAATCGGTGCAGAAAAACCGTCGTGGGTTGATGTGCGGGTGATTGCCGCTACAAATCGTGATCTTGAAGATGAAGTGGCTCGGGGAAATTTCCGTAAAGATCTCTATTATCGTCTGAGTGTCGTGCAGTTGAATATTCCGCCACTACGATTGCGGCGTGAGGACATCCCCAATCTCTCTCGAAGATTTGTTATGGATTTTAAACGGAAAATCGGCAGGGATGTGCGCCAGATTTCCGAGTCTGCCATGACGGCCTTGTGTCGTTATGACTGGCCGGGGAATATACGTGAACTGATGAATGTGATTGAGCGCTCAATGTTGCTCTGCCGAACTGGTGAAATTACTATAGAAAATCTGCCCAGTGTAATCCATAATGATCTACCCGATCCCAGGCTGCAGGGGAATAAGGGACAGGCGCCGGAAAGCTGGCACGGTAAGACTCTGGCAGAGGTTCTCGGGAGTCTCCAGCAGGAGACTGAAAAGAAGTATCTGCGGATGGTGCTTAAGCAGACACAAGGGCGCGTAAAAGAAGCGGCGGAGTACGCAGGCATTACCTCCAGAAGTCTCTATAGTAAAATGAAGATGTATGGGTTGCAGAAAGAGACGTTTAAAACAGGTCGAGGATAGATAGTTTTCCTGAAAAGAGAGTGGTAAAAAAGATATGGAACTGATTGATACACATTGTCATATCGATCTGGAATCTCATTTTCCGGATTATGAAGATGTGCTGCAACGGGCACAATTCGCCGGTGTTTCTGATGTGGTATTGGCAGGAGTGACTCGAAACGGCTGGCTGCGAATGATCGAGTTAAGTCGAAAAGACCACGGGGTTCATGCGGCTCCCGGGCTGCATCCGATGTATCTGGACAGTCATCAGCAGGGAGATCTTGAGCAGCTGGAGCTGCTTGCAAAAAATCATAAACTGGTTGGCATAGGTGAAGTAGGGCTTGATTACCATGTGCAGGATCTTGATCGAAACATACAGCAAATACTGTTTGAAGCCCAGATTGATATTGCTGCACGTGCAGGGTTGCCGCTCTTGCTGCATGTACGAAAAGCGCATGATCAGGTATTGGCGACACTCAGACGTAAACGTTTTCAAAATGGCGGTATTGTCCATGCCTTTAACGGTAGTTTGCAGCAGGCCACACATTTTATAAAACTCGGCTTTATGATCGGTATCTGCGGGACTGTCACCTATGACCGTTCACTGAAAATTCGCAGGGTTGCCGCTGAGCTGCCGCTTGAATCCCTGGTTCTTGAAACCGACGCCCCGGATATTCCACCTTCCCGGCATTGGGGCGAAAGAAATATGCCTGAGTATCTTAACGAAGTCCTCGATAGCCTGACATTAATACGTAGTGAAAGCCGGTTTCGGATAGCCGAACAGACAACCCTGAATTGTCGGCATGTTCTTTCTTTATAGAATGTCGCGTGTGTCACTCATCTGGTTCGAGTTATTACAGATGGTGCCAAAGCTGCACAGTCGGGTGTTTTTTTGCTGATATGTGTCAGGCTTTTCACTGAAGATGCCGATTTTGTATGTTGAAATCGTATTGCATATTGTGGAAAAAGCTGTTGTCATTCAGCTTTTCATGAGGTAAAAGGTGGTTAGGGGTTGTGTCCAGTACAAGATTACATCCAAAATTATAATCGAAAATAATGAGAAATGTGTAGGATACCGTGAACGAACGTTCGCAGTATCTATCCTATACTTTGCAGTATGTAGTATTGCATTTTCCGGTGGAACTCCATTTGCTGTTGTCGGTGCCGGGCTGCATTGCCACATCCGAATTCCTCATCTGTTCAGGAGCTGCCGCCCGTCAGGTTATGGCACGTAGCTAAAGCTGGCACTGGTTATTTACTGACAGAATACATATGAGAAATGCCGATAAAAGGGCAAGGGCACTGTTTTCTGGAGAACACTCTGTTTCCATCCCGCCAAGGAGATATTTATGGAGCTTGAGCAGGTAGCATCCTGTCATGGTGAGCGTCAACGTTCCCGTTTGAATTGTAGAGCTGTGGTGCAAATTGAAACAATAGATCACCGAAGAGTGAGAGGGCACATGCGTGATATTGGTCTCCATAGCCTCTACCTGTATACAGATGAAGAAAGTGACGATTTTCTTATTTATGGCGAGCCGGTTTCAATCAAGGTAACCCTGCGGCATGGTAATAGCAGTCTCAGTATTGAGCTTGATGGTAATATTGCCCGGATGGACGAACTGGGCTTTGCTGTGAAGTTTACCCATGCTCTGAAGTGGTGGCCTATTTTTACAATGTTCCCAACTACTGAAGATCAATAATCCTTCAGTCATCTATACAATATGAATGAAGGATTAATTCAACCCGGACCCTCTTTTCAAGGGCATAGAAGAGATTTTTTACGCTTCCAACTGAATGTGTTGAAACTTGAAAAGGGCCGTTACGAAACGCTTGCTGATGACCGGTTTGTAACGGAACTGGTGAGATACCTGATTGAACTGCACCAGGCAGAGTATTCTGATTTCGCTCACAGAATTATTGTGGTTTTAGGCGAATGCACGGTGTGTAATGAGCAGCAGTACAGGGAAAAAGCTCTTTTTGCTCTGTCGCTTTTTGCAGGAACCGTGAGTGATAGTGATGATGAAACGCATCAGGCTCTCTCCTGGATATTCTCGCGTTGGCTGCGGTGGGAACAGGTGTTTCTCTCCTGTTATGAAACTGTGTGCAGCCAGGTGCAGAATCTGCTTTTCAAAATGCTTGCGCATGGCATGTATTGTCAGCTGACTCCCTGGCTGAATCTTCTGTATAAGATTGTGAACGGTACACTGCCCCGTTCGGGGGCAATTCAGGCCGTAGTGGGACGCCTTTATCGTACCGTGTTTAATGTCCTTTTAGAACACGATCTTGTAATCAAGGACTCTCTGTCTGCAAAACGACGCCAAAATCTGACGTGTCTTTATCGTTACTTTGCTTCAGGTGGGGCTGTGCCGCTGGTGCAGGAGCTGTATTCGTCATCTGACCGCAATCGGAGAATGGCCCTTATCTCGACCTTATCCAGTCTTAATGACAATGTGGCATATCTGCTTATAGAAGGTCTGGCAGATGATTCGCCCTGGTATATGATACGCAATGCGGTTCAGATAATTTCTCAGCTGGGTAATACCCGACATTTTGATCTCGTACGACCGTTTCTTGGTTATCCTGATATTCGCGTTCAGCAGCAGATGATTACATTTATTTCCCGTCTCGACAGCCAGAAATCGCTGGACCAGCGACTGCATGCGCTTGAAGTGTGCGATGACAGACTAAAGCCGCAACTGATTCGGCCGCTTGCAGAACAGCGTTCAAAAGTAGTTGAACTGGCGCTGGTGCACATGTTGCAGAACAGAACGGAATTTGACCCGGAAATTCAGGATGAACTTGTGCTGATTTTATGCCGGGAATTGCGATATTTCCCAACAATCAGAGTTGTGAAAACACTTCAGCAACTGGTTGATGAGCGCCAGATGGCGAGTGCATCAGATGATGCGATTACCGTGACCGCCATGGAGACGATTGATTTTCTTTGCACCCTCTGATTACATTCTTCCTCCTTTTCTCCTTTCTTCCTCTCCTAAAGTTTTCTATATATTCCGTTATGCAGCGTGTCTATTTATTTGCCGTGGACTTTGCTGTATCCTGACGTGCACATACGTGGACTTATATTACAGGCTTGAGTCTCGATACAATAAGCGGTTATGTATCCTGTGAGTAATAACTGAAAATGCACAATGATTCTTCAGCTTGCTGAATACAGAGCAGTG
>JBFHGS010000181.1:0-10235 GCA_041582995.1 Desulfopila sp. | reverse complement strand
TTGTCGTTGCGCGTACACCATGCGGTTCACGGATTTCTGACACCAGAATATCTCCTTTTGCCGCAGGAATCTCTGCATCATTATCACCAAGGAAAAAGCCTTCTCCCTCAACAACCTGTATAGATAACTCACCATCCAGATCATGTGAGTGCACTGGAAAAGTAACACCTTCATCCAGGTTGAAATTAATTATCTTAAAATATTCAGAAGTCTCCACCAGAAAGAAGCGCTTCATTGCACCCGGTGTGAATTCATTGGTCTCATCAAGTTTCATTACTTTCATTTTGTATCTCCATACTCCTCTTTCAGGACTGCTGATGTATTATCGGCCTATTCAAGCCGTACACTCCTGCCCACAGTTCAACATCGACAGCAGCCCGGTATCACATTATCTACTTCACAGCAGCAGCAAAGTCTCTGCCATACTCCCGACATGCATTCCTGCTGTTATCATCAGGCACCCAGGTAAGACGCAGGCCTTCATCCGTCACCTCAAAACCCGAATCTGCAAGTCTGCCGGACATGATTTTTACAGCTTCCCCACTCCAGCCATAACTGCCGAAGGCTGCCGCTTTCTTGTTTTTGAATTTCAGTCCCTTCATCTCTTCCAGCAGCGCGGCCACATGGACCAGAATACCGTTGTTGATTGTAGATGACCCCAGCAGAATTGCCTTTGACCGAAACACTTCAGTAACTGCATCATTTTTATCTGTTTTCGACAAATTGAAGAGTTTTACTGTCACATCATCATCCGCCTCTCTAATGCCAGCGGCGACCTCTTCAGCCATCACCCTCGTTGCTTCCCACATGGTGTCATAGAGGATTGTGATCTGGTTCTCCTGATAACTATCGGCCCACTCCAGATACTTCTCTACTATCTGGGCCGGATTATCACGCCAAATGATTCCGTGACTCGTACAAATCATATCCAGCGGCAAGTTAAACCCGAGAACCTCTTTTATCTTGCGAATAACCATGGGGCTGAACGGGGTCAGAATATTTGCATAATATTTAATACATTCCGCAAACAACTCTGCCTGATCAACTCTGTCGTTGAACATGAACTCCGAGGCATAATGCTGCCCAAAGGCATCATTACTAAAAAGCACCTCGTCTCCGGTCAAATAAGCGAACATCGAATCCGGCCAGTGAAGCATCGGCGCTTCAACGAATACAAGTTCTTTAGAACCAAGACTCAGCGTATCTCCGGTCTTTACCACATGGTAATTCCAGTCCTGATGGTACAGCCCGGTCAGTGATTTCACCGCTTTGTCCGTGCAGTAAATCGGTGTATCAGGGATATAACTCATCAACTCAGGTAAAGCGCCGCTGTGATCATTTTCTCCATGCAGAGCAAGAACATAGTCAATATCCTGCAGATCAATGGTCTTTTTCAGATTTTCAACATACTCTTTGGCAAAAGGTCCCCAGACAGTATCTATCAAAGCTACTTTCTCTTCACGCACCAGATAAGAATTATACGAGGAACCTTTATGAGTGGAATATTCATCACCATGAAACTTTCGTAATTCCCAATCAATTTTTCCTACCCAGTGGATGTTGTTTTTCAGTTTAAAGCTCATCATATCTCCTTTTCTTTGCTCTGGTCCTCACAGGACATGAAAGATCTTTCTATATATGAACAACTGAATCATATCACAAAAACACATGTCTCATCGGAGACCCGCATACAGGGGTATCGGTTGTCAATTTTCTATATTTTTATTATAGCAATTGCCATACCACTTTCATAACCATGCATATTCAGCAACTTAACACCTACTGTTATAATTATCACAACAACTTTAAGCTGTGATAATTATAACATTGTTATTATAATAATAACCATGAATACACTTGAAACCCTGGCGGAAATTTCTGCTGACCTTACTGCCATTGTCAGTACAGAGGACCGCTATATACGCCTGCTCGACACCCTGAAAAGGGCCATTCCGTATAATGCTGCGGCCCTGCTGCGAGTTACTGGAAAAGTCCTGGTTCCAGTTGCTGCGCGTGGACTCGCTCCTGAAGCTACAGCGCGGGAATATCCACGCACCATGCATCCCCGGCTCGATATTATCTGCTCCAGCCCCGAACCGATCATCTTCTCAAAGGACAGCCCACTTCCCGACCCGTTTGACGGACTTCTACTCATGGAACCGGACGTAACACACCACATACACGCCTGTATGGGTTGCCCGCTTCGTGTAGGAGAACAGCTGGTTGGAGTCTTGGTCGCCGATGCGCTTGACCCCGGAGCTTTCGACCACCTTCCCCCCGAATTTTTAAAAGCAGTCGGTTCGATGGCCGCCGCACAAATGCATACAGTTGACCTGATGTCAGCGCTCGAAGAGAAAGCAAGACGACAGGGACAGATTGCAACTGACCTCATGCGTGACGCGCAAAGCCGTCAAGGGAATAAAATTATAGGAGAAAGCGTTCCGATGACACAACTTGGCCGAGAAATTATGCTGGTTGCTAAATCTGATTTTACCACTCTAATTCTCGGCGAAACCGGAGTCGGTAAAGAACTGGTTGCCCGCGCCATCCATCAGCAATCGGGACGCAGTGCTGTCCCTATGCTCTACCTCAATTGCGCAGCGTTGCCGGAAAATCTTGCAGAAAGTGAACTCTTCGGTCATGTGCGAGGATCCTTTACCGGTGCGACAGCTGACCGGACCGGTAAATTTGAACTCGCCGATGGCGGCACTCTTTTTCTCGATGAAATTGGAGAACTTTCTCTTGAAATTCAGGCCAAATTACTCCGCACAATTCAGGAAGGCGAAGTTCAGCGCATAGGTTCGGAGAAGGTGGTTCATGTCGATGTACGTTTGATAGCTGCCACCAACAGGAATCTTGAAAAAGAAGTGGAACATGGCAGGTTCAGGGCCGATCTATACCATCGCCTCAATGTTTATCCGCTACGGGTTCCCCCCTTACGGGAACGAAAAGAGGATATAGCCATGCTTACCGGCTTTTTTTGTGAACGAATGCAACTGCGCATGGGGTTGGGAAATATTCGCAACAGCCGGGAAGCCCTTGATATGCTCAAAACCTATAACTGGCCCGGCAACGTACGTGAACTCGAAAATATTATTTCCCGGGCAGTGCTTAAGGCTTCGGCTGGTGTAAAAAGTGAAGAGATTATCATATTACAGCCACATCATCTGCCAGCAGACCTTCTGGAGAATGGGGAGAAAAACCTCTCGTCAATACCTCCGCAGGCAGCCGTAAGCAGCTCACACCCGATACACCTTCGTGAGGCTGTTAAACAGTTTCAGATAGAATGCATCGAGCAGACTCTCAGCCGAAACGATAATAACTGGGCGGCAACTGCCCGCGATCTCGGAATGCATCGCAGCAATCTGCATAATCTGGCTACACGACTGGGCATACGGTAAAGCCCAGAAGAGCACCCTCATCTTTTTATGGATTTCGCCGTCTGAATCGTGCATAGCTGCATCATTCAAAACTCTACCCCAGGCATAATCATGCATCTTGAACAATTCTTTATCGATGAACGCCTGCCCTTTGCCGAATGTCGCTATACGCAGAGCAGCAGCTCAATATTCAAGCCGCATATGCACGCAGCCTTCAGTATAGGTGCTGTTGATAAAGGACAGGTGGAGTATACGGTTGGCAACCGGGTCGCCCGCCTCAAACCCGGTTCAGTGGCTCTTATCAATCCTGAGGTTCTGCATTCCTGCAACTCTCTTGATGCTGAAGGGCGCAGTTATTATATGCTCTACCTCGACACAGCCTGGTGTTCACTGGTACAAAAATCGCTATGGAAAGTTGAAGCATTTGTCGGGGTGGAAAACATCAGAATCGATAACAGAGATCTTTATCGCCGCTACTGTCAGAGCATGCAGTTACTGCTGAGGAACGATATTCATCTTCAGGAAAAAGAGCAGCTGCTTGTCGAACTTGCCTGTACAGTCTTTCAGCGGGCCTGCAGTCCACAGACCAGCAAAAAAAGTAGCCCGAAACACGTTGAACAACTCAAAGAACTGCTCCGTAAAGACCTCAATAAAGACCTGGCACTCGCATCGCTCGCTCATCTGCTGCAGACCAACCCTTACACACTGCTGCGACAATTCAAAAATGAAACAGGCATAACACCTCATGCATACAGGATGAACTGCAGAATTGAACAGGCCAAACATTATCTACGCCAGGGCAGGGATATTACCGAAACCGCTCTTGAATGCGGCTTCTTCGATCAGAGTCATCTGCACCGTCATTTCAAAGCAATGACTACAGTTACGCCTCAGGCATATCGCGTCAATTTCATACAATAGAATTGTAACAAAAGAATCTATCATTCCCTTTTCAACTTAAAAGGAGAATGATATGGAATTTGTACTTATTGCTTCAGCCCACTTTCTTGCCCTATTAAGTCCCGGGCCCGATTTTTTTCTGATTATGCAGGCAGCTCTGCGGCTGCCTCTGCGTTATGGTACAGCCATCTGCGCCGGAATCGCTATTGCCAACGCTGTCTATCTGGTCTGCGCCGTCTTCGGCCTTCAGGCTATGAGCGGAATACCATGGCTCATGACAACGCTCAGATACCTGGGTGCACTCTACCTTATATTTATCGGCATCATGCTCCTGAAAGCTCCCCGCGAAAGACTTGAGCACACCCCGCAAACATCTTTCCTGCAGCTTCACCACTTCGGGCGTCAGTTTATGCTTGGTTTTATGTCAGCAATCCTTAACCCGAAAAATGCAATTTTCTATCTCTCACTTTTTACTGTAATGGTATCTCAACAGACAAGTCTGACAATCAGATGCCTGTACGCGTTGTGGATGGTATCTACGGTTTTTTTCTGGGACTTTCTGCTCATACTTGTCATGGGTACACAACAGGTAAAATCCAGGTTTAGTAAATGCAGTTTTTATATGGAAAAAACTTCCGGAGCCATGCTTGCGCTCTTTGGCCTGCTGTTACCTTTCACCTGAAAAATTGCATGATACTCTTATCTGATAGCCCCTCTTTCTCAGCAAGTATAGTAAGGACGAGGGGTGAGGCGCGCACAACGATTCACGTTGCAACCATTCAATATTAAGGTGAATGCTGTGATTTCTCGAGTTACCTGCGAAGAATGGAGTTCACGTCTCGCTCTTCACTCCTCCCCATTCACCAGTTCAAACTGATATTCAGGAGTAATCAGATACGAATATTAGCCCGAAGAAATGGGTGAGCACCATTTAGTAGCAGGAGTTATCTTTCTTTACCTTCACTATTCTGCAAAAGAAACGGGAATGCGTCACACACCTAGCAAAGGAGTCGCAAAAACACCTATAAAACAGTAAGTAACAATACATATAACGTTTGCATTACCCAAGGTATGTGGTAGGATAAGCCGGCAAATTGAAGTAATATAGAGGATAGGATAATACCATAACAGAAGTGATCCCGGCCCCACTCTTGTCGACAACTCACTCGTCCAGAAGAGATATTCGCCCCCCACCTCGCGAAACAATGGATCTGCTTCAACTAACAATCAGTTTCACTCAATAAAAAACTTGAAAAACACGTTTCCGGAATACTTCACAAAAGATTTCCGAAAACACCTTCAGCGGCCCTGTATTCCTGCCAGAGAAACATGGGTCAACAGGCGTTTTTCATGATATCCCAATCATATACGGGAGGAAACATGAAGTTCACTCGCGAGGAACAGCTCCATGCTGCTTTTGGTCATTCTATGCCCCGTGCGTCAGTGCGCGTATCAACAGGGAGTTCCACTAAACTTCAAAATGAAAACCCATCTGAGAATTCTCTGAAAATTCTTGTTGCTGAAGATGATAATATCAGCAGACTCTTTTTGGCTAAAGTTCTGCAAAAAATAGGACATCAGGTTAAATCAGTGAAGAACGGAAAGGAGGTCCTAGAGACCTTGCGCAACGATGGACCTTTTGATGTGCTTCTCACTGATATCCAGATGCCCGAACTTGACGGCGTTGAAGTCACCAAAATTCTTCGTTCAGAAGACAGCTTCAAGGTTCATGCTCACCTTCCAGTTATAGCCATGACCGCATATGGAGCCAAAGGTGATAAAGAAAAGTATCTTAAAGCCGGTATTGACGATTACCTTCCTAAACCTATTGATCCAAAATTACTGGCTTTCATCCTTGAGCAGATCCCTTCAAAACCACAGTAACACTTGGCATTTTAAGTATTAACACAGGACAAACGCCTACGTGTTACCTGCACCATTACGTTGCTGCACATGCAGAACCGGTAGCTGACATCTTCTGTCGGTTCTGCGATGAAAGCATCTCGTCACTCTTCCCATAAACTCCGCTGTACAAAAAACTTTCCAGAGCGTTGGCGGGATAGCCTCTTTCGGTAACTATTCAAACTGGCTGTTCAGCAACCGAAGATTCCAAAATAGCACACTCTTTCCGTCAGGCTGTGTTGTGGTTCTGCACGGCTGTTTGTATTAATGCAAGATTGAAGTTATAGTAGTGAGCATTACAACAGAGATAAACATTCCTGCCGAGATACATTTCTTCAGTATATTTATACATATAGTGCAGGTCATCAAGGCTCGAACGGGTACACACTATCCCAATTTTTTGAATACAATCACCATGAAAATACGATGCATTATCGTAGACGATGAACAGCCAGCCCGCGATGAGTTGCGCTACCTTCTCTCGCGCTATGACGACATTGACATCATCGGAGAAGCCGATTCAGCTGGCAAAGCGATCTCTCTCATTCAGCAATCAATTCCGGATCTGGTTTTTCTGGATATCCAAATGCCTGGAAGAAATGGCTTTGAAGTCATATCTGAGTTATCGGATATGAGCAAAATTCCGCTCTTTGTTTTTGCTACAGCGTATGATAACTACGCAGTAAAAGCCTTCGAAGAAAGTGCCGTAGACTATATAATGAAACCGCTTTCTGTAAAACGTCTGAATCTGACTCTGGAACGAATCCGCAAGTACTTTAAAGAAGAAGAGAAAAGCAGCGAAAAATCTATTGAGATCAGTCTGCAGGCATTGCTCTCACGTATGGAGGCGCCCAAAGAATCTGTTAAGGTTTCTGTTGAAAAAAACGGTCGAATCCAGCTTCTTACGCCTGCAGATATCGTCTACTGCTCTTACGAATCAAACAGGATTCTGGTCCATACCTGTACTGAATCATGCACAATTTACGGTGTGGCTACTATGGATAAGCTGGCGGATCATCTCGCAGGTTTATCTTTTTTTAGAATTCATCGTTCCATGCTGGTGAACCTTGATGCCATACGGGAGTTCAGCCCGTGGTTTAACGGTAAATACAATCTGATCATGAATGACAGTAAAGGCACAGAACTGACTGTCAGTCGCACAAGAGTAAAAGCTTTCAAGCAACGCCTCGGGATTTAAAACAATGTCAATATACGCTCTGGTTACTGTCCTGCTCAAACATGTCGGACTTCTGGTTGCTGGCGCTTTTGTGCTACTCACCATCTCCCCGGTTCAGGAACTGAATTTCAAACGAAATACCATTTACAACACACTCTTTCTGATAATTTTCTTCGGGCTCTTCGGTATTCTCGGCACCTACAGTGGTAATGCAATATTTCATTCCATTGCCAACCTGCGAGCCATGGCAGTTGTAACCGCCGGACTGTTCGGAGGACCGCTGGTGGGGCTTGGCGCCGGTCTTATAGCCGGAGGCCATCGCTTCCTTATCGATCCCTGGGGTTTCAGCGCCTTCTCCTGTTCGCTTGCAACAATTCTCGAAGGACTCATTGCCGGGTATTTCCATTACCGCTACACTGAAAAAAATATGGACTGGAGCGTTGCAATGATTCTTGCGTTTCTTGGTGAGTCACTGCATATGGGTCTGGTGCTGCTCCTCTCCCGTCCCTTTCCTCAGGCTGTGGAACTGGTGCAAGTAATTGCCCTGCCGATGCTCATCGGCAACACTCTCGGCGCCGGGCTCTTCATCCACGTCATAAAAACGCTCTACGATTTTAGAGAACGAAAGGACTCAACTCAGGCGCAGAAAATATTTGATATTGCAAACAATACTGTGAGACATCTCCGTGACGGCCTGAATATGGAGAGCGCGCACGCAACGGCGAAAATCATCTACCAACGTCTGCCAGTAGCCGCAGTGGCGATCACAGACTCATCTCAGGTGCTGGTCCATGTGGGAAAAGGTGCGGATCATCATCTTGCCGGACGACCAATTATAACCAGCTCCACCAGAAACGTGATAGCCACCGGAATTCCTATTTTTCTTCGCGAAAAATCTCACATCGGCTGCGATCATAAGAATTGTCCTTTTCATTCCGCCATTATCGTGCCGCTGAAAAAAGGCGGTGCCATTGTCGGCACGCTGAAACTCTATGGATCACGAACCGTCGAGCTGAATCGTATTCAGTTTGAGATTGCCCGCGGACTTACAGATCTGTTCTCGATACAGTTAGAACTTGAAGATATTCAGGTCAAAGACCGGTTGCTGGCTCATGCGGAAATCAAACATCTTCAGGCCCAGATCAACCCTCATTTTCTTTTCAATTCACTGAACACCATCGCCTCATTCTGCCGGACCGCCCCAGAGAAAGCACGCGAATTGATTCTTGACCTCTCGCTTTATATGCGCAAGAACCTCGATTCCAGTAGAGGTTTTATTCCTCTTGCTGATGAGCTTGAACAAATCAACTCCTATGTTGCGATTGAAAAAGCCCGGTTCGGTGATTTGATTACAGTCAATATTGACGTTGAACCCGGGTGCGAAAACTGGCCGATCCCCTCACTCATCATTCAGCCACTTGTTGAAAATGCTATCAAACATGGTATCAAGACCCGGGAAGGAGGCGGCACAGTGACCCTTCGTATCTACCGAAACCTCGATATGCTCGAGGTCACCGTTGAAGATGACGGTGAAGGTGTTCCTCAGGAGATTCTCGCTGTCCTCCTCATTAAAAAGGATCTTGAGTCACACACAGAAGGCGTCGGCCTGCGAAACTCCAACCACAGACTGGAACAGATCTACGGCCCGGACTTCAGTATGGAAATTATCAGCACGCCTCAAAAGGGAACATCGGTTTCCTTTCGGATACCATCTCTGCAGGAACACGCCCTTACTGCCGCCTGCTGAACCCCTGTCCGGGCAACTTTCGTTGTCCGGACAGCAATGCATTTCAACCTTCCACTTTGTCAATACAGCCCTTCAAAACGACCTCTCATCCCCAATAAATGGCTGACCAGCCTCGGCTGGACTACTCTATGCGCGGAAATCACGAAAATAGAGTGGCATAGCTTTTATCAATTTTTCTTTTGGAGGATGTAACATGGTTTTCTTTTTAACCTGCGTGGGTCTGCTGATCCTCGGATACTTTACCTACGGCGTATTCGTCGAAAAGGTATTCGGGATTGACGCCAAACGACAAACCCCGTGTATGACCAGAGAGGATGGAGTCGATTACATTTCCATGCCGACCTGGAAGGTATTTTTCATTCAGCTTCTCGATATCGCCGGGCTCGGGCCTATCTTCGGACCGATCCTCGGTGCTCTGTACGGACCATCTGCACTCCTCTGGATCGTTATAGGCTGTATTTTCGGCGGAGCAGTACATGACTACTTCTCCGGAATGCTCTCTGTTCGCAGCGGCGGAAAATCAATCCCCGAGGTTGTCGGCGACATCATGGGCATGCCTGCCCGTCAGACCCTCCGCATCTTCTCTGTAATTCTGCTGCTTCTGGTCGGTGTGGTTTTTATCCTTGGACCAGCCAAACTCCTGGCAAACCTTACCGGCTTTAACCTGCAACTACTGATCGGCTGTATCTTCTTCTACTACTTTATCGCTACCATTCTGCCCATCGACAAGGTTATCGGCCAGCTCTACCCTATCTTCGGCGCCCTGCTCATTTTCATGACAGTAGGTATCATGTTCGGACTGGTGTATCATGGATACGGGATTCTGCCGAATATGGATTTCGCCACCAACACCCATCCCGGAGAAAAACCTATCTGGCCACTGCTGTTCATTACGCTCAGTTGCGGTGCGATCAGTGGCTTCCACTCCACCCAGTCGCCACTTATGGCACGCTGTATCAGAAATGAGAATCGTGGTCGTCAGGTATTTTACGGTTCCATGATTATGGAAGGTATTATCGCCATGATCTGGGCGACTGTCGGTATGTCATTTTATGAAAATGCAGCAGCAATGAACGCAGTTATAGCTTCTGGTTCTCCTGCCGCGGTTGTAAACGAAGCATGTAATACC
>JBFHGS010000180.1:0-10245 GCA_041582995.1 Desulfopila sp. | reverse complement strand
TTTTTTGATATGCTCCTTAACCTGTTCAATCTCCTCAGGGGTCCGGACAAATGAAAGCGCAACATAATCAACAGAATGATCAAGAGCCCAGTCGAGATCAAGCCAGTCTTTATGCGTCACAGACGGAAGAGATAACGTTGTGGCAGGAAGATTCATGCCCTTATTGGACTTCAGCATCCCCCCGGCAATAACTTCACAGGCGACTTCAAGGTTGCCTTCTTTTATGACCCGTAATTCCAGTAATCCGTCATCGAGCAGGACTGGATCACCTATACGCAGATCAGGGATAATTGCCGGAATTGCGGTTGATATTCTGGCAGATGTTCCGGGTATAGACTCTGCCTGGATAATCACCCTCTCGCCGGCAACAAGGCTCACCCCATTATTGGTCATCATGCCTGTACGGATCTTTGGTCCACAGAGGTCCTGCAATACAGCTACAGGTTTCCCCCACTCTTCTTCAGCAACCCGTACAGCTTTCAGGGTCGCTTCATGCTGTTCATAACTGCCATGGGAAAAATTGAGTCGTGCCACGTCCATTCCGGCCAGTACCATCTTGCCAAGGATTTCAGCACTGCTGCTTGCAGGGCCTAAGGTGCAGACAATACGGGCTTTCTTGTTAACATTATCATGGTTCTGTATATTCACAGTGCCAAGTATGTTAAAAAACTCTGTGAAATTAAGCGGCTTCGTTAGAATGTTCAGGACATTTTTATATTTGTCGATGCGACCCTGCATCTCGCTGTCAACTATGCAGGCCGTCACGATTATGATGGGAATACGTGGACAGACAACCTCCATGGCTTCGATAAATTTGAAACCATCCCAATGAGGCATCTGTACATCGCTTATGACCACGTCATATGGTTGAGAGGTGGCCATCACAAAACCCTGATGGCCGTTATCAACCACTTCCACCTGGTGTCCCTCTTTCTGAAGTCTTTTCTTTATGAGTTCCTTTACAGGTTTAGAGTCCTCAAGAACAAGTATTCGCATCGCACTCCCCTTGTAGCGGTTGCAGGAAAACTTCGCTCTATAACAGCATGCTTCTGTCATTATGGCAAATTGCACAAAAACATCCAAGCTGAGGCGCTATTTTTTTTCAGGGATAAGCGGCAGCTATCTATGCCAGAGAAGTTCAGCACCACCGAAAAGTGTCGAATGGCTATAACAGGAAGATATACTACGTGAATTCAAAAAGATATGCTGTGGATACGTAAAAAACAGGAAACCCTTGGTTTAGAAGGGCTTCCTTTGCAAAAGAGCCAACCGGTAGTCAGGTATTATTCGTCTTCTTTCCAGACAGTCGCACCAATTCCGGTAAGTTTATCCACCAGCTTTTCATACCCTCTTTCGAGATGATAAATTCTGGAGATCTCGGTACGGCCACTGGCAGCCAAGCCTGCAATAACAAGAGAAGAGCTTGCACGCAGATCAGTTGCCATAACTCGTGCGCCACTGAGGCCATCCATTGCCCTTCCCTGTATCATAGCAGTATGACCGTCTACCTTAATCTCTGCCCCAAGTCTCTGCAGTTCTGCAACATGCATGAAGCGATTTTCGAAGATCGTTTCATGAACTACACTAACACCTGAAGCGAGAGTCATAAGCGCCATGAACTGCGCCTGTAGATCGGTCGGATAACCCGGATATGGCAGAGTGGTTATATCAACACTTTTCAATGGACCCGCCTGACTGTTACCATTGGGCTGACGCACGCTGATAGTAGTTTCTGTTTCTTCTATTCTGAGGCCTGTTGCCCGGAGTTTTTCAAGAAGCGCAGGTAAATGTGATGGGTTGCAGTGGGTAATAGTACCCTCACCACCTGTCGCGGCGATTGCAATGAGATAGGTTCCAGCTTCAATACGGTCAGGAATAATAGCGCAGTCAGCCGGAGAAAGCCGGTCGACCCCTTCAATCGTCAAGCGGTCTGTTCCCTTGCCTTCAATTTTCGCGCCCATCCCGACAAGCATGTCGATAAGGTTGCCGACCTCAGGTTCACGAGCAGCATTTTTCAGAACCGTGGTGCCTTCAGCAAGAACAGCAGCCATCAGCAGATTTTCAGTGCCGGTGACAGATGGGATATCAAAGTAAATGACATTGCCCTGTAAACGTCCATCGATAGTAGCATCAACATATCCGCCTTCCAGGTTACAATGTACTCCGAGTAACTCGAGACCGAGGATATGAAAATTGATGGGACGCGCACCGATGGCACAACCTCCTGGCAGGGAAACCCTGGCTCTGCCCATACGAGCTACAAGCGGTCCAAGAACCAGTACTGAGGCGCGCATGGTTTTTACCAGATCATAGGACGCTTCGGAATAGACCAGATCAGTGGCATCAAGAGTTACAACATCATCTGTACGGGAATGACGGACACCGAGATTTTCCAGAAGTCGTAACATCGTGCGGGTGTCCCGAAGATCTGGCACATTACGCAAGATGTGTTTTCCCGGGGCAAGCAGGGTTGCTGCAATCAAGGGTAAAGCAGCATTTTTCGCACCACTGATCCGAACCTCACCCTGAAGTTTTTTTCCGCCTTCTACAATTAGCTTTTCCATAAAAATCCCTTCCGGCTATTCCTGCGCTATGATATTCTGGCATGCAGGATCCGGTCACGGCCTGCATAATCTTTCAGAATCTCTATTTTATCAAAATCTCGTAAGCCGCTGATACTATGGCTAAACATATCTATGATCGCAGCACCCTGATCATATCCTATCTCCATGAACAGTCGCCCACCCGGCTCCAGCACTAACGGTAGATCCTGCCGTATACGTTCAATAAGATCCAGACCGAGCTCACCACCATCAAGAGCCATGTGCGGTTCGTAATCTCCAACCTCAGGTTCCACCTCATGATGAACGTCATGGGTGCTGACATATGGCGGATTTGAAACAACCAGCGAAACCCGGCGATGAGGCTCAATTGCTGTCAGCAGATCCGATTGCATCAGGCATACTGCATCCTTAACTTCATGGCGCAGGCAATTTTGCCATGTTACAGCAAGGGCACGTTCAGAGAGGTCAATACCGATTATTTTTCGTTTGAGTTCGAGTGCGAGTATAATTGCTATTACACCGCTGCCGCAACAGAGATCGATAACCTTGCCATGTTCAGGCAATGGAGTGTTGCGAAGCTCTTTAAAGACTGTTTCTAAAAGAAACTCAGTCTCAGGCCGGGGAATAAGGACTGAAGAATTAACAACAAAGGCCTTTGACCAGAATTCCTGCTCACCCAGAATATATGCAACCGGCTCACGGGCTTTACGACGGGAGAGTAAGCATGCAAACTCCTGCAACGCTTCCGTCGGAACTTCGTCGCGGCCGGCAGCAAGCAACTGGGTTCGGCTTTTCTGAAGCGCATGGCCAAGCAACAGATACACATCACTCGTACAGTCAGGGATACCTGCAGCTGTAAGCTCAGATATCCCCTGTTGTGCAAGTTCAGCTATAATCATTATGGCAATAAGAGAAAATGACAGGCAAATGCTGTCCTGATTTACTGGATTTTCTGAAGCCTTTTGGCCTGATCTTCGGCAACAAGTGGATAAATCACATCTTCGAGTTTACCGTTCATGATCGCATCAAGCTTGTACAGGGTAAGATTTATCCTGTGATCAGTAAGACGTCCCTGTGGAAAGTTATAGGTTCTGATCCGCTCACTTCTATCGCCTGAACCAACCTGACTTTTTCTTTCCTTGGAAATTTTATCCTGCTGTTCCTGTTGCATCTGATCAAGCAGACGAGCCCGCAATACCGTAAGTGCCTTCGCCTTGTTCTTATGCTGGGACTTTTCATCCTGGCAGATAACAACAAGCCCGGTTGGCAGATGCGTTACCCGAACTGCTGAATCTGTGGTATTTACACTCTGACCACCTGGTCCGGACGAACGAAAAACATCGAATTTCAACTCGTTCATATCGATGTCGAGTTCGACATCCTCAACTTCCGGCAAGATAGCAACGGTAACAGCTGAAGTGTGAATACGTCCCTGAGTTTCAGTTTCGGGTACACGTTGCACACGATGCACCCCGCTCTCGTACTTCAGTTTCGAATACACCTGATCGCCACTGATAAGAGCAATCAATTCTTTGAACCCACCTATTCCGAGTGGGTTAGAGCTGACCGTCTCGACCCGCCATCCCATGGATTCGGCAAAACGCGAATACATACGGAACAGATCGGCAACAAATAACGCAGCCTCATCGCCACCGGTTCCGGCACGAATCTCGAGGAAGATATTTTTGTCGTCGTTGGGGTCTTTCGGTAACAGCAGAACCTTGATATCGCTATCAAGTTTCTTCTCTTTCACCGCAAGTTCATCAAGTTCAGCGCGGGCGAGTTCACGTAATTCGGGATCTTCGTCCTCATCCCTGAGCATCGCTTTATTATCAGTAATATCCTGCCGAACACGCTTGAATTCCTGATATAACACGTTCAGTTTGCTGAGGTGTGCGTGCTCGCGAACAACTGCCTGGTACTCCTTCTGGTTTGAAACCAGTGCAGGGTCAGACATTCGGCCTTCAAGCTCAGACAACTTATCCTGCAGTTCTTCAAACTTACCAAACATAGGTTCGTATCAGGGTAAACATAGGGGTGAAAGAAAAAAGTCCACAGTCATGATGAGACATCACTGTGGACCGAGTCAAAACAACTCAACCTTCGTTTCAGGCAAAGCTGAAATGAAGCGGGTGAGAGAAGAGAATATTATTTCTTCTCTGCAAAATGTTTTGCATAACGCTGTTTGTACTTCTCGATTCGACCAGCGGTATCAATAAGCTTTTGTTTTCCGGTGAAATATGGATGACAAGCTGAACAAATCTCAACTTTAATCTCATCCATTACGGAACCCAATTCGAACTCTGCGCCACAAGCACAGGTTGCTTTTATATTATTATATTCTGGATGTATATCGTTCTTCATAATTTACTATTCCTCCAACACATCAACGCATGTGGTGATCAGATTACAGTATAAGCCGTCATGTTAAAGACACAAGGTGTGCATTATAACGAGGCGAAACAATTTTTCAACAAAAATTACGACTTTCACGTTTTCAGTAGACAATAAGGCTCTATAAAAACGTGCACCGAAAGGTCTTTAGCCGTTCATGGAACTGAGAAAATCTTTATTACTCTTCTGATGCTTTAACTTATCTATCAGGAAATCCATACAATCTGCTGGATTCATAGAATTGAGCAGTTTTCTGAGTATCCAGATACGATTCAACATATCAGGTTTCAACAGCAGGTCTTCCTTTCTGGTACCTGAACGCTTGATATCGATTGCGGGGAATATACGCTTATCTGCCATCTTACGATCGAGGACAAGTTCCATATTACCGGTTCCCTTGAATTCCTCGAAAATAACTTCATCCATCCTGCTACCGGTTTCGATAAGTGCAGTCGCGAGAATTGTGAGGCTGCCGCCTTCTTCAATATTTCTGGCAGAACCGAAAAACCTCTTGGGACGATGAAGAGCATTTGCCTCAACACCACCGGATAAAATTTTGCCACTCGCAGGAGTTACAGTGTTATAGGCACGTGCAAGTCGGGTAATACTGTCAAGCAGGATAACAACATCCTTTTTGTGCTCAACCAGTCGTTTCGCTTTTTCTATAACCATCTCAGCCACCTGAATGTGGCGCTGGGGTGGCTCATCGAATGTTGAACTGACGACTTCAGCGGCCTTTACTGAACGGGTCATTTCAGTAACCTCTTCCGGACGCTCATCAATAAGAAGAACGATGAGGTATACCTCTTTATGATTCCGGACAATAGAGTTGGCAATCTTCTGCATAAGCACCGTTTTACCGGTTCTGGGCGGTGCAACGATAAGGCCGCGCTGCCCTTTGCCTATCGGGGCAAACATATCCATAACCCGGGTTGAATAGTTGTCAGGCTGCCATTCAAGAGTAAACATCTCATTGGGATGCAATGGCGTCAGGTTGCCAAACAACGTCTTCTGCTTTGCAGCTTCAGGCGGATCAAAGTTAACACTTTCCACCTTCAGCAAGGCGAAATATCGCTCACCCTCTTTAGGAGCACGGACAAGACCGTCAATAACATCACCGGTACGCAGGTTTAGTCTGCGAATTTGTGAAGGCGATACATAGATGTCATCCGGACCCGGCAGGTAGTTATAGTCGGGAGCTCTCAAGAAGCCGAAACCATCCGGCAAGATTTCAAGAACGCCACTACCCCGCATCTTTCCGTCTTTATCAGCTTGAGCCTGCAGCAAAGCAAAAATCAACTCCTGCTTTCGCATCGAGCTGAAGCCTTCTACGTTGTATTCACGGGCAAGCTTGACAAGCTCGCCGATTTTCATCATTTTCAATTCCGCCAGATTCATTAATTGGTATCTCCTTTTGGAACTATTGGCAGGATCATTATGCAATTCGCTGAAGTATTAGACAATCACACCGAATCCGACGGTAGCATTAAAAAACCATGCTTTGGAAATTCGATACGGGTGCGTGTAATCTCTGAGCGCGACAGCCTGTCTCCAGCACTGCCAGCATTTTGATTATGTTAGAAAAAAAATTTATTTTTTAGTTGTGTATAAGATTAGCAATAGAATGGAATATTTGACATGATTCACGAAGAATCAGTATTTTTCAGAGGATCATAGAATAAAGAAATTAACCTACCTGAAAGAGGGGATTCTGATAAGCTGGATAGAACTTCTGAATTAACAAAAGATTCATCACGAGGCAGGCTTTTTTACTCTCACCACTCCTTTTCTTATACGTGGTCAGCCCAGTACTGTCAAGCTTTTTAAAGCCAAAAGATGCCTGCTTTTTTTTTATTCTAAACCAAGTTCCCGGAGTTTTCGCGACAAAAGCGATACCTGAAGAACAGTTGCTCCCCATACACCTGAATTATCTATTACACTATCAGCTCTTTCCGCCTTCTCTTCCGGTGAAAGCTGCAGAGCCAGAATTGACGCAGCCTGCTCACGACTCACATGATCACGTTCAACAGTACGATCAAGGCAAATATCCGTGGGAGCATATACAGTTACAACATAGTCAAAGTCACTTTCCCACCCGGCTTCAAAAAGGAGCGGGACCTCAACCAGCTGGTGAATTTGAACATCAGCCGAAGTTTGCATATGCGTTGCGACACGTTCTCTTACGCGTGTATGGAGAATATCTTCAAGTCCCTTTCGTACTTCAGGATCAGTAAAAGCAATTTCACGCAGACGAACTCTGTCGAGTTCACCTGTCTCATCGTTGAAAGTATCTCCCCAGCGTTCGATCAGATCTGACCAACCCGGCTGACCTTTCTCCAGTAATTGTCTGCAAAGAACATCGGTATCAAGAGGTCGGATACGCAGCTGGCCGGCCAGGATATCTGTCACCCTGCTTTTCCCTGAACCGACGGTGCCTGTAATCGCAATGTTCATATTTCGTACTACTCTGTTTTAAAATGATTCTGAAGAAAGACGCTCAATCACTTCACTCATATCGTCACATACCGGAGCACAAAAACGAAGTTGCTCAGAAGTTACCGGATGTTTGAATTTAAGTTTCCAGGCATGCAGCATCTGCCGTGGAAAAGACTTGTTGTTTCTATGCGGTCCATACAGAACATCACCAGCAACCGGGTGCCCGAGATGAGCCATGTGAACTCGTATCTGGTGGGTCCTGCCAGTTTCAATTTTTACTCGCACCTGACTGATTTTCCCCTGATACTCTTCAATCACCTGCCAATTACTGACGGCGTATCTTCCGGAAGATTCCCGGACAGCCATTTTCTGTCTGTTGACCGGATGCCGGCCGATAGCCGCTACGATGCGTCCTGAATAATCTGTTGGAATTCCATGCACAAGGGCCAGGTATTCTTTTCCGATTTCACGGGCTTTAAACGCCTCTACAAGCTGTCGGTGTACACTATCTTTTTTGGCAACAACCATCACCCCGGAGGTATCTTTATCGAGCCGATGCACTATACCAGGCCTGATAACATCGCCAACTCCGGCTATCGATTCACAATGGTAAACAAGACCATTAACCAGCGTTCCGCTGCTGTTGCCACTTCCGGGATGTACCACCAACCCCGGAGGTTTGGACAGTACTAACAGGTAATCATCCTCAAACAGTATTGGAAACTCAATTTTCTCAGGAGAAACTGACAGCGGTGGCGGTTCGAAAAGTGTTCCGGTAACGCATTCGCCAACTTTCAGCTTATAGCTGGCCTTGCATTGCTCTCCGTTAACGAGAATGAGACCTAAGCGAATAGAGGAAGTTATACGGGATCGTGAAATGTCAGGGATACTTTGCACGAGCAGGTGATCCAGCCTGACTCCGGCGTTGCCGGTGTCTATCGAGATAGAGATGTCTCCCGTCTCGTCTAAATCAAACTGCTCGTGATCTTCTAATGATTCCATGCCAGGTCTGCTGAAAGTGGGAAATTTCTACTGCTTCAATCAGCATTCCCGTTGTTCTTTAATCAGGCAAAAATGGTATCTATGCGATCAGATACCGAAGCCTCTTCAATATGCTGTGCAAGCGACAGCTCTTTGACCAACAGACTTTTTGCAGTATCGAGCATTTTCTTCTCACCATAGGAGAGATCTTTGTCGACACTGAGCAGAAAAAGGTCACGCAGAACTTCAGCAACTTCATGAACAGAGCCGGTCTTGATTTTCTCCATGTAATCACGATAACGTCGATTCCAGGTCTGAGTTCCAAGCTCAGTAGTCCTGTCTTCAAGGATATCAATGACTTCGTCGACCTGCTGCTTGCTGACAATAGCTCTAAGACCAACATTCTCACTGCTGGCAGTTGGAATCATGATTGTCATTCCATTCTCCAGTATCTCCAACACGTAAAAGGTGTGGTCGACACCCGCAACAGATTGAGTTTCAATAGCTTTAATAACACCAACGCCATGGGCCGGATAAACAGCCATATCACCTTCAGCAAACACTACTTTCACCTCTACGGAAAACCATCATTTTATACTAGAAAGGATTTTTAAGTCCCGCACATGAAAATATTTCCATATGACGTTCAGAAGAGAACCTGGTTTCAAATTCTCAACTGACAACGAACCAGGTAAATATTGACACTCGGTACCAATTGAATTGGCCGATTACGTTTCTTAAGAAACAAACAACACTATACCATATCTAGCACAAAAATGCCCTTATTTTTACGTAACACACCAACACGATTAGCTGGTGAGAAAAGTATTCGTGACAACTCTATCACTTTATACTGTTAATCAGGCTCATGGCACGAGCAGGACCCTCACTGACGAAGAGCCGGAGTCCGTCTTCAATATTGTCGACGCGATCATAGAGCAGATCGAGTTCATCGCCGGCCATAGACGAAAGGACATATTTATCCACCGGAAAATCAGCATGCACCCCACCCTTCCCGGGACGACCTATACCAATTTTCAAACGGTAGAAATCGTTCGAGCCAAGCGACTGTGTCATTGAACGAATACCATTATGCCCCCCTGCTCCGCCACCACGGACCAGCTTCAACCTACCGGGGTGCATATCCAGGTCATCATGAATGACCAGAATATTGGTTGCAGAAATTTTGTAGAAATTGGCAAACTCCACAACAGCGCGCCCACTGAGATTCATAAAGGTCATGGGCTTGATTAGCGTCATTGTTACATCCCAGCGGGAAAGCCTGCAGAAACTGGCATCCCACTTAGTGGATGAAAGGCTATCGCCCCAGTGTCTTGCAAGTTCATCAACTGCAATAAAACCGACATTATGACGGGTATCTTTATATTGAGGACCGGGGTTTCCCAACCCTACGATAAGAAAATCACTATCTGACATGGGAGGATATACTCTATGCTGAAATGCAAAAATCCGGAAAGAGAGTGCCTCTTTCCGGATTCGGTATATACATCCTGTGGCGCCTGAGCCAATTGAGTTAATGTGGACCGGGCCGAGGATCGTCTACTGCGTCTTACTTGACAACACTAACACAGACTGTCTTAGGGTTGGAACCCATCTCTACATTCTCAGGCAGTGCAATAGCACCAAGAGTAAGCTTGTCGTTGATATTGAGTCCGCTGACATTCAAAGAAACATCATTCGGAATATCAAGTGGTTTACCTTTAAGCTCTACTGTGCTGATATATGTTTCAAGTGCACCACCGAGATCAACACCTTTTGCTTTACCTTCAAATTTCAGCGGAACGATAAAGCTATGTATTTTCTCAAGATTGATCTCACAGAAGTCAGCATGTACCAGACTATCAGTAAT
>JBFHGS010000179.1:0-10276 GCA_041582995.1 Desulfopila sp. | reverse complement strand
CGGGAATGTAGAGGCGGCTGTCCGCGATTTTGCAAGAACAGTAGAGCTGAAACCGGATTATGCCGATGGTTACAATAACAGAGGAAATGGCTTCTATGCACAGGGGAAGCACAGCCAGGCGATTGAAGATTACAGCAAGGCGATAGCCTTGAAACCCACACATCTGAATGCTTATCTGAATCGGGCAAAAGCCTGGTCGCGTCGTGGAGAATTATCACAGGCGGTTCTTGATTATGAAAAGGCGGTAGAGCTGACTGAAGGGAATAATCCCAGGTATATTGAGACGCTTGCGGCAGTGTATGCCCAACAGGGTAATTTCAGCGGGGCGGTGGGTGTCATACGAAACGGTATGCATACACTGAAAATACGTGACGGCAACGACTGGAAAGAGCGATTCAGAAGATTACTTGTTCAATATGAGCGTGGCAAAAAATAGATGAACATAATGCATCTGATAACTTCTTCATTTCGGCTTGATCAGGTTCGACATGCTGATACGTATCTATATAAGGAGAAGTGATCACCGGTAATGGTTGTAATCGATTATCTCTTTGAATTATGGCAACTATCCTGCTAGTATTTCTGAAGGAAAAGGATGAGGTTTCTTCAGTATATTGTTACCGGCCAGGGGATAGTGATGGAAGAAAGAGATGGTTACGAAAAAAAAGCGTTTGATTTACTGGGCGGCATCAACGGGGTGAAGGATCTGGCCAATTGCTTTTATGATCTGATGGAGGAACTGCCGGATGCGCAAAAGATACGTGATATGCATCCTGTGAACCTCGAGGCTACCCGTGAAAATCTAGCCCTGTTCCTCAGTGGCTGGTTGGGCGGTCCGCAACTCTATAACGAAAAATTCGGTTCAGCAAACCTGGCAGGTATCCATGTCCATTTCGATATTGGTTTTGCAGAACGGGACATGTGGCTGAACTGTATGGATGCTGCTCTTAAAAAGCAACCTATAGAGAAAGAGTTACAGGCTTACCTGATTGAACGTTTCAGGATACCGGCTGAGAAAATTCGTATAACCTGCAACCAGCAGGTAAAAGGTTTGCCTGTTGTACTGCCACCGGGGCATGGTATAAACGTTAAGTCGTAATTCCCCGCACTTTCAAAATTCCTGGGGCTTGATGATTCAGCTCTTTTTATTCGACGGTGATATTATACTTGTCGAGCAGGCCGACCAGGCCAGTTACGGAAAACTTCGCTTTGTGTATTCTGTTCATTTCAGGATCAATTGAATAATTGTAGGCGGTGCGCAAATCGGCCAATTTCAGGGTTGTGTTGCCAAACATTGCGTTGGTGAGATCACAATCGTCAAAACAGGCAGAAGTCAGGTTTGCCGCGCTAAAGTCGACATCGTGTAAACTGCATTTTTTAAAAACAATACCTTTCAGGCTGAGCTGATAAAAAGATGCCATATCCAGCCGGCAATGCTCAAATCTGATGGAAATTACCAGCGGATTGCAGTCAGAAAATTTTACACCGAGTAATTTACAGTTTTTGAACTGCACGTCATTCAAGGTAGTATTGCCTAGTTTTGTATTGCTTAGATTGCAGTTATCAAACAGACAGTTGATAAAGAGACAATGTGAAAGATCCGAGTTGGCAAAATTGCATTGGATAAAGGTGCAACTATCATATTCGCCGGTAGCCAGGGACCTTTTTGCGTAATCCTGCCTGGTGAAGCTACTGTCTTCAATAAGAATGTCATCCATTGTCATGTGTTAAACGTTAAGGTTGCAAACTACTCCACAGGTGCTCAGATTCATACGGGCACCTGTGGAGTAATGTTATGGCGTATTCATGATTTTCATCAGAGTCGCTATCATCCTCTTATTCATGTTTCTTTACAAGTACCTTTAAATTCTTTCCACAAAATCTCTCACTTCAGAATAAGAACGAAATTATAGGGAGATTGTGCCTGACGTACAATTGAATCCATGAACAAATTGTGAGATAAGGAAGATACAATAGAAGTGAAAGATCCGTTTCCGGAGGAACACTACCTGATTAACCTGAGGGGAGGGGCTATGGGTACCGGTACGCGTGATTACAGGGCTTATGTTGAGGCGGAAGCGAATAGTGCTGAAATACCACGGGATGTCTTTCGGGCTGAACTGGATGCAATAGAAGCACGGAGGATTAATTTTGGACTTCGGCGTCTGGAATTCCATGAGGGAGGGCGTCCATCTGTACAGCGTAATCTTTTCGGCATCGGTTTCTCCGGAGGTGGGATACGCTCTTCAACCTTCTGTCTTGGCGTTTTACAGTCACTGGAGAAAATAGAATATCCTTCAGTGACCGCAGACGACAGCACAACAGGAAATGAACCGAAGGAGCCGGAGAGAGGAGTGCTGAAATATGCAGACTACCTTTCGACAGTTTCGGGAGGCGGTTACATCGGTAGTTGTCTCAGTTCCATTTTTGCTAAATCAGATGCGTCAGGTCAACCGCTATTTCCTTTTCAGCATGTACCTGGAGAAACAGAACCGGAGACATTTCGTCATCTGCGTGAGCATTCAAATTATATTAAACCACCGGTTGCCTTTGCCGGTTTGCGTCTTCCTGCAGTCACCCTGCGAGGATTGCTGATCAATAGTTTTATTCTCCTGCCGTTTGTTTTGTTCTGCGTCATAATTACAGCTTTTTTGTTCAAGAATGATATTCGGGACGCTTTACAGACCTATAGGGGGGAATATACCATTCGTCATGATTCATCCCGTCAAGATGATGAGAATACCGCAGAAAGCGGGGTCTCTCATCAACAGGTTCACATTAATGTCAAATCGATGTTGGAATGGCCGACGCAGCAGTTTGCTCAGCATAGTGTAGTGGAAGGTCCACCGGCACATATAGGGATAGAAAAGGATACTGTGGAGATTGCACCAGGCAGGTGGAAGGTCGACAGTATGCTACCGGATAACATCGTAGTGCGTGTGACTGAACCGGGCAAGATGAGTGGCCAGAATATCGTTCTTACCACCTGGGCCCAGGATAATATCGCCTACCGGATGATGCTGGGAACCCTTGGTGCCTGGTATGGCAATAAAAATTATGTGTATCCTGAAAGCTGGATAAATAAACAATTGTGTAATGCAAGCCAGTTCACAGTACCGATAAGCAAGTGTATACATGATAGTTCAACCTCCGGTGTACGACTTGGCGATTATATAGGCTGGAAAAGATATATAATGCTTTCAGGTCTGCCGAGTAATACCTATTCCAGCAAAGGAAAGTTTCTGAGCGAGGGAAGATGGTTGTTCACGAGTGCAGATGCGGAAAGTCTGAGCTTGCCAATATCAATTCCGACCCTGCAGGATGATGTGCAGATACGGGTCTCTGCCTGGCAAACCAGAGGATCCAGCTATGAGACACATCATTTTGTCATGAAAAAAGTTCGGATGTTTTACTCAGGTACAGCGCCTGTTATTCAGATAGCTGATAAGAAAGGAGTTTTCCCAGAGTCGGAGAATGCGCAAGAGGTTGCCGATCTGGATGCCTTTTATCGCAATCTGGATATAGATGCATATCGAAGTGGTAGTAACATTTATGCGGCCGTTAAGTTACCGTATGGTGAGATTTTTCAGAAGATCGCATCATCGGGAAGAGATTGTTTGTCATCAAGGGAATATATTTTTGCAAATGACGAGGTTGACGCACTCATCACATCTCTTCAGACAAAAGGTAAAGGGATAGAACTGATATCATCTGATAACCCGATACATCTGCGGATTTGGACGAGTGGTGAGGACAGTGATCTGCTCGATCCGGTTTCCTTGATATTCCATAATGCCACACGATACATCACTTCAATACTGGCACTTGGTTTTCTGTTATTGGCGATATCTCCTTCTACGGTGATGGGCAAAGGCCAATGGGGAGACTCTCAATGGAAAAACCGGGATATGTTGACGAGGATGTGCGGACTAGTGCTATTGCTGGCACTGATAGCTGCCATTTTATGCCTGCAGCCAATTTTTATCTTTTATTTCTATAGTCTTAAAGAAACTCTGCGGGCAATGGATTTTATGGCCAGGGTTGATACTCTTCTGGTAGCTGTGGCTGCTGCCGTGCTCATAGTGAGCGCCATCTCTTCATCCGCAGGAATGATCAGCGGCTCGTCTGCAAAAGAGAAAACTGCTCAGATGGTGATGGGAATGGCAGGCCCCATTGTGCTCTGGCTTATGTATCTGAACCTGAGCGGCTGGATTCTGAATGCAGGCAATATGCCTGATATCTTCGATTTCGCAAGGCAGAGTGTGCTGCTCTTTTTCTGTATCGCCGCCGTAGTGACATGGGTTCTGGGAAGACTCCTGTTTAATGTTAACTTCACGTCCCTGCATCCTTTTTACCGGGATAGACTGAGCAAGGCATTTTTAATATCACTTGATCCGAAAAGCGGAAAAGTTGTCCATAACGATGACCAGAAACTCAACGCATTAAATATTCACAATGCTCCGTACCATCTCATCAATGCTACACTGAATATCCGCGCCCGGGGAAACACAGGTCTTAAGGGACGCAAAGGTGATTTTTTTATATTCAGCCGGAATTATATAGGAAGTCAACTTACAGGCTATTGCAACACCGCTGACTATGAGAAGCTGGATCATCATATGGGACTGGCCACTGCAATGGCAATTTCAGGAGGCGCTGTCGCACCGAATATGGGGCGTGAGACCAAGGCGGGCATGACAATGATAATGGCTATGTTCAATCTGAGGCTTGGTTACTGGCTGCAGAATCCGAAACGGGTAGCTGATGCCTGGAGCATAGCGAGGGTTGGGCCGTGGTACCTGCTGAAAGAAATGCTGGGCTTACTGAGCGAGAAGAGTAAGTGCCTCTATATCAGTGATGGTGGACATCTAGAAAATATTGGGTTGTACGAACTTGTTCGCAGGCGCTGCAAGTACATTCTCATAATAGATGCCGAAGAAGATGGGAATATGCAATTTAAAGGATTAACTGATGCGATCCGCATGATTCGTATTGATATGGGGGTAAAGGTTGATATCGATCTGTCTAAAATATATCGGGAAGAAACACGAGATGATGTGGAGTGCAACCATTTCGCTGAGGGGCGTATCGAATATGGAAAAGGTGAAGATGGGAAGCAACAGGAAGGACGTTTGCTCTATATTAAATCTTCAATCGGCAGGGGGCATAATTCGTATATAGAGGCATATAGCAAAAAGCATCCTGCTTTTCCGCATGAGTCTACTGCCGATCAGTTTTTTGATGAAGAGCAGTTTGAGGCGTACCGGGCACTAGGCGCACATGTTGGTGATGAGGTAATCAAGAAACTAACATCTGGGCAAAGCAAAAGAGGAATATTGGAGATGTTAGGGAGGAAGGCCAGGAAGCCACCGGTTCCATTTTTCCAGGCAGTGATGAATTCCGGGCAGGAATAACCGCTAATGCCTTTTTTTCTATGAGAAAATGGGGATAGATGAATTTATGATTACCCCTGAATTTCAGCCTGATCAACTGAGACGTAAGATGTGAAGAGTGAGGGGTGATCAGAGAGTCTTGTATGAGTGTTGCTTCCCAAAAGGTAAACTTTTCGGGAATACTCCATCGGGAACTGGTCTCTTTATCTGTGAGCAGCAGAGAATTACAGACCGGCTTGAAAAAATGAGCCGGGACGTAAAAAAATGAAGAGGCTTATCAGTGGAGGCAATGCTGAATCATGAAAAGAAAAATATTTACCCTTGTTCTCTTTCTCCTTGCTCTTGCAGCGGTAAGTGTTGTGGCGGGCAACCAGAATGAAGAACGGAAGATGCTGAAAGCTCCGGAAGTGACAGCAAAAGCACTTTTTGCCGGAGGCTGTTTCTGGTGCATGGAAAAACCTTTTGAATCGATTGACGGGGTGTTGTCTGTTGTTTCCGGTTATGCAGACGGTACAACAGAAAACCCAACCTATAAAAATTATGGTGCGGGCGGGCATGTCGAAGTTGTTCAGATAACATACGATCCGGCCAAAGTTGCATACGGCCAGTTGCTTGATATCTTCTGGAAACAGATTAACCCGACAGATGCCGGCGGGCAGTTTGTAGACCGCGGCAGAGAGTACAGCACAGGCATTTTCTACTACGATGAAATGCAGAGGAAGCTGGCTGTTGAATCAAAGGAAAATCTTACCGGCAGTGGCATATTCGATAAGCCCATTGTAACTCCGATCGTCGCTGCACCGCAATTCTGGCCGGCTGAAGAGTACCATCAGGATTATTATAAGAAGAATCCGGTACGCTACAATTACTATCGCTCACGGTCAGGTCGGGACAATTTCCTTAATGAACATTGGCAAGACAAAGATTCTGCACTCATGAAAAAGAACAGCAAGGAAGATCTGACCAAGCGTCTTACCCCGCTGCAATACAAAGTAACTCAGGAAGAAGGAACAGAACCCGCTTTTAACAACGAGTATTGGGATAACAAAAAGCCCGGAATATATGTCGATATCGTTTCTGGAGAACCACTGTTCAGTTCGCTGGATAAATATGATTCTAAAACAGGTTGGCCAAGTTTCAGCAGGCCTCTGGTGCCGGAAAATATTGTCGAAAAGTCTGATCGGAAATGGCTTATGGTTCGAACAGAGGTACGTAGCAGGCAGGGCGATTCACATCTTGGTCACCTCTTTGACGATGGGCCAAAGCCAACAGGTTTACGGTACTGTATTAATTCAGCATCGTTAAGGTTTATACCGGTAGAGTCTTTGCGTGCTGAAGGGTATGAAGAATTTGAAGGACTTTTTTGATAGTAGCTGGTGCTCTGAAAGAGAAAATGGATACATCATGTGTGATTGAAAAGTGAGGAGTCAGCTCTTCATGTTAAAAACGTATCGGTAGTGTGTAGGATTTACATCAAGATTTAAGAGTTACGTTTTAAAAAGTTGTATACGCCTGACGCCTCTCACTTCTCTAGACTTGATGAGCTCGAACGTTAATGAGAGTTTTTTGATATATCCAGTACGAAGTAATAGCCCCCTGACGTTGAGAACGGCAGGGGGCTTTGTTGTTTGATGCTCTGGTATTTTGATTTGCCGTCAGCGGTCTTCAGACACAGGGCTCCCCGGTGGAAAACGTTTCAACGTAAAATCAACGCAGTTCCTCTTCGACTAATGGCGAAATAGTTGTATAATCGTATGCTTTTCGAATAAAGATCGTGTTTTCTGTAATAAGAATTATGGAGGTTGTATGAGGTACGGTTCTATTTCAGGCAGGAAAACCGGATTGTTTGTGTTGGTACTCAGTACCATTATTTGCCTGTTCGTGCAGGCCGGCTATGCGGAGTCTGCGAAGAAGGATATCAAGGTTACAATTATCCCGCATCGTTCAAATCTTGGGAATGAAGATGTCTACAGTCGATTTTTTGCTGAGATGGAAAAAGAAACTGGCCTGAACTTCGTCTGGATTGGCAGTAAATCATATGACGATGTTATCCTTAAACTTAAAAACGGTGTAGCGGATATAGGTTATGTCGGACCTTTTGCTTATGTGGATGCTCAGGATAGTTTCGGTGTGAAACTTATCTGTCGCACTCTGGATGACGAGGGGTTGGAATTCTATAACAGTATGATTGTAACCAGAAAAGATTCTGGTATAGAGCGCTTAGAAGACCTTAAAGGGAAAACTTTTTCTTTCACTGATCCGAAATCCACCAGCGGCTATCTTTTTCCCTTGGCCCAACTACTCAAAACCGGGATAGCGCTGAGTGACTTTACCGACATAAAGTACTTGAAAAAACACGCAAACTCACTTCTTGCCGTTCACAAGGGGCATGTTGATGCCGGGGCAACCTCCTTTACTGCTATAAAGAAGGTGGAAATGAACATGGATGATATCCGTATCATCTGGCAATCAGAGCCAATATATAGAGGACCGTGGATAGCCAATACCAGTCTTGCTGAAGAAAAATTTCAGACAATACAGACGGCAATGCTCAAGATTGGTGAACTTGGGAATCCTGGATATGAAGCGATTTTTGAAGGACTTACGACCAAGGGATTCATCAAGGCAAAGGACAGCGACTACGATAATGTGCGGGAAGTTGTACGATGGGTAGAGAGCAGATAAACAGAGATGTGGTTCTCTAAAGAGGTACCGCCCGAAAACTATTGAGACAGAAGTACTTTTTTGAGTTTATGAGGTCATTGTGTTGCCCGGTTCCAGTATCCGCACCAAGATTACTTTTTGCTTCCTGATTTTTGTGATCATTATGAGCAGTATTTTTGCGCTGACCTCATACAACCGCATTATCAAGGCTATGCATATCGAAATTGAAAAGCATGGCTCGGAATTTGTGAAAATACTGAGCCAGACAACCGCCCCGTATATTTTTGATTCAGATTATGTGACTATACTGGATATGGTGAACAAGGTTGTTGAAAACAGTGATATACTCTTTTTTTCCATTGCAGATAAAAAGGGGCGCACCTGGTTGACCACCAATCCGGACCTGGCTGCCGTCAAGCTCTCCGACCCGTTTTACAGCGCAATTATTCAGGATAATGCCATACGCTTCAGGCAATTTACGCGCGATGGCCGAGATGTTATGGAGTTTGTAAGCCCCATTAGCGCATTGGGTAAAGTAGTTTACCTGCTGAAAATAGAAATGTCTCTGGAGAGGCTTGAGAAACAGGCTGCACAGCGCATCCATGACGACCTGATAATCAGTTGCGTAATGGTTATTCTGGCAACGTTACTTGCTGTTGTTCTTGCCAGAGTGTTGACCGAACCGATTCAGGTTCTTGTGGACGGAACGCGTGAACTTACAAGAGGAAATGTATCGCACCGGATCAGAGTGAAAGCAGGCGACGAGACAGGAATGCTTTCAGAATCTTTCAATAAGATGGCAGAACATCTTGAAAGAGAGTTGTCGGAGCGCAGACTGGCAGAGAGTAAACTGCGGGATCACAGCAATATGCTGGAAGACATTGTTGCTGAGCGAACAGCGCTTTTAACCGAGAGTAATGCGCGACTTTCAGAAGAAATTGAACAACACAGGAAAACAGAAACCGCGCTTGTTGAAAGTAAAGAGCGATACAGGCGTTTCTCAGAGGTTACGCTTGACGGCATTGTTTTTCACGATGAAAGCGGCATTATTGATGCCAATAATTCCTGTATTGAAATGTTTGGCTTTTCGCTGGAAGCGCTGACAGGCCGGGATCTGCTGACAACCATTTGTCATCCTGATGACCTTGATATTGCCCGTCATACCTTATCTGCTGAACAACATACGTATCTGGAGATTACAGGCAGGAGGAAAAACGGTGAAACGTTGCCGGTTGAGTTGCAATCCCGTTCACTGCAGGCTAACGGCAAAGCGTTAACGGTTACTTCGTTACGGGATATAACCGAGAGGAAAAAATTAGAAGCGCAATTGCATCAGGCTGAACGAATGGAGGGAATCGGCAGGATGGCAGCAGGTATTGCGCATGACTTAAACAATATTCTCTCAGGAATAGTTACTCTGCCAGAACTGCTGCTTCTTGACCTTGCCGATAATGATCCGCTGAGAGAACCGATCAAGGCAATACAGAAGTCAGGGGATAGTGCCGCAGTGATCGTTCAGGATATGCTTACCCTTGGAAATAACGGCTTAAATATTGCCCATGTTATAGATCCCTTACTGATGGTAATGGATTACATTACAAGCCCTGAGAGTATGCGGCTGAAACAGACTCATCCGGGGGTGCAAATCAAACTCAATTTAGAGAAGAACGTCAGTAATATTAAAGGATCACCGGTTCACCTTTCCAAGTTGCTGATGAATCTCATGTATAATGCAGCTGATGCCATTGAAAAAGAAGGTATCATTGTGCTTTCTGTCCAGAGTATTTACATCGATACGCCCTTTGGCTGCTATGAAACCGTTGCAGAAGGGACATATGTACGCTTTACCGTGGAAGATTCCGGGACCGGAATATCAAAGAAAGATATCCCGCTGATTTTTGAACCGTTCTATACCAAGAAAGTGTTGGGAAGAAGCGGGACCGGTCTTGGTATGGCGATTGTCTGGAACACGGTAAAAGATCATAAGGGATATATCGATATTGACAGCGATGTTGGTGTGGGTACCCGAATGCATGTGTATATCCCTGCCACAGAAGAAGCTGCACAGCAGGTTGGGAAGGAACAGAATCTTGCCGCCCTGCGGGGACATCAGGAAAGAGTTCTGGTCGTTGACGATGTTGAAGAACAACGAAAGATAGCGTCCACCATCCTTGAACGCCTGAACTACCGGGTCAATGCCGTAAGCGGCGGCCTTGAGG
>JBFHGS010000178.1:0-10288 GCA_041582995.1 Desulfopila sp. | reverse complement strand
GCATATTTCCAGCCCTTTTGTCACACTGACTTCGTTTCTCATTCAGTTACATAGCGTTGCTATGCTCCTTCATTCGTGCCTTGCTGTGTGCCGAAATTGCTAAGAAATATTACGACATCTTAATGTTTACAGAGCACTAGTGCTTTGTCTCCAGTAGTAAGGGAGTCCCCCCGCAAAAGAGACTTTCAGAAACAGAAGAGAAGGACATTATCCCCGGGGTAGAAATACTCAAGAGGCAATTTTTCTATCACTTAATCAACCTGTACCACCATTCCTTTTGCCACTTCTCGCTTTTTGTCCTCTCCCATCACTATTCCAAGTAATTCAAGTGCGAAGTCTATCGAAGTACCGGCACCTCTGCTTGTGACGCAATTTTTATCAAAAACGACTTTCAGTTCAGACGTATTCGTATCACTCAAATCAGCGATAAAGAGCGGATGGCAGGTTGCTTTTTTGCCTTCGAGCAAGCCGTGCGCCTGGAGAACAACAGCGGGCGAGGCACATATTGCGCCGTAGAGTTTATCGGCGTCGTTCTGTTTCTTCAAAATCTCTATAAGCGTTGGAGAGCTTGCAAGGTTCTGGGCTCCGGGAATACCGCCTGGCACTGCAACCAGATCGTAACTTTCGTCCCGGCATTCATCTATAAGTTTGTCCGCGTGTATTTTTACATTATGTGAGGAGGTGATAACGAGCTCATTCACCGAGGCGATATCGACCGTGGCGCCGGCTCTTCTGAAAACATCGACAATGCTGAGAGCTTCTACCATTTCTGTGCCATTCGCAATTGGTACCAGAATCTTTTTTTCCATAGTTGTTATCCTTATTTGTTAGTGTCAGGAATGCGCTATTGTTCTGCACTGACATGAAGAATTTCGTATGTCTTATGTAATGTATACTACCGCATAATGATAAATAGTGCAGAGTTTACAGGGAATGGTAAAGGCTTTTCTGATTTACCCCTCTTTCTCAGCTAACGATGGTGTAACTCGAGCATATCGGGGCGTTGCCTGTCGGAATGCCGCTGGTGTATTGTGTATTAGGTTTAGAGAAAAAGCAAAGGTCTGAAAAGACAAGCTTATAACTGACCCTGTTGCAGGCCGAGGAGTGCCATTTTGCTGTGAAGCTCCCTGCTCAGACTGGCCGCTAATATGTTCCATTTCGGAGCAATCAGCAGGTTTGGGTGGGACGTGGCCCAGAGTCTGTGGAGAGTGATGTGGGACGGGATGATTGGCAGAGCACGCAGCAGAAAAGCGATATATGCTTCAAGCGTGAAAACCTCCACTTCGCCGCTTACGTACATCTGGTGAAGAGGGGTATCGGCAATCACCTGCAGATGGTGGAGTTTCAGGCCATTGATACCGAGCCGGCAGACTGTGCGGACAGAATCAAGCATATCCTCTTCACTTTCGCCGGGGATGCCGAAAATCAGATGCGCTCCCACTTCGAATACTTCCGCCTTTTGAATGCGCGCGACGCTGTCGGTGAAATCACCGTAACTGTGGTTCCGGTTTAATAGTTTCAGGCTTGGTTCATGGATGGTTTGCAGGCCGAGTTCAAAGAGGCATGCTTTGCCTGATTTTGTGATGCAAGCTGCAAGAACTGCCAGCAACTCATCGGATACATGATCTGGCCGCGTGGAAAGTATCAGGCCGACACAGTCGGAATCTTCCAGAACGCTGCCGATCAGGGGGAGAAATTCCCCAACCGGCAGCGCAGTGCAGGTTTCTTGCTGAAAGTACGCAAGGTACTTTGTAAACCTGCCCTTAAGAAGATGTGTTTTGCCGCGAGCGATCTGTTTTTCGACACTGTCTTTTGGGCTCAGGTAGCCGGGAGTGAAGCTGGCAGGTCGACAGAATATGCAACCGCCATTCCTCCGGTTAGGACAGACCAGTCCCAGATCTATGGGAATTTTGCCGATGGACTCTCCGTATCGTTCACGATAGTGGTAACTAAAGGTTCGTATCAGGGGAGCTGGCATTGTTGAGCTATATCGGGTGTGGGAAAAAAATTACTCAACTTCCAGGCTGGTTTCCATGAAATTAAACCACACACCACCCTGTGCGTGATCCAGCTCGAACTGCACCAGATCTACGTGACGTTTCTCGATCTCCAGAAACTTCTCCAGTATTTTTCTGACTTCTCCTGTCGTGTGTTCACAGGCATCCTTATAGAAGGCATAGGTCTCTTTTTCGAGCTGGAGGGCGCTGTTAAGTACTGTTTTAATGTCTCCGAGCATTCGTTCAGGAATTGCAGCTTTCATCTTTGCAATGTTAGGCTCGATCTGCTTGATAGTTGGAATTGGGGTGTTGAGTTTCTCCGGATCAAGAGACCCCTTAGACTGAAGCTGTTCAAGCCCATAGAGCAGAAAGTCAACGTGAGACTGTTCATCGTCTGCCAGGGCACGGAATATTTCCCGGCCGCGTTCATCATCGATGATGGTATCAGCTGAGCGATATAAATCCCTGACTTTTTCTTCGTACTGCAGTGCTGTCTGGAAAATTTTGATAGAATTCATCGGATCCCCCTGTGGTAATTAGCGTGAAAGTTATGTGTCTTTCCCTCGGTCCAATACCGTCAGGCTTGTCATATGATACCAGTGATTACGAATTTTGTCGACGTATCACTTGGAGACTCCGGAGTTCGTCATGTATCAGATGGTGGTGTGATGCTGTTTTGCAACAGGGTGATAAGGAGATGAAAAGCACTAGAAATTTGACAGATATGATGTCCTTCCTATACTCTAAATGAGTACTGTTTTTCCTGCCATATGCATTCAGTATCCGTAGTTATGCTGTCGCATCCGTACACATGGATTTTCAGCTTACCGAATATTGAGTGTGACCTGATGAGCGCATTGATCCCTTTCACAGGATAAAGGAGTCATTATGTCTGAGAAGCCGGTGTGGAATGTTGTTCAACGGGCTTTTGTCATGCGGATGGGCCGCCTGACCCTGCTCTTCACCCTTGCTGTTGTCCTTGCCTATAGTTGTGTCGCTGCTATTTACGCCAGCAAAACTATCTTCAAAGTAAAAATGAATTATGCGGTGGTGCTGGAAAAGCTCGGAGGGCATCGTCAGGCTGTGACTGACGTTGGCTGGCACATGCGTCTACCACTGTTTACACGAATAGAGCAGGAAGTGACGCTCATGAATCAGACGCTATTTCTGGGTGGCAGTAATGATCCGATGCGCATTATAACCAAAGATAATGTCGCCCTCTGGACATCCGCCCTGCTTACCTACCGCATTCGCAACCTTGATACCTGGGCGATTGAGAATCTGCAGCCGATGACCCTGCTGCAGGGTGATTATGATGGTATTGTCAAGGATCTGATGCAGGCGGAGACAGTGAGTGGCCTTATCAGTGACCGGCAGCAGGTGAAGGAAGCAATATTCAAATCTCTGAAATCGCGTCCGATAAATGAGGGTGGGCCTACACTTGAGCAGAAGTACGGTATTGAGGTGATAAGTTTTGTTCTCAAAGAGACGCGTTTTGGTGACGAGTTGGTGGCTGCTTCCGAAGAGAAGAAGCGAAGAGAGTTGATCGCCGAGGCGGAAAATTACGCTGCGGATCAGGAAGCAAGCCGTATACGCAAACTGTATGCTGCGTATCTCGATGGTATCAGCCAGTTGCAGAAGTCTGTTGGCCGTCCCAACGGTTCATCCGATACCGCGCTGTTGAATTTTCTGGTTCAGCAGAAATGGGCTGCTGCATATGAGAAAAACCAGACAGGACAGAATACGGTTGTGATTCAGAATACAGATACTGTGCCTGCTGTGACCCTGCCGCAGCCAGATGTGGCGTCACCGCTTTCATCTCGATAAATTCAGCAAGTCGGTGTTACTATGCCCCGCAGACTGACCAAAAAAATACGTTACATTTGCCTGCCGGAGAAACGGATTGGGGAAATGGAGGAGATTGTTGCTGCCTGGCCTTTTGAAACCAAAGAGTTTATGCGGGCACGTTTGAATCAATACAAGCCACCGGGAGGGATTGTATGGAGAATGAGGTCGCTGTGGCAGTGGGTCTTTTTAACGGGTAGGGCGGAAGGGTTCGCTATCCTGCGTGATCCGGAGATGATTACCGATTGGCAAAAACGCTTTGAAATGTCCGGTCAGGCGTCACCACGTAAGGCCTGGAATGCCATTCTGGAAAAAGAAATCACCTGGAGAGATCGTGCCTATCTGCTCTCTTTGCTCGATAAGGAGATGACAGATGTACATCTGCCCGATGAGTTGGCCGCCCTTTTTGAAAAGGTGTACCGGGCGCATATCAGGAAAGAGTATATGTCTGACCCGGACGTACCGCAGTCTCCCCTTATTCTCCTTATCGGCACCAGCGGCAGTGGTAAATCGGCCACTGCAATAAAGGCCATTGAGCAGGTTATTTTCGGTAATGAAGTGCGCCCGGAGATAGATCTCGGCAGAAAAAAAGATAAAGTAATGGGCAGTGTACCATTCTGGAAGAGGCTCGAAGATGTGTCACCCGAGCTGGCTGCCGAGATTCGCCTGCGGAAACGGTTGCATTTCTACCAGGCACTTTCGCGGACGTTCCTTGTCAGTTATCTGTTCAAAAAGCAGATTGCCCGAAATCTTGGTGATCTGGAAGAGCAGAGCCTGATAGTGGATTATGCCAAGATTACCCCCAATGATTTTCAAACCTCGCTGGCGGGTGAGCCGGGTAATTATCTGAAGAAAGCCTTCGGTAACCCCCTCAAGACGTCGATCAGGCATCTTGAAGAGGCACACAGCGCTTTTGCCCGCAAAGAGAGTGGACACGGTTCAAGTGGTGGTGTGGAACGACAGCAGGGGACGCTGGTTGATACCTCCAACATCATAATTGATGAGATAATTACCGGCAGTCGTGACTGTGTGCTTATCGCGACGTCAGATCAGCCGGAAGTGTTTGATACTGCCATTTACAGACGTTTTGCTGAGAAAGGGCTGGTGATTGATGTTTCAGACTACTGGCAGAATAAAAAGAATCTGTGCGAGATTGTCCGTATCGAACTGATGCGTCACAATATCCGGGTCGCACCGGTGGAGAAACAGTTTAAACATGAAGAAATCCGCTGGATAACACCCGAAGACGTAATGCTCGCTGTTGGCAAAGTTTATCGAGTGTTTGCTGAACGTTCGTTGCAGGTGACACCCGCATATGTACGAAAGCTGGTCGGTTTCCTAGTAAGTCTAAATGGTGATTTTCGTTCGGAGCTGATGGATGATGGTCTTTTGGTGCGCAATGCTTTTGAAATGGTGGCCAGAAATGCCTTCGGTGATCTGTTCAAGAAAGTAGTTAACCGGATAGATCGTACCGCCCATTGGGATGACTATGTGGGAGATATTAAAGACACCTTCTCAGAGATGGCTAACAACTGTCTGCTCTATAATGTAAACGAAGAAAAAGGTGTGGTTTTAAACGGTCCCCCTGGATCAGGTAAAACTTTTCTGGTGCGTAGCTGGTTGAGTGAAAATCAGAAAATTCATGATATAAGTGCCAGCCCCTCGACACTCCACAATCCTGCAAACCCGATTGACGGGACAGTGGAAAATCTCATGAAGGTATATGATATTGCCAAAATGATCGCGCCGGCAGTAGTTTTTTTTGATGAGGGTGATGCTTTAGCACCCCGGCGTTCAGCTACAGGTGGTTCGCCGAGCGATCGCCTGACGAATAAATTCCTCTCTATTATTGACGGGGAGACACCACTTTCTAAAGTGCTGACAGTGCTTACCACGAATCGGCTCGATTTGCTTGATCCGGCGCTTATTCGTTCCAAACGTTTAAAAGTGCTGGAGGTTTCGGGGCAACTTGGCAGACGTGATATAAGCGGCATTATCGGAGCTGCACTGCATGGGCTTCCGGTGGCGCCAGAATTTACGGCTGAAAATGTTATAGAGGCAGCCAAAGGTCTGTGTCATACGCCTGCAGATTTTTCGGCTTTTGTAGAGAAGGCACTGTCGCTTAGATCAACTGAACTGACTGTACTAAAAAAGTTCAGGACGATTTCGACAATTTCACGCGAAAAGCAGGAAAAATTTCTCAAATTCAATATAAAAACCCTCACTGGTATTCTGGAAGCACTGGGAGACACCAGTGCTTTACGAAAAGCTTTAAAGGAATCTCCCTCCGGTTTCCTGGAAAAATATGACGAGGTAATCGTTCGTTTCGGTGCAATCAGGGAGGATAAAGATTATCCGTTATGTGAGTCTCACTTACAGAATGCCCGTATGGAGCTTTCCCAGAGCCCGATCAGAAAGGGGAAGGTCGAGCTTGATGATTACCTTGAGACCGAGCTTAGCAAGGAGCCTCAGAAAGGCTTTATTGTGGGTGTTGGTGCCAATGAAACAGAAGGCGTGTTGTTGCCTATAGCAACCAGCCTTACATATAGTCTTTCACCAGAAAAAGTATTGGTTACCGGTGCTGTCTCCGCTTCGGGTGGTGAAGGTGCACAGATGGAGATGGCGGTGCAGATGACCCAGCAGTCGGCCCAGGAGGCGTTGACGCTGGTGAAAAACTATTTTCAGGCTTTAAACCCTGATGTGAGCATGGTGAAACTACTTGGTGAATTTCTAGCTAAGTATACCATTCATCATCAACTACTTTCAGCATCGTATAATGTGGGTGGCCCATCGGCCGGATATGCTCTTGCCCTGAATACGCTCTCTGCTATCCTGCATATTCCTATTTATCATGATTTTGGTATTACAGGTGCTCCCTGGACGAAAGGTGTGACCAAGAATGAGGTCGGCGGTTCAGTGATTATCGGTGGTCAAAAGAAAAAGGCCGAGAAAGTACTGCAGTATCTGCGCAGAATGTATATGCCACGTCAGAATTATAAGAGCCTTGAGCCTGAATTTCTTATGGGATACTGGAATCAGAACAAAGATATCCTGGCAGTGACCTATTTTGGTGAGCTGGTGCCGGAGACTATCTGGCTCGGTGAAGACTATGAGAAAATGCTGCTTGAACTGATCGATCTGCGTATAAAGTACAAAATAAAAAAGTACCAGCATAATGAAAGGGATGAGGTCATCAAAGAGAAAATCATCCGTTACAGGGCAGTGCTGCGGCAGCAGGCTGAGGCTGAAATCATCAGGAAGCTTGCCGCTATCCGCACCTATATCAGCAACCCGGATAACGATCCCTTCAGCTCAATTGATATGATTTTTGCAAAGCAGGGCAGAAGCCCCCGAAAGGTGGTCAAGAAGGTTTTTGGGGTCTTTGAGCCGCTCGCCGCACTGATCCGCGGAGAGAGTAAAGCATAGGTGATGAGAGGGGCCGGTCAGTCTATGTCACTTTGCTCAGGATAGACGTTTCCCGGGTTCGAAGTGTTTCACAAATGTTTGGGTTCTGCATACCTTACTTTTTACCAAGCACATTGCATGTACCAACCGCCAGAGCATAGACGATATCCAGAGCAAAGTGCCGGGGCAAGTTGTTATCATAGAGGATTTTGGCTTCTGCCGGGAATTCATCATCTCCGGTCCAGTAGAGTACTGCTACAGATATTCGTTTTGTGATATGAAAGACAAAGGATGCGTCAGCCATTTCAAGCGGGAGACCGCCATGTCTGATGCAGAGAGACCTGAAAGCTTCCGCAGAGTTGTTGACCCGATCTGCAATCAGACTGGTAGGAATCTCATGTGGGCCACGAAAAAAAGTAACGCCGCCAGGCATATCTTTTTCAGATATCCATGAGCCGTCGGGAGAAATTTCGCGTGCAGTAAGGAGGTAGTGAATTGCAAAGAGGTCCATGTATTCGTGCGATGGAGCGGCAGTGACAGAAGAGGTTATCTGTGATATTTCGGGATATATTAAGTAGTGATTCTGCCAGACCGGCAGATTATAACATTTCAGATTTGTATCATAAGTACATAATGCCCGCCTGCATACATCGTGTGGGTCCATCTGAGCCAGGGCCGAAAAATGGCCTTTATCGATGAGGTCAGCCATGGAATCTCCTGAAAATTTTAGAAAATTGCCGAAATAAAAACAACATGTCCGGAACCAGAACGTTCTTCAATTGAATCACTCCTGCCGGTCAGCTATAACTGAACACCAAGCCAGTCAAGTGCTTCATTTTTACTTCGAAAACTCATATAAGGATGGTTCACATCGTTTTGTTCTTTGTGTGTGTCATACATTCTGCCAAGTCCGAAACCTTCGTTGGAAGCAAAAAGCATGGCTGTCTTGCCGTCTTTTCTCCCATGAGAAAACTGTTTGGACATATTTGAGATTAGGGCAACCTCGCTTGATCGGATACATTCAAATGTGGCATGAGAAAAATCCCAAAGCACAAGCCTGGTTGGAGTGGCAGAATAAAACAATTTTAATGTTTGGATGATTTCTGACGCCTGCAGTGAACCCGTGGCTATGTGGATGGTCAGTTCCTGTTCGTGGTATAAGATGGATTCTATCTTTCGCATGGAATTATACCATTAATAGCTTTTTGCAATTCTTTTAGGATGTTATGGAGGGATGTTTACCTGCTAACGTGGTAAACACCAAATTATGTTTGTTTAAATATTGGGTGCCTGTACGCAGTTGCAGAAAAATACTGCAAGGCGACAGGCTATTTCGCCATGAGTCTCTATTCTGCTTCAATCTTTAATGAGTCGCTTGCCAAGAGATGTGACATCATCCACCGAGTAGCCGAGTGAGCTGTAAAATTGTATGACAGCAGTATTGGTTGTGCGTACCTGAAGGTTGATTTTCGGCGCACCTTTAGCAATAATCAGTTCTTCGACTGCAGTAACGATTGCCCGTCCATAGCTCCGCTTCTGGTATGCAGGGTGCACAGCAAGATAATTAATCCAGCCTCGATGGCCCTCATAGCCGCCCATTACCGAGGCGATTATTTTTCCTTCAGTTTCGCCGATAAGAAAGAGCTCGGGATTGACTTTAATTTTTCTCTCAATGTCTTTGTATGGGTCATTTTGAGATGTAAGCAGGCCACAATCCTGCCAGAGACGTATAACAGCTTCCGTGTCTTTTACCTGAAAGCCTCGGATGTTCATATTTGTATCTCGCATGTAATTTGCAGATCAGCCTGTTGTCCAGATAGCTGTCTTGGCGTGTTCTCGCTCCGGTAATAGTGTTGTCTCCCCCTGCCAACTATTATCTCTGTAATAGTTCCTGTTGGAATAGTCACTTATTATCGAAGATATTTTGTGAAATTTATATATCATGAGATACTTTTCGATACTTTCAACACTCATGCCGAAAAGTAATGATTCATGAGATTTTTACTCATCAGAGTCACAGGAAACGTGTGATAGAGTACTCTTTCCATCACCTGCCAGCCCCGCTTGGCGTAGTATGCTTCTGATGCGGGAGTGAAGAGGTAGAGAATTTTGACACCCAGAACTCGACTTCTATCTTCGATGGCAGTGACAAGTTTTGAGCCGATACCCCTGCCTCTGCAGTCCTCTCTGACATAAAGGGAGGCGAGCCAGGGTGTCAACTCCGGGCGGTTATCCATGTCATATATTTTAAGAGAAACGGAACCGATGAGCTCGTTTTCCTGCAATGCTACAAGAGTCATGGGGACTTTGTCCCTGTTGATACGCAGAGATATGATATGCTGGATATCTTCTCTGGATTTACCCGGATGCAGATGCGACCATTCTGCGTAGAACCATTCCGCGAGGGTTGGGATCAGAGATTGATGGTCTGCGAGATATTCAATTTTCATTGGCCTCTATGCTCACAAGCACCTCATATTTGAACGATCCCTGTTTCCTCTATAGAGAGGATGTCGGAGTCCACGCTTGCTTGCGGGTAACCGTGCTTGTCCAGATATGGGGTGCCTGTAATCTGTTACAGGTATGATGTGCACTGCATCGGGGGGTTATGTGTTCAGTAGGTGATTACATGCTCCAGATGCATGTGTGATGTTTGAAGGGAGAACTGATTCTCAGCTCACCCAGCCTTCTTTACATACTTTGTCAGGATGACAATTTGCTGTCCACTCACGCGTCCTTCAATGTGTTCGGGATTATCCGCTACTAAAGAAATATTACGAACAATTGTTCCGCGTTTGGCCGTAAAGCCGCCGCCTTTTACATTCAGGTCTTTTATCAGTGTGACAGCATCTCCGGCTTCGAGAAGAGTGCCGTTGCTGTCGAGGTGCTTAACAGTTGCCTCTTCATTTTTAGTTTCACCTGATGCCTGGGCCCAGGTGAGGGTTTCCGGTTCAAGGTAGAGCATGCCCAGGAGATCCTGCGCCCAGCCTTCTGCTGATAATTGCTGCAGCATGCGGTATACCATTACCTGTACAGCAGGT